>JBEKFD010000083.1:0-18008 GCA_050013495.1 Occallatibacter sp. | reverse complement strand
ATGATCGCGGAGAGCCGCCGAGCCGCTCTCATCAATTGACACGATGGGTGCGACACGATGTTGGAAAGCGATCTTCCGCCGAGCCCTGGCAGCGACGGGCAAAATCAGGGTCGCGGTGCGCTCATGAATTCGACTGAACATGGGAAGAGGCCGTGGATTGTGATAGTCGGCGGCTTTCTAGGTGCGGGAAAGACCAGCCTGATTCTGTCGGCTACGCGTCTGCTGGAAAAGCGCGGCCTGCGATGTGCAGTAATCCTGAACGACCAAGGCAATGAAGTCGTGGACACGCGCCACGCGAAGGCGCGAGGAATGCTCGCGCGCGAAGTGACGGGCGGCTGCTTCTGTTGCAGGTTTTCAAGTTTGACTGGCGTGATTGAGGAACTGAGCACGCAGCCGCTTGATGTGATTTTTGCCGAACCGGTAGGAAGCTGCACGGACATCTCTGCCACGGTTTTCGGCCCCCTTCGAGAGGAGTGGAGCAGCTACCGCGTCGCACCATTCACTGTGCTGGTTGACCCGGCGCGCGCTCGAGAACTACTGGGCGAAGTTGCGGATTCCGACATGGCGTTCCTGTTCCGAAAGCAGCTTCAGGAAGCGGACCTGGTGTGCATGACGAAGGCCGATCTCTACACCGAAATGGCGGCGATACCGGCTCTGCTGGAAGGCATTCCCAGCGAAGCGGCGCGGTGGCTGAGTGCGAAGAATGGACAGGGTGTGCAGGAATGGCTCGACGAAATTCTTTTCGGCTCTCATGAGGCGGGAGCGACGACGCTGGAGATCGACTATGCACGCTACGCGCGCGCGGAAGCGGCCCTGGCGTGGCTCAATTTGAGCTTTGTTCTGGAACCGGTGGTTCCCAGCTCCCCGGCGCTGGTGGTGGGGCCGTTCCTCAATGCGCTGGACGAGGCGCTGACGGCGGCGGGGATTGCGATCGTTCACCTGAAGGTTTTCGACGGCTCATCGAGCGGATGGCTCAATGCGGCAATTTGCAGGAATGGCGAAGAGCCGAGGGTCGAGGGAAATCTGGACGCGTCGCATGCGGAGCGGCATGAGGTGCTGGCGAATCTGCGCGCGAAAGGCGACCCGGCTCACGTGCGAGGAATTGTCGAAGAGCAGTTGAGGAAATTGGATGGACGGATGTCCGATGTTCGGCTTGTCTGCTTCAGTCCTTCCGCTCCCAATCCGGAGCGGAGAGTGCCCAGGACATCAGTTTGATGAAGCGGCCGGTCCAAATTGATTCGACGCCGCCGGTCGCTGAATCCTAAACCGCAACTTGACTCCTTACAACCCTCCCCCTTGGCTGATAGGATTGACTTCGCCATTGAAAAAACGGTTTACCGAGGGTTTCCATGAAGCATTCCCAACTTCGCGCCGGATACTGCCTTGCGGCGCTCACATTTCTGACCGTCACCTTGCTTGTTGTTCCCAGCTGCTCACAGCGTCCCCAGCGGCCTCCCAAGCCCACCGGTCCGTGGGCGGACACCAGTCTTTCCGCGGACGCGCGCGCCGACCTGGTCATCAAAGAGATGACTCTCGACGAAAAAATCGCAGTGCTCCATGGTGTCGGCATGCCCACGGACGATCCGCTCACGCAGGAGAACATGCCATCCAACCGCGGCGTCGGCTATGAAGTGGGTGTTCCGCGCCTGGGCATTCCCGGCATTGATATGAGCGACGCTGCCTATGGCGTGCGCTCGAGCGGCGCCAACGGACGCTACTCCACCGCGCTGCCTGCCAACGTGGCCGCGGCTGCCAGTTGGGATCCGGATGCGGCCTATGAATATGGCAAGCTGATCGGCATCGAACTGCGCGCCCAGGGCTACAACATGTCGTTGGGCGGCGGTGTGGACATTACGCGGGAACCCCGCAACGGCAGAACGTTCGAGTATCTCGGCGAAGACCCAATTCTGGCCGGGACTCTGGTTGCACGGCTCATTGAAGGCACGCAGTCGCAGCACGTGATCGGCGACATCAAACACTATGCCTTCAACGACCAGGAGAGCGGACGCAACTCGGTCAACATCACCATCTCCAAGCGGGCGGCGCGCGAGAGCGATCTGCTGGCTTTCGAAATCGGAGTTGAACAGGGTCAACCGGCGGCGGTGATGTGTTCGTACAATCGCGTAAACGGCGACTTCAGTTGCGAGAACAAGTGGCTGCTCACGGATGTGCTGAAGAAGGACTGGCAGTTCCCCGGCTTTGTTCTCTCTGACTGGGGCGGAACGCACTCGGCGGAGAAGGCCTCCGCAGCGGGCCTCGACAACGAAGAGCCAGGCCGAGTTTTTTTTGAAGCCAAGTTGAAGGCCGCGGTTGATGCTGGGACGATTCCGCAAGCGGAGCTTGACGATCATGTGCATCGCATTCTGCGCTCCATGTTTGCTGCCGGTGTTATCGATTACCCTCGGGAGCGCGGCGTTGTCGATCCCCTGGCCGGGCTTGAAGTTGCGCGCAAGATCGAAGAAGCCGGCATCGTGCTGCTCAAGAACAAAGCCGCAACGCTGCCGCTCATTCCCATCCGCCTGCACACCATCGCCGTTATCGGCGCGCACTCCGACGTGGGCATGATTTCCGGTGGCGGCTCGGCGCAGGTCGATCCGCCGGGAGGCAACGCCATCGCGCCGCCGGGCAAGGGCGCTACGCGCTGGCAACAGGAGATCTGGTTCCCCACTTCGCCGCTCAAGGCCATCCAGGCGCGCGCGCCCAAGGCAACTGTCAAGTACGATTCCGGCGACGATCCCGCGGCTGCGGCCGCGCTGGCCAAGGCCGCGGACGTGGCCATCGTTTTCGCGTACCAGTGGGAGAGCGAAGGCATGGACCTGCCGACGCTTACGCTGGCTCATAACCAGGACGCGCTGATTGCAGCAGTGGCCGCGGCCAATCCGCACACCGTTGTGGTGATCGAATCCGGCAGCCCGGTGACCATGCCATGGGTCGAAGCTCCGGCCGCAATCGTGGAAGCCTGGTACGCGGGTTCGGATGGCGCCAATGCTCTGGGCAATGTTCTGTTCGGTTCCGTCAATCCATCGGGCAAGCTGCCCAACACATTCCCGAAAAGCGAGGCCGATCTGCCCCATACAACCATCACCCATCCACCGCCCATATCGCAACACTTCGACGGTGCGGCAGCCACGCCGGATCAATGGGCCAAGGGCCTGCCGCCGTTCCAGGTTGTCTACGATGAGGGCATCAAGGTTGGTTATAAGTGGTATGACGCGGAGAAGAAGCCTGTCCTGTTTCCCTTTGGCTACGGTCTCTCATATACCACCTACCATTATTCCGGGCTAACTGTAACTCCAGGTGATAAGGTGAAAGTAATTTTCACTTTGTCTAACACCGGAGCACGCGCCGGCGCTGAAATTGCCGAAGTCTACGCGACGCTTCCGGCGAGCGCGGAAGAGCCGCCGAAGAGGCTGGTGGGTTGGAGCAAGGTGCAGCTCAAGGCCGGCGAAAAGAAAACTGTGGAAGTCGAAATCGACCCCAAGTACCTGTCCATTTTCGACGAGGGTAAAGACGCATGGACGTTGGTGCCGGGCGATTACACCATTCTCGTCGGCGGCTCGTCGGACAAACTTCCACTGAAGGCGACGGTCAGCCTGAAGTAGTTTGCGCATCTTGATCGCGTCCCTGCCGGAATTCCGGCCATGTGGAAAGACGGGCTGGCAGACTTAGTTTGAAGCTGGAAAGAAAGGCAGCGTTCACGCGGGTTCTACGCGGGTTCGCTGCCTTTTCCCCGCGGCCTTTTGCCGGAAGCAATCGGCACTGTGGTCGTTGACAATGCCGGTGGCCTGCATCCACGCATACACAATCACCGGGCCTACGAACTTGAATCCGCGCTTCTTGAGTGCCTTGGAGATTTCTTCAGAGAGCGGAGTCTTGGCAGGGCGTGGCCCGCTGTTTACGATCGGCGTTCCACCGGCCAGCTTCCATATATACGCTGCAAAGTCCTCGCCCTCTTTTTGCATTGCCAGGTAGATGCGTGCGCCTTGAATGGTTGCTTCGATCTTGGCCCGGGAGCGGACGATGCCAGGATTTTCAAGTAGCCGCGCGACGTCATCTTCCGTAAAGCGCGCGACTTTTCGCGGATCGAATCCTTTGAACGCTTTGCGAAACGCGTCGCGCTTGCGCAGGATGGTGATCCAGGAAAGCCCGGCCTGAAAGCCGTCGAGCATGAGTTTTTCCCATAGGGCGCGGCTGTCGTATTCAGGCACTCCCCACTCTTGGTCGTGATAGGCCTGCATGAGCGGATCGTTACCGGCCCAGGAACAGCGATGGATGATTTCGGATGAAGTCAGAAGCCCTCCTCATGGCGATTTGAGTTTCTCCAGATGTTCGAGTTTACGGCGAAGACTCGGGCTTCAAAGCCCCTTGCTGTTACGAAATTCTCGCACGACTTGCGCTGGATCGCGATGCTGGCCGTCAATGGCCTCGTTCATTGCGCGCATATCGTCCGCGGTGATTTTTCCGGCGAGCGCGTCGAGTGCAGTCTGGATTTGCGGCCAGCGATTGAGCGCCTCCGCGCGCACCAGCGGGACGGCCTGGTAAGGCGGGAAGTAATGCTTGTCGTCTTCAAGGGCGACGAGCCCGAAGGCCTGAATAGGGCCGTCGGTGGAGTTTGCCGCAATCATGTCTACCTGGCGCGCATTGAGCGCGCGATAAAGCAGGCCGAGATCCATGGTGCGGGGCGCGGCGGCAAACTTGAGTCCGTATGCGGCGCTCAGTCCAGGCAAGCCGTCGGGACGCTGTTCGAATTCGTAGCCGACTCCGAGACGCCAATCGGGCGTGTACTGCGCGGCCCGGCTCAGCGTACTCAAATGCAGCGCGCGCGCATCTTCGCCGCGGATGACCATGGCGAAGGTATTCTCAAAGCCAAGAGGCTGGGCGACAACGACGTTGTAGCGCGAGCCGTAAAGGCGGCGGACTGTATCGAGGACGCGCTGGGGATCGCGATCGATGGGCTGCTTGAGCACTGCCGTCAATGCTGTGCCGGTGTATTCCACGTAGGCGTCGATGCGTCCGGAAACGAGCGCTTGCTGACAGATATAGCTGCCGGCGAGATAGAAGCGGCGCTCGACTTTCAGATTGGATTTGGCCTCGATCTCCTGGGCAAGCAGTTCGCCGAGAACGACTTGTTCGGTAAAGTTCTTGGCGCCGATGACGGGATGATCCGGGCGCGGCGGTGAACAGGCGGAGAGCGAAATGAAGACGGCGAGCATGACTGCTGCGCGTGCGGCGATTTGAAGCGTGCGCATCATTTTGCGGGAACCTGAAAGCGGCGTTCGAGCAGGCCGAGTCCTGCATCGGCTGCCAATGCAAGCAACGCGGCGGGGACTGCGCCTGCGAGCACGAGGCGGTTATCCACCGAGGCCACGCCGCGGAAGATCAGTTCGCCCAGGCCGCCAGCGCCGACGGCCGCTGCAATGGTAGCGATGCCGACGCAGGTGACGGTGGCGGTCCTGAGGCCGGCGAGGATGAAGGATGCGGCCAAGGGCAACTCGACCTTGAATAGGCGCTGCGAGCCGGTGAGGCCGAGGGCGCGCGCCACTTCAATCACCGCTGGGTCGATGCCGCGAATGCCTGCATAGGTGTTGCGCAGGATGGGCAGCAGCGCGTAGGCGGTGAGCGCAACAATGGCGATGCGTGCGGCGCGGTCGCCCAGCCATGGAAGCGGCAACAGGAAACCGAACATGGCCAGCGACGGAATGGTCTGCAAAACGTTGGCAGCGGCAATCACCGGCCTGGCCCATCGCGGCGAACGCGTAAGCAGGACACCGGTGGGCACGGCGATCAACGTGGCAAACAACATGGCCGCGCCGGTGAGCCACAGGTGCTCAAGGGTAAGCGTGGCAATCTCGCTTCCATATTGTGCGAAGAAGCCCGGATTCACGACTGCACCTCTCTCGGAGAGTTTGTTTCGGAGGCGTTTCGCTGGCCGCGGTGAAAGGCCTGGACATAGGCTTCGACCTCCGGGTCACGTGAGCGCAGAAACTCCGCGGGCTCGAGGTTGGCGATCAACTTGCCTTCGCTTAAGAGCACAATGCGATCGGCAAGATACAAGGCTTCATCCAGATCGTGCGTCACGAGCAATACGGTCTTCTTCAGCGTCGACATCAGGCCGCGGAGCATGTCCTGCATCTCGCCGCGGGTGAGCGGGTCGAGCGCGCCGAAGGGCTCATCCATCAACAGAACGCCCGGTTCGGCGGCCAATGCGCGGGCCAGGCCGACGCGCTGGCGCTGCCCGCCTGAAAGCTGGTGCGGATAACGCCCTGCGAATACGGCCGGGTCGAGACCCATGGCCGCCATCAGCTCATGGCTGCGCCGGATGCGGTCCTGACGCGGCCGGCCCTCTGCTTCCAAAACGACGCCCACATTGCGCTCGACGGTGAAGTGCGGAAACAGGCCGGTCTCTTGAATCACGTAGCCCATGCAGCGGCGCAGAGCGATGAGATTAGTGGTCAGGATGTTTTCCCCATGCACCAGCACATCTCCGCTGGTGGGCTCGACCATGCGGTTGACGGTGCGCAGAAGCGTTGTTTTTCCGGAACCGCTGCGTCCCAGGACGGCGGTCGTGGTGCCCTCTTCGAGAGCGAGCGAAATATTGTCGAGCAGGAGCCGCTCGCGCAAAACCGCGAAGGACACATTACGGAATTCAATGGCTGCGCTCATGGCTCGACGACCTTTGCACTTCAGTGTAAGCGGTGCGGGTTCGATGGCCGGTGGAGTTTCCGTGCCCTGGTTTGCAACGCTGGAATTCGAGTCTAGCTCCGAGTAGTCTATGTCATGAATGGGAAGGCTTTCGCCGGCTCCACTTTATGGACTCGCTTACGCACCATCCCGCGCAACGCACCCCAGTGAAATGGACTCCCGGCAGAACCTCGCGCTGGCTGTTCGGTGGGGAGGATGGCCCGCGCAATCGCTTTCTGCCGCGGTGGATATTTCTGCGCGCGCTGGCGGTTTTCTACTTCTCGGCATTCTATTCGCTGCTGTTCCAGATTGAGGGGCTGATCGGACCGCGCGGCGTTCTCCCCGCGCAGCGATTTCTGGCGGCGGTGCAGGGCGAAGTTGAATCGCTCAGGTTCTGGTACGCGCCAACAGTTTTCTGGTTCTCCTCCGGCAAACACGCGATGATGGCGGTCATTTGGCTCGGCCTGATTGCATCGGTCGCGGCATTCTGCAACCTCTGGCCGCGGTTCAGCTTTTTCATCTGCCTTGTTTCCTTCCTGTCTTTTGTCAGTGCGGCACAGGCGTTTTCAAGCTATCAATCCGACGGCATGCTGCTTGAGGCCGGGTTCCTGGCCCTGTTCTTTGCCCCGCGCGGATTTTTGCCGGGTTGGGGAATGGCGAGCCCTCCATCGCGCGCGAGCCTCTTCCTGCTGCAATGGGAGTGGTTTCGCATCTATTTTGAATCGGGCATGGTGAAGCTGCTCAGCGGCGATCCGCAATGGCGCAATTACACGGCGATGGATGAGTATTACCAGAACGGCCCGCTGCCGACGTGGATCGGATGGTATGTGGAACATTTGCCGCACTGGTTCCACGCGGCCACGGTGGCGGGAACGCTGGGGATGGAGCTTGTGGTGGTGTGGATGCTGTTTCTGCCCAGGCGCATGCGGCTGATCTGCTTCTTCATCGTGACGCCGTGGGAGATCGGCGTGATCGTCACTGCCAATTACACGTTCCTGAATTACCTGGTGCTGGCGCTGGGATTTCTGTTGCTGGACGATCGAAGCGTGCGTTGGCTGCTGCCTCTGCGGTTCCGCACGATCTTGCCGGTGCCCGCAGCGCAGGAGGATGTACATCGGGAGCCGGATTCGCTTTCCATTCTGAATGCGACGGAGGGCCCAGAAGAAGAAGAGCTGCCGAGTGCTCGCGGTTTTGCGCGATCTTTCAAGACGGCTCAGCTTTGCGCAGCGGCGGTGATGCTCACGTGGATTACCTACGTAACCACTGCGGAGATGATTCGAATGCAATGGCCTAACCTGCTGCTGCCGACCGCTCCCGTCGTGGCGCTGGAACCATTTCGCATCGCCAATCAATATGGACTGTTCGCCGTGATGACGCGCGGCCGGTACGAGATTGAGTTCCAGGGTTCGAGCGATCAGCAGAACTGGACGCCGTATTTGTTTCGCTACAAGCCGCAGGCGCTCAATGAAGCGCCGCGCATCTACGCGCCTTACCAGCCGCGCTTCGAATGGAACCTCTGGTTCGCGTCGCTCGGCGACTGGCAGCAAAACAATCTTGTGCCTTTGACTGAAGAAGGGCTGCTGGAGAACGATCCGGATGTGCTCAATTTGTTTCGCGGAAACCCGTTCCCGCAGTCGCCGCGCTATGTGCGGGCAGTGTTGTGGCAATACTGGTTTACCTCGATGGATGAAAAGCGGCGCACCGGAAACTGGTGGAAGCGGAATCTGATGGGAGTGTATGCACCTGCGTTGACACGTCAGCCTGATGGGAAATTCGCCGTAGTGCAGTGGCCGGATGAGTTGCCTCCGCATGACTAGGGAGCCGAAGCGCGCGCATGTAATTGGGTCGGGCCCCAACGGGCTGGCCGCGGCCATCACGCTTGCGCAGGCCGGCTTCAAGGTGGAAGTGCATGAAGCCGAAGCGCAGCCGGGCGGGGCGGTCCGCACCATGGAGTTGACGCTTCCCGGCTTCCGGCACGACTTTGGCTCGGCGGTTTATCCCATGGCTGCCGGGTCGCCGTTCTTCGCATCGTTGCGGCTCGATCGATATGGGCTGCAATGGATTCACGGATCGGCTCCACTGGCGCATCCTCTCGATGACGGCTCGGCAGTGATGCTGGAGCGCGATTTGCACGACGCGGAAGCTGCTTTGGGGCGCGATGGCGGGGCGTGGCGCAAGGTTGTTGAGCCTCTCGTGAAACACTGGCCGCAATTTGCTCGCGACGCGCTGGGCCCCGTCACGCGGATTCCGCACCATCCGTTCCTGATGGCGCGTTTCGGAACCTACGCGTTCCAACCTGCTCTGCGGCTTGCAAAAGGTCTTTTCGTAGGCGAGCGGGCACGCGCTTTGTTTGCGGGACTGGCGGCGCATTCCTTCTTGTCGCTCGATCAGCCGCTCAGTTCCGCCGTGGGACTGGTGCTGGGAGCGGCCGCCCATGCGGTGGGTTGGCCCGTTCCCCACGGCGGGGCGCAGGCAATTACCGATGCGCTCGCGAAGCAATTGGGCGAACTGGGCGGGGAAATTCATACGGGCAGACGCATTGCCTCGCTCAATGAACTGGATGCGGAGGGCGCGGTGATTCTCTGCGACGTGACGCCACGGCAGTTGTGTTCCATTGCCGCAGATCGTCTCCACAACGGTTACAGGAAATCTCTTGAGCGCTTTCGTTATGGTCCAGGAGCTTTCAAGATCGACTACGCGCTTTCGGATCCGATTCCGTGGCGCGCCAAGGAATGCAGCCGCGCCATCACCGTGCATCTGGGCGGTACGATGGAAGAGATTGCGCTTTCGGAGTATGCCGCGACCCATGGAGAGATCGACCCGCATCCGTTTGTACTGGTGGCGCAGCCTTCGCTGTTCGACGCAACGCGCGCTCCCGAGGGGAAGCATGTTGCCTGGGCCTACTGCCATGTGCCAAACGGATCGACCGCCGATATGACAAGCCGCATTGAAGCGCAACTAGAGCGGTTTGCTCCCGGCTTTCGCGACTGCGTGATGGCGCGCCGCGTTTCTTCGCCTGCCGCACTTGAGGCCATGGATGCCAACCTGGTGGGCGGTGACATTAATGGCGGGGAACTTTCGCTGCGGCAGTTTTTCCTTCGGCCGGCATGGGGCAACTACTGCACAGGGACACCGAACCTGTACTTGTGCTCGTCGTCCACGCCTCCGGGTGGCGGTGTTCACGGAATGTGCGGCTATCACGCGGCACGCACCGCGTTGCGACATTCGGGGTTCCACGGCGGGTGAAGGCAACTGTGGCCCTGCGGACATGCAAGCCTATGGCACAACAGCCCTTGCGCGCGGAATTGCCGCATGCTAAGATGCCTTTCTGTCTCATTCATATCCCCGCGACCACTCCGTTTCCGTGCCCTTTCAGGTAGCAATTTGGAAGCCCAATTGGCCCCACGTCCCGCAGTTTACCGCCGATACTTGCCGCTGGCCCTGCTGGCCCTGATCTTCACGCCCCCGTTTTTCTCTCAGACAGGTGCTGCCGCACAGCCCAAGGCTCCGGCGCCTGCGAATGCAGAGGCGGGCATGCCGGTGCTGGAGAATTACTCCGCCAGGACCTACAACGGAACGCCTCAGATTTGGACCATAATCCAGGACCGCCGCGGCATCATGTACTTCGGCACTTCGGGCGGCGACCTGATGGAGTACGACGGCGTAACGTGGCGAAAGATCTTCACCAATTCAAGCGTGGTGCGTTCGCTAGCACTCGACGATTCTGGAAGAGTGTGGGTGGGTGGGAACGCGAAATTCGGCTACCTGGCGCCGGAAGCAACCGGCTCTTTGCAGTTTGTATCCATTCTTGACAAGGTACCGCAAGAACATCGCGGCTTTACCGACATATGGCAGACGCTGGTCACTCCTCAAGGCGTCTTCTTCCGCTCGTACGAAAGGCTGTTCCGCTGGGATGGCAACCGGATGCATGTCTGGGCGCCCGCCGGCACGGCAAGGTTTCAGGCGCTCTCCGCCGTGCGCGGGCATGTCTATACAAGCCAGACTGGAATCGGCTTGCAGGAGATTGTGGGCGACGAGTTGCGCAGCGTTCCAGGGGGCGACGCCTATAAGGATTCGATCAAGCTGTTTCTCCATCCATACGATGAGGGCCACATCCTGGTCTCCGCGCGAGATGGTGCGCTGACTTTATATGACGGGCAAAAGGTCACTCCTTTTCCCACGCAGGCTGACGACTACCTGAAGACGCACCGGATGTATACGACCACCTTGTTACCCGATGGGGGCATTTGCGTCACAACGCTGAATGGCGGCGCAGTGATTCTCGCCCACGACGGCAAGCTGCGGCAGATTCTGGATGGGAGTTCGGGGCTCATCGATGTGGAGACTCTTTCCGCATATTCAGATCGCGAGGGTACGCTCTGGCTGGGGCTAGGCGGCGGCATCGCGCGCGTTGAGATCAATTCGCCGATCTCCATCGTTCTGCGCAGCAGCGCCCTTGAAGCGATACGATTCCAAGGATCCATTTACGCATCGTCGGTTTATTCCAATGCAGTTTCGCGCATCGTATTCGATCCCAAGACGGGACGCCCGGCCCCGGTGCAAATGCACGGCCCCAATCAAGGCTGGAATATGGTGGTTTTCAAGGACCCGGCCGGCAAAACTCCCGACCAATTGCTGCTGGCCAGCAGCGAGGGCGTTATGAAGCTGGAGGGCGACAACATGGTGCCCGCCATGGCTGCGGTGCATGGCCTTCCCGAACAGACCTACGACATTTTGCAATCGCGCAAGGATCCCTCCCGCGTCTACATCGGACATTCCGACGGCCTGGGCTCGATGCGCTGGGACGGCCACGCGTGGGTCGACGAGGGCAGGCTGCCCAACATGGTTTACGAGGCGCGAGTGCTGGCGGAAGATGGCGAGGGAATCCTGTGGGCGAGCGGCGGCAACGGCAAGATTCTCCGTGTGACGGTTGCGCCGACAGGCATGCGTGATTCCATGGTTGAAGCACTGGGGCAGAACGCGGGTTTGCCCGACAGCGTGGGCGGGGCGCACTTCGTGGCGGGAAGCATTTTTGCAACCGCCGATCGTTCCAAGCACATGTACCGCTGGGATCCTGCGAAGTACAAGTTCCAAGTGGACGACCGCTTTCTATTGCCGATCGACGATCCAGACGCAACTTCGGGCCTGGGTCTGATGGATGAGAGCAAGCCGAACGGAAGCTTCTGGTCGGTAACCACGTCTTCAGATTCCAAGCGCCTGGGTTTGTTCAGCAAACAGGCGGATGGAACATGGAAGGTAGACGAGGATTCTTACCGCCGTCTCAAGCGGTTCCGGACATATCACTCGTTCGCTGATCCTGATGGCATCCTATGGGTCACAGGCGAAATGTTCCTCCGGTTCGATCCCACCGCGCAATCGGCCGGTGGAAATCAGACGTTCCCCACTTTGGTGCGCCAGGTAAATGCCGGGTCTAAGGTGGTCTTCGGCGGTACAAGCGCCGAGGGAAAAACCGATCTGCGACTCCCGCCCGGCACTGACGCATTGCGGTTTCAGTTTGCCGCACTCAGCTACGCCAACCCCGCCGATACGGAATACCAATACCTGCTTCAGGGCGCGGACAAGGATTGGTCGGCATGGGGCAAACAGAAGGAAGCCAATTACAGCGGGCTGGGGCCGGGAAGCTATCGCTTCCGCGTGCGCTCTCGCACGGACGACGGCCGCCTTGGAGAAGAAGCAAGCTACGCTTTTACGATTCTGCCGCCGTGGTACCGGACGAATCTGGCTTACGTCGTTTATGTGATCCTGTTTATCCTCCAAGGGCTGCTCGCATGGACGCTTATCAGCCAATATGAGCGCAGGAAATCGCTGCGTAAGACTGAGGCTCTTGAAGCACAGGCCAAGGCGCTTGAAGCCACGGTCAGCGAGCGCACGCAGGAGATTCGCGCTCAGGCCGCGGAGATAGCGGCGCAGAAAGACTCGATTGAGCTGCTAAGCGAAATTGGCAAAGAGATTACGGCATCGCTGGACCTGAACACGATCCTCTTCAAGCTGTATGAGCGCGTGAATCAGATTGTGGACGCAAGTATCTTCGGCGTCGGCCTCAACCGGCCTGAGAAGCATCAGATTGAGTACAGCCTGGCCATCGAAAACGGCAAGCGCTATGCGCCGTATACGCGCAGCACCGACGACAAGAACCAGTTTGCCGTGTGGTGCATCGACCATCGCCAGCCGATCCTGTTGAACGATGTGGCGACGGAGTATTCGAAATATATTCCTTCCTACGAGCATCGCGGAGGCTCACTGGTCGATGGTACTGTTGCGCAGCCCCCGGCATCGATGATCTATCTGCCGCTGATCGCGCAGGAACGCGTTCTGGGCGTGCTCAGCATTCAAAGCTTCAAGAAGAATGCCTATACGGAACAGCATTTGAGCCTGCTGGAAAACCTGGCCGCCTATACCACCATCGCACTTGACAATGCCAACGCATACCTGGTGATCAATGAGCGCGAGCGCGAGGTTCGCGAGCGCGCGGCGGAACTGGAAACCATTAACCGCATTACCCAGGCGCTGGCCACGCAGCTGGATAAGGACCGGCTGATTCAGCTTGTCGGAGACCAGGTGCGCGACTTGTTTCACGCGCCCATTGCTTATGTCTCGCTGCTCGATCGAGCCACCATGACGCTGCATTTTCCCTACAGCTACGGCGAAGACGCGCAGCCCCGCCCCTTTGGCGCGGGACTTACTTCGCAGATCATTCGCACCGGACAGCCGCTCCTCATCAATGAAGACATGGATCGGACCCGCGCACGGCTGGGCATTGAGCAAATTGGCCGCCAATCGGTTTCCTATCTTGGCGTGCCCATCCCATCCGGCGGGCAAACCATCGGCGTCATCAGCGTTCAATCCACGGATCAGGAAGGCCGCTTCACAGAAGCCGATCAACGGCTTCTGTCCACAATTGCAACCGCCGTCGGCGTGGCGTTTCATAACGCCCGGCTCTTTGAAGAAGCGAGCCAGGCGCGAGCCGCGGCCGAGGAAGCCGATGCCGCCAAGAGTTCCTTCCTATCCACGGTCAGCCATGAACTGCGCACGCCGCTCACGTCCGTGCTGGGCTTCGCTAAGATCATCCGCCGCCGGCTTGAAGAGCGACTCTTCCCGCTGATTCCGGAAGAAGACCGCAAGGTGCAGCAGGCCAAGCGCCAGGTGATCGAGAATCTCGATGTGGTGGTCAGCGAAGGCGAACGGCTGACCAAGCTCATTGACGATGTTCTCGATCTGGCCAAGATCGAAGCCGGAAAGTTCACGTGGAACATGGGCAACGTCTCAATCTCCGAAGTGATAGAGCGCGCCATTGCTGCCACGGCTTCCTTGTTCGAGGCAAAGAAGCTGAATCTGGTCCGCGACATCGATCCCGAGCTGCCCACTGTGAATGGCGATCTCGACCGCCTCATTCAGGTTGTCATCAACCTCATCAGCAACGCCGTCAAGTTTACTGACTCCGGGTCCATCACCTGCTCCGCTCACCTTCGCGGCGAGGAACTGATCGTCGGCGTTACAGATTCAGGCATCGGCATTGCTCCCGGCGATCAGCAAAAAGTCTTTGAGAAATTCAAGCAGGTGGGCGACACGCTCACGGACAAGCCCAAAGGCACGGGCCTTGGCTTGCCCATCTGCAAAGAGATTGTCGAATACCACGGCGGACGCATTTGGGTGGAGAGTGAGCCGGGCAAGGGGAGCACTTTCTCATTCACACTTCCGGTCATCGGTCATCCCGCGCAGCTTGAGTTGCTGCCTGTCCGGCGCTCCGTCGACATTGAATCTCTGGTCCGGCAACTGCGCGAGAAAGTGCCGGCACACCAGCCGAAGGACAAATTCGTTCTGGTGGTCGACGACGATCCCAACATCCGCTCTCTTCTCCAACAGGAGCTTACTGAAGCGGGATACATGGTGCGCCTCGCTGAGGACGGCCGCAAAGCCCTCGCACTCATCCGCGAGGAAACCCCCGGCCTGGTAATCCTCGACGTGATGATGCCGGAGATGAATGGCTTCGACGTGGCAGCTGTCTTGAAGAACGACCCCGCCACCATGGACATTCCCATCATCATCCTCTCCATCGTCGAGGATAAAGAGCGCGGATTTCGTCTCGGTGTGGACCGCTATCTCACCAAACCCATTGACACTGTGTCGCTGTTCCACGAAGTGGACGCGCTGCTCGACCAGGGCAAGTCGAAGAAGAGAGTCATGGTAGTGGACGAGGATGTCTCCACCATTCGCACCCTCACCGATGTCTTGAAGACGCGCGGCTATGAAGTGGTTGAATCCAATGGCTCCGAGCTGGTTTCGCGAGCCGTGGTGTCGAAACCCGACATTATCATTTTGAATTCCCTCCTCTCGAATAACGAAGCCGTCCGCTCTTTGCGCTTCGAGAAAGGCATGGAGAACGTTCTTTTTCTTATCTATCAATGACCATGAAAATACTGATTGTCGACGACGAACCTCACTTGCGCACGCTGATCCAGCAGTCCCTGGAAGAGCTTGAAGACGAAGGCGTGGATATTCTTACGGCAACCAACGGCGAAGAGGCGCTTGAAACCATCCTCGAAGAGAAGCCAAACCTGGTTTTCCTCGACGTGATGATGCCCAAGAAGAACGGCTTCGACGTGTGCAACACGGTGAAAAATGAGCTGGGTCTGAGCGAGATCCATATTGTGCTGCTCACCGCCAAGGGCCAGGAGTTCGATCGCCAGCGCGGCCTGGAGGTGGGCGCCGACCTTTACATGACCAAGCCCTTCGACCCCGATGCTCTCGTCGCCCAAGCCCGCTCCGTATTAGGTCTGCCGACACCCGGATTGTGAGGCCTATGCCGAGCGTGAACCTTCGAGCTCTTCTCAGCCCCAGGTCCAACAGTTTCTCCGCTCTCAGAGCGCTGCGGGAAGCCCTGGGCAGCTGCCTCTGCGTAGTCGATCTCTCCGGAAAAGTGCTCCTCGGAGAAACCGGGCCGGAAACTTCGCCCGATCAATCGCGCGTTCCCATCCAGTGCGACGACGCGACGCTCGGATTCGTCGTCGGTCCCTCCGCGCCGGCCACCGCGCTGGCCTTGCTCCTCAACCATCTGGCGGCCCGCGAGTCGGAAGGCCGCGCCCTCGCTTCCGAAGTCCTCCATCTCTATCGGGAGGTGCACCTGATCGAGCAGCTCTCCGAACAGCTTGCGGCGTTGCTTAATTTATCGGCTGTGGGCCAGTCGGCGCTTGCGCAGGCACAGCGGCTCATCCCCGCTACGCACGGCGGTATCCTGGTCATGGAAAAGGAGGATGGCCCGCTCCGCAGTGCCGCGGCTTTCGGCGCTTCTTCCGGCGATGCAGCTGCTAACTCCATCTGTGAATCTGGTCCTCTGCTGCCTGGTTCGCGCTTGGCTGCCTCGATCCTCGAACGCGGGATTGCAGAAATCGTCAACGACTGCGCATCCGATCCGCGCGCTCTCGATGGCGAGCGCAACCTGAACGCCTTGATTTGCGCTCCATTGCGCGCCGGCCAGCGGAACGTGGGCATCATCGCCCTGGCCAACACAGCTGAGGGAGCATCCTACTCGGCAGCCAATCTGAAACTGCTTAACACCATCGCCCTGCAAACCGCCGCGGCGATCGCCAACGCACTACTTTGCGCGGAAATGGTGGATGCTGCCCGCGCCCGCGCTGCGTTTGCCGCGGAGCTCCACGCCGCCAGCACAGTTCAGCAGCTGCTGCTGCAGAGCGCCTCGCGTCCTACGCCCGGCTTCCAGGTCGACAGTGTATACCTGCCCGCCAGCGAAGTCGGAGGCGATTTCTTCTTCGTATCCTCCACGCCCGACGGCTCTCTCACAGCCATTGTTGGAGACGTTTCCGGAAAGGGGCTCACCGCGGCCATGCGCGTGGCCATGATCCTGGGAGCCTTGCGGCGGGAGACCTCTCATGACCCCGGCGACATTCTCTTCGGCCTCAACAATGCGCTCATCGCGCAGGGCCAGCTTGGCTTCACTACCGCCTGCTGCATTCGCATCTCGCTTTCCGGCGAATACATTCTCGCCAACGCCGGCCACATTGCTCCCTATCTCTCGGGCATCGAAGTCGAGACACCGCCGGCGCTGCCGCTTGGCCTCATCGCGGATCAGTCTTACAGCCCGGTGTACGGCCACCTGGCATGCGGAGAACGCCTCGTCCTGATGTCGGACGGCGTTCCGGAAGCGCGCACTTCCTCGGGAGAACTGTATGGCTTCGAGCGCCTCTCCAGCCTTGCCATGAAGGCTGCAGCGGAGATTGCAGAAACCGCGCAGCGCTTCGGCCAGGAAGATGACATAACGGTGCTGACCCTGGCTCTTGAAACGACCCGGCAAGCATAAGGAAAGTAAACCTCACTCAGGAAGTCACCCGTGAGCGGTCGCCGGTCCCTCGCGTGCGGAACCAGGTCCGGATCGACGCCCCTGCCAATAGCAGCAAACCGGAGCGTGATGACACAAACCACGACACAGAGGCTCAAACCGAGAACGATTGCTGAGCTGAATTGTTGGGATTGTTCGTGGCCTTGATCGCAATCGATTATGACGTGTAAGGTATTCATCTTATTATAGATATATCGAGTGAATTTGGAAAGTTGCCCCCAAAGTTGCCCCCTATGAGGCATGCTACGGATGCAATGCCGTTCCGGGAATGGTTGCGCAATTCAAGGCACGCGAGATTTCTTTCAAGAGTTGTGATCTAACTTCTCGGCTCTTCTCTTTCCGTCAATGTGGAAGGACCGTCGGCGGGTCCCACACATCGACGGGGCGGTACTCGAACCCCCGATCGCGTGCCGGCTCTGCGCGTTCTTAGTGTTCACGCGAGCAATGCGCGCTCTGCGTCTCGGGTTGGTGTGAGATCTGCACCCCTGGCCTCGGCCCTCATCGAACCGGCGGCAGGGGCGATTCTTCTGAATTGGTCCGCCCGTCCCTGTAATCGACGTTTGCCGCCAGAGTGAAGAACCGCTCGAAGGTGTTGGTGATGTCGGCTTCAATCTGCTGCGGAGGCATACCGTTGTAGAACGTGGCCACCACGACCACGGGCATGTCGATGTTGGGGAACAGATCGACCGGCATGCGAGCCACGTTGACCGCGCCCACCAGCGCGACCACGAGGCACAGCATGAGGATAAAGAATGGAAACCTGAGAGCAAACTTCGGCATTACTTCGCACCTCCGCTGTTCTCTTCTTCCGCATTCATGTCGATCACGCCGCCCGCCTCACGCATGACATCGGAGGCCGGCTCCGGGGTAAGGATCGGGGAAATCTGTTGGCCTTCGCTGTACTTGTCCTGCGCGCCCAGAATCACCCTGTCCCCTGGCTCAAGCCCGCTCT
>JBEKFD010000082.1:0-18088 GCA_050013495.1 Occallatibacter sp. | reverse complement strand
CGAAGGGGTTCGAGCTCACGCGCAACATCATGCGCCTGAACGAAACCCTGGCCGAGCTGTCGGGCGACCATGATTTCCTGGGAGAGTGGTTATACTACATCCAGGTTTTTGGCAAACCTTCCGCTACTGAACCGTGGGGCTGGAAGCTCGAAGGCCATCATGCCATCGTGAATTATTTCGTGCTGGGCGACCAGGTGGTAATGACTCCGCTGTTCATCGGCTCGGAGCCGGCGCGCGCGCCCTCCGGCAAGTACAAAGGAATTGAAGTCCTGCAGCGGGAGCAGAATGACGGATTGGGATTGCTCCTATCACTGCCCGAGCAACAGCGCAAGCAGGCGGTGCTGAACTTCTCCAAAACCGGCAACAATAATTTGACTGAAGCCTTCAAAGACAACGTGGTGATCGACTATGCGGGGTTGCGGACCAACGAATTCCCCGCCCCGGTGCGGCAGCGCTTTCGCGACTTGATCCACCTGTACGTGAGCAACACGGATGAAGGCCACACGCAGGTGAAGATGGACGAAGTGGATCGCCATCTAGACAACACCTGGTTCACCTGGATCGGCGGCACACAGACCGACAGCGCCTTTTACTACCGTGTGCAGAGCCCCGTCGTCCTCATCGAATTCGACCATCAGCGCCCCGCCAATCTATCTGGCTTCGCAAAAGACCCCGACAAGCCGACCCAGCAGCACATTCATTGCGTGGTGCGAACGCCCAACGGGAACGATTACGGCAAGGACCTCCTGCGCCAGCATTACCTGGCCCATCCCCATACCGCATGAAGCAGCGCGATAAAGCTGGGGGAAATTAAATCAATTTGCATGATTCATTTGCGGCGCGACACATGTCGGCCTAGAATGTGGACATGGCAGACTTGATTGGCGGCTTGCGGCAGGCGATTCAAGACCTGGTTGCTCCAGACCTGGAAGCGATTCAGGCCAAGCAAGAGGCCATGACGCAGCGGATCGAGTTGCAGTACGACGCCTTGCGCCGCCAGATGGAAGTTGAGCACAATGCGGTCATGACAAACATGGAAGCGTTTCGTGCCGAGATGCGCTCGGAATTTGCCGCTCTCCGCGCCATCAACCAGCTCGAAGTCTACCGGCAGGTTTCTCCGTTGAGTGAACGCATCAGCATGGTTGAAAAGAGAGGTTGAGGCCGAAACCGATCTTCATTTGTTCCTCCGTTACTGCACCGTCCCCGCCGGCCTAAGCCGCCTCAAATCCAGCGCGCACTCCACCGCATTCTGCGCGTGCAGCCGCAAATTGTCTGACGCCGCCCACAGCCATAACCGCGAAGCCTGATTCGGATTGCGCCCGTCCTTCTCCGCGCGCAGCCGCACCAGCACATCGTTCTGCCCCGTCGCCGCCAGGTTCGAAGGCGAGTCGGTATCCTCGAGCACCAGGTCCACATGCTCGCCGCCCAGCGCTTCTTCGAGCGCGGTGATGTCGACGGCACGCTCCAATTCGACAGCAATCGAGAATGCGTGGCCATGGAAGACCGGCGCGTGGATCACCTGCAAGGCAAGCTTGGGCCAGCGGCCATCTCCAAGAGCCTCGTAGTGGCGGCGAATGCGAGCCTCTTCCGCGCCCAGGTTGATGGTGGCGCTCTCGCCCAGTCCGCTCAGCAGGTTGTAGGCCGCCTGCGCGTCGTATGTGGCGCGCGGCAGACTCTGAAAGCTCAGCAGGCTCACCGTTTGCTGATGCAGTTCGTCCATGGCCGCCCGGCCAAACGCGCTGGCAGGCTCCAGAACCGTGGCTGCGGCAAAATGCACTGGCGCGGCCAACTGCAAGCGCTCAAGAACCAGCGCCAACGCCAAGGCGGCGGGGTGCGCAGGCACCACGGCTGGGGTAAAGAGGTCAGCCGTGATCGATTCAGACCCCAGCCACGGGGCGCGCACCAGCACCCCCGTTTCCTGGTCCAGTGCGCCACTCAAATCGAGCACTGTGGACCCGGCACGCAAGGCCTGCCGCCAATGCTTGCGGGTAAGAGCCTCAGTGCCCGCAAAGAAAGTGAAATCCGCCCGATCGAAGGATTCGTTGTCGATCGCGTGCACAAGGGTAACTTCGTCGCCCACCTGGTCCAACTGTCCCTGCGCCTCCTCCTCGTCCAGCAGGATGAAACTAGCCGCGGCCAACGGCGACTCGGACAGGGCTTCCTTCAACTCGCGCCCCAGCAGGGTAGAGGCTCCAGCAATGGCAATCTTGTACACGGTCATCCTTTTTCTTTTGGAAGGTTACAGGGGCCTCAGCGAATCCGGCTCGGCTGGCCCCTCGTCCGCAACGGCGATTCGAGCCGGCCTTCGCCGCCGCCGGCGTGACCACCCGTAAGCCGCCCGCGCCCAGATTCCAGAAAACATGTAGGTCAAGCCCAACCCGAAAAGCACCACATTGGAATAGCGCAGCATGACGTAGAACACGATGGCCAGCACAAAGAGAAGCTGAAACGGATGGGCGCGCGAGAAGTTGATCTCCTTGCCTGACCAGAAGCGCCAGGTGCTCACCATGAGGAATCCGCACAGGCCAACCAGGAACAGCCACTCCAGGGCCACCCACCAGGCTTCCACCGGGTAGCCATTGAAGAAATGGACGGTCGCCGCCAGAAACCCCGCCGCGGCTGGAATCGGCATTCCCACAAAATACTTCCGGTCCGGCCTGCCAGGGTTCCGCGGCTGCGCGTCATGAGAGATGTTGAAGCGCGCCAGCCGCGACACGCCGCCAATCAGGAAGAGGAAGCAAATGAACGCGCCTGCCTGGTGCAGATGCACCAGCAGCTGCGGGTTGATCGATTCCGGAAGAAAGTGGAATCCCCATATCAGGGCCAGCAGGCTGGGCGCCATGCCGAACGTAATCGCATCGGCAAGCGAATCCAGTTCCTTGCCAAACTCGCTGGTGGTGTTCGTCATGCGGGCAATGCGGCCGTCCAGCGAGTCGAATGGAATGGCAAACAGGATCGCCATAGCTGCCCAGTCAAGGTGAGTGTGCGCCTCGCCCGGGCCGGTGATGGACTTGATGGTCTCAGTCACGGAAAAGAAGCCCGCCGCAATATTGCCCACCGTAAACAGCGATGGCAGCAGGTACATTCCGCGCCGTAGTTGCGCCTTGGCGTTGGCCTTGGCCCGCGCGGGGTCGCGTTCGCGCCCGTTCACTTCGCTGCTCCGTCTTGCGTTTGGGTTGGCATGGCCGCCAGCACGCTCGCGCCGCCCTTCACGTTTTCGCCGACTTTCACCTTCACCACCGCCTCGGCCGGCAGAATCACGTCCACACGGGAGCCGAACTTGATCAGGCCCACGCGCTGGCCGCGCTCGACCCTGTCGCCCTCAGCAAAAGTGAAAACAATGCGCCGCGCCAGCAAGCCGGCAATCTGCTTGAAGGTGACTTCTACGCCGCTGCCCTTCACCGTCACCGCATTCTGCTCGTTGCGGTCAGCCGAGGCCGGATTCATCGCATTCAGGTATTCGCCTTTTCGATAGTGCACACGGCTCAGCACACCGCCGATGGGCGAACGGTTCACATGAACATTGAAAACGCTGAGGAAGATGCTGATACGCTGCCGCGGGCCGTCCGGGGTGGAGATGGAGACGGTCTCTGTAACTTTCCCATCCCCTGGAGACACAATCAACCCCGGCCCCGAAGGAATGGCGCGCCGAGGATCGCGGAAGAACCAGAGAAAAAATGCCGCCAGCAGCACGGGCGCAACAGCCCAGGCCCAATTGCCGGTAAACCAAACCAGCAAACCCGCCACCAGCAACAAGCTGAAACCGTAGATGTAACCGTCACGAACCATTGTCCCCAACGATTATACGGGCTTTCTGCTCGTCTGCCGACCACCCGGCCACACGGTTCAGCGACACACTCACCGTGGGAGGGCCGCATGCGGGTGCCGGCTATCCAATTTGCCTGGAAAATGCCTGAATCGATTGCCTAGGCGATCGCCGGCTGGCGGCGTTCCAGGGCAAAAATCAGGTCCTTTGCGTGCAGTTTCAGTTTCTTCAGCCGCACCTCTTCCAACTGTTCGTCAGACGAGAGATAGGGTTTCCCAAGCAATTCTTCCAACCGCTGAGCGTAGCGATGATGTTCGGCATGCAGGCGATCAATCTCTTCGCTCAGCGTCGGATCCTGTAATTCGTCCATCAAGCACCTCCGTGGATTTATTAACTGACCATTACATATACCGCCGCCCCTGCGCAATCTGCAAGAGGTAAAATCGGCGAAAGTAGCCCGCACCTGTGGAATTCGGGAAAGAACACTGCCAGGCGTGACGGCGATCACCCGATCTGGCCCGCCCGACCCCATACACGCAGCCCCGGATCGTTCACTCCAGCGTCAGCCGCATCAAGACCGCATCCTCCTCAGGATCAGCGTAGTAGCGCGGCCTTCGCGCAGTCTCCTCAAATCCCTGAGCGGAGTAGAACCCAAGCGCCATGTGGTTCGAGGCGCGCACTTCCAAACGCAGTTCGCGCACAAGCTCCTTTCGTAACTCATCGGCCAACGCCCGCAGGAGCAGGACTCCCAATCCGCACCGCTGGCGCTCCGGAGTAATCGCAATCGTCTCCAATTCCGCCTCCGGCACAACCACGCCGGCAATCGCAAATCCTAAAACTCGCTCGCTCCCTCGGACGGGCCACATCTCACCGTGCGCGTAGAAACTGGCCTCACTTTCGATTCCCGAAAGTCTTGCGTCAGGGCACGACGTCACTGGTTGCGGAAGAACTTCTTCGGGATGGCAAGGAGTGTCAGGGCACGACTTTAGTCGTGCCGCAGACCTCGCGATGGAATTGAGGGCTTTAGCCCCTGAGGGAAAACTGGTCTGGGCGGTAGGCCGGGGATTCATCCCCGGCACAAAGCCAATTAAATCAATGTGGGCTTTAGCCCCTGAGGTATGCTCCTCGATAATTTCCTCTGAGACAGGCCCTTCTTCTGTATCCTCTTTAGGCCCCGCGGTTCGCCCTTTCTCCGCCACCCCACAATCCGAAATCTCCTCAACCACCAGCGCAATCCTCCGCGGCCGGTTTTCCGGATTCAAAGCCGCGACGTATGCCGCTGGCGCCCAGTGCGGCGCCTCCTTGAGCCCGGCAGCTATCTCCAGGACGCGCTCCAAGTCGGTCGCGCACATGCGCCGAACCCGCGCTTGCGCCCCCTGGGATCTCATGCGCCCCCCACCTTGGCCGTTTCCCCGAAAATCTCCGCATCCGATCGGCGAAGATAGTTTCCATCGAGGAGCGCGAGGTCGACAAAATCAGCCTGGATGACGCGCACCGCGCAGAGTTTCAGGGCATCGGCGGCCGTAGGAGGGTCGGTCCTTAGGAGGGAGATCGCCGGCCAGGCGGCGCTCAGAAGCGCGGCGGCTGCATCTTCGCAAAGGGCAATTCGCCCGCCGGCCGGGCGAAGCGCCGAAAGCTCATCGGCCCCCGCAAGCAACTCCCTGTCCGCACCTTCTGCCCCGCCAAGCCGCAGGAAAACCTCGTGCCGATGCGCATCCAGGGCCGCGGAATCCGCTCCCGCCTTCCACGCCAGCACCCCCAGCCGCGAGACCGCAACCACCGGAATCTGCGCCACTTCAGCCAGGCCCTTGACGGCGCTCAGCCCCACGCGCACGCCCGTAAAGCTGCCTGGACCGCTCACCGCGACAATCGCGCCCAGGTCCTTCAATTCCGCGCCCGCATGTGCCAGCAAATCCGCCACAGCCGCCACCAGCGTAGCCGAGTAGGTGCGCCCCTCCAGTTCTATCTGCTCCAGAATCTCCACCGACTTGCCCGCCAGCCGGCCAAGCGCCACCGAACCCGACGGACCGCAGGTGTCGATGCCCAGCAAAAGCCCCGTCACTCCTCGAAAAGTGCTCTCAACGTTCGGCATAGCTCCCTCAGCATGACATAGCGGCAACCGCCGCATCCAGCCCGGGATGCTGCGCGAACAGCCCAAATCCTTTACTCTGAATAAGCGTTCCCCCCGCCCACCGGGTATCCCAAGCGACTTACGAAAGGCCAGCGCTGGCAGCCGCAGCCACACTCTCGTTCCACGAAACATGGCGGCCCCGCGCCAACCCGTGGGTCATCGCCATCACGGTCACGCTGGCCACCTTCATGGAGGCGCTCGACACCTCCATCGCCAACGTGGCCATGCCGCACATCGGCGGGTCGCTTTCCGCGAGCCGCGACGAAGCCACCTGGGTGCTGACGAGCTACCTCGTCGCCAATGCGGTCGTTTTGCCCATCAGCGGATGGATCGCCAACCGCATTGGCCGCAAGCGCTTCTACATGACCTGCGTCGCCTTGTTCACCACCGCTTCCCTGCTCTGCGGCCTCGCGCCCACGTTGGGCGTCCTTGTGTTTTGCCGAGTGCTGCAAGGAGCGGCCGGCGGAGGCCTCCAGCCCAGCGAACAGTCCATCCTGGCTGACACCTTCTCTCCCCAAAAGCGCAGCATGGCGTTTGCGGTTTACGGAATGGCCGTAGTGCTGGCGCCGGTGCTCGGCCCCACTGTCGGCGGCTGGATCGTGGACAACTATAGCTGGCGATGGATTTTCTTCATCAACATCCCGGTGGGCATGATCTCGCTCTACCTCACCAACCGCGTGGTCGAAGACCCGCCCTACCTGGCCGCAATCCGTAAGCGCAAAGAGGGAGTAGATTATTGGGGCCTGGGCCTGCTGGTGGTCACCATCGGCGCCTTGCAAACCATGCTCGACAAAGGCCAGGAAGACGACTGGTTCGGCTCCCGCTTCATCGTCGCTTGCACGGTGGTCGCCGCCGTCGGTTTGGTCATCTTCGTCTATCGCCAGCTTCACGTCGAGCATCCCATCCTCGACCTGCGCCTCTTCGCCCAGCGTAACGTGGGCACCACCATGTTCGTGCTGTTCATGGTCGGCGTGTCGCTATATTCCTCAACTGTGCTGATTCCGCAGTTCCTCCAGGAGATCATGGGCTACTCCGCCCGTCAGGCGGGCATGGCCGTGTCCAGCGGCGGAATCGCGCTCATGTTTCTGTTTCCCGTGGCCGGATTCCTTGCGCCCAAATTCGACCCGCGCCTGCTCGTGGCGCTGGGCTTCACAGTGACCACCTACGGCCTTTACCGCATGACCGGTCTCAATCTCAACGTGCCGTTCAGCATGGCGGTCAGTTGGCGCGTAGTCATCGCGCTGGGCTTGCCGTTCCTATTCATTCCCATCAACACGCTCTGCTACGCAGGCATCCCGCAGGAGAAATACAACGAGGTCAGCGGCATGTCCGCCCTGATGCGCAACCTGGGCGGCTCGGTGGGCATCAGCTTTGTCACCACGCTGCTCGCCCGCCTGACCCAGAAGCACCTGGCCATGCTCGGCTCCCACACCGTCGCCGGCAACGGACCCTTCGACACCCTGCGCTCCGGCCTCGCCGGAGCGATCATGCGAAACAGCGCCGGCGCCATGCCCGACGCAATGCAACGCGCCGGCGCATCGATCTACGGTATGGCGCAAATCCAGGCCCGCCTGCTGGCGTATGTGGATGTGATCTGGATTCTGGTGGCGCTGACCGCGATTCTGATTCCGCTCCCGTTCCTCATGCGCCGTCCGAAGAAGCTCGGCCCCGCGCCGCCCGCGCACTAAGGTTACGAACGAGAAGGTGCTCTTTCGGATTCGGAAGTACACCGGGATAGCCGTTTCAAGCCCCTGGGTGATAACGTCTGTGGAGGGGGTTAAAGGGTCATGACCGATGCTCTTCAACAACTGATCGAGGCAGCGCGCCACTCGCCCTTTCGTGAGGACGAACGCGAGGCTCAACGCAGGAGCTTTGCCTACGGAAACACTCACATCGAGAACGATCGAATAACGCGAGAAATGGTTGACGAACAAGCCGAAGTGCTGAAATCCGGGTCCGTTCCACGATAATGGAAGATAATACGCGACATAGTCGCGCGTTCGATGCCGAGATCATCACCGATGCTGATGCTTTAGCACGGCAAGAAGCGCTCAATGGTCTCAGGCAATTCGACACAGTCATAGAGATGGTTGAATCATTCCTGGACCCTCAGCGCCAACCGTTCAAATTTCGCCCTTCTCATCTCCTGCACCTTCATCGAGAAGCATTGGCCGGCATCTCAGGGTACGCCGGGAACTGGCGGCCCGCGCAAATCGCAATTCACGGAAGCCAGCACAGCCCTCCGAACGCCTTCGAGGTTCCGGAGCGAATCGAAGAGCTTTGTGACTATGTAAATGAAAAGTGGGAAGAAAAAAGCCCGATCCACCTGGCAGCGTATGTAATGTGGCGGCTGAATTGGATTCATCCATTTACAGACGGGAATGGAAGAACATCTCGGGCAGCGGCCTACATGATCCTTTGCGTCAAAATGGGCTACATCCTTCCCGGCAAGAGGACCATCCCGGATCAAATTGCAGAGGACAAAACGCCATACTACAAGGCGCTCGAGGCCGCCGACAGAGCCTGGCAAGGCGGGACGGTTGATCTGACCGCGATGAAGGACCTCCTTAGCTCCATGCTTGCTAATCAGTTGGTCGCAATCATTGGGGATTCCACATCGGGCGAAGAATGAGTCAGGAAGCCTCACACGGATAACAACGCAAGCGAGGCAGGAACGATCTCCGTCACACCTCTTGTAGCGCTTGGCCGAGATCCGCAATCAGGTCTTCCTTGTCCTCAATGCCGACAGAAATCCTGACCAGCCCTTGCGTAATTCCAAGCCTCTCCCGCTCTTCGTCGCTTAGCGCCGCATGAGTCGTGGTCGCCGAGTGCGAAGCCAGCGATTCCACGCCTCCCAAAGACTCGGCGTTGAGAAACAGCTTCACCGCGCCGAGGAATCGCCCCGCCGCATCCTGAGTCCCAAGGTCGAAGCTCATCATCGAGCCGAATCCCTTTTGCTGCCGCACCGCAAGCTCATGCTGCGGATGCGTCTTCAATCCCGGATAAGCCAGTCGCGTCAGCTTCTTCTGCGTCGACAAAAACTCCGCAACCGCGCGGCCGTTTTCTTCATGCGCCTTCATGCGCAGAGGCAGCGTCTTGATCCCGCGCAGCACCAGGTAGCATTCGAACGGCGAAAGAATGCCGCCGGCAGCCTTCTGCACCAGCAGAAAGCGCTCCTTGTGCTCGGGCTTCGAGCCAATCAGCGCACCCCCCAGCCCATCGGAGTGCCCATTCAAAAACTTCGTCGTCGAATGCATCACGATATCCGCGCCAAGAGCCAGCGGGCTTTGCAGCACAGGCGACATGAAGGTGTTGTCGACGCTGACTTCGACTCCGTGAGCATGTGCGACGGCGCTCACCGCCGCAATGTCGGTGAGAGACATGATCGGATTCGTCGGCGTCTCAATGTGGATCAGCTTGGTCGACGGCTTGATCGCCGTCTCCACAGCCTTGATATCGCCGGTATCTACGTATTCGATCTCGATGCCGTAGTTGCGGACCACAAGATTGAACAGCCGCTGCGTGCCGCCATAAACATTGCTGGAAACAATCACGTGGTCGCCCGCGCTGAGCGTGGCCACCAGCGCATAGATAGCCGCCATGCCGCTGGCAAACGCATGACCGGATGTCCCGCCTTCGAGTGCCGCAAGCGCCGATTCCAGCCGGTCGCGGGTAGGGTTGCCGGCGCGCGAGTAGTCCCAGCCCTTGTCGGTGCCAATGCCGGTTAGTTCAAATGTGGAAGAAAGGTAAATGGGCACGTTGACCGCACCCGTCAGCGGGTCAGGATGTTGCCCAGCATGCACAGCAAGTGTGGAGTATTTGTATTCGGGCATGAGTCGGCTCTTGGCTCCTGGGTTCCAGCTTCTAGCTTATCGTGGCGGGGCATGACTGCGCGTAGCGCCACATTGCTTTAGATAACTGCAAGTTAGGATCTAAACTCCGCCCTCAAATATCTTCTTCGACAAATACCGCTCCGCCGAGTCCGGCACAATCACGGCAATCCGCTTGCCCGCGCCCAGTTCCTTCGCCAGCGCCACAGCCGCAAACACCGCCGCACCAGAGCTCGATCCGCCCACCAAACCCTCTTCGCCGGCCAGCCGCTTCACCATCGCGAATGCGTCGTCATCGGTAACCGCAACAATCCGGTCGCAAACGTCGCGATGAAATGTCTCGGGCACGAAATGCACGCCGATGCCTTCCACCTTGTGCTTGCCGGGTGCCCCACCTTGCAGGATTGAGCCCTCGGTTTCCACGGCAACATTGACCACTGCCGGGTTGTGTTCCTTGAGGAATTGAGCTACACCGGAAAAAGTGCCGCCGGTACCGACGCCGGCAACGAAACCGTCCACGCGCCGTTCCATCTGCTCCCAGATCTCAACTGCCGTGGTGTCGTGGTGGAACTGCGGGTTGGCCTGGTTCTGGAACTGAAGCGCGGTGAAGGAGCCGGGGATCTCCGCTCCGGCGGCGCGGGCGCGCTTGATGGCGCCGGCCATGCCTTCGTCCTCGGGTGTGCGAGTTACTTCGGCGCCAAACCCGCGCATCAGGATGCACTTCTCCTCGGCGAATCCTTCCGGCACAAACAGCTTGACCGCGTATCCACGATTGACCCCGATCAGCGCCAGCCCCACACCGGTGTTGCCGGCCGTGGCCTCGATGATCGTCGAACCCGGATGCAGCAGCCCGCGCGCTTCCGCATCGAGAATCATGCCCAGCGCGGCGCGGTCCTTGATGCTGCCGCCGGGGTTGAGGAATTCGAGCTTGGCGAAGAGGGCGGCGGCGGGTTTCGGCGACAGCCGCGCCAGTTGCAGCATAGGGGTGTGGCCCACAAGCTGGGTGATGTCGGAAGCAACGCGGAGGGCGGGGGTGGTTTCTACGGCCATGACTGGTTCAGTCTATACGATTGGGGGACGCGGTTCGTCCTGACTACTTCTTGTCCGTCGCCGCTTCTTTCTTGGCCGGGCGGACTACCGGGAAGTAGCCCGTGCGCGTCCGGACGGTGAGTTTGCTCATGCCTTTGGCGTCGGCATCAACCTGCACGCGGCGGAATCCCGGCTCGGTAGTCGGCTTCGTGGACCGGTAGCCCAGCGTGTACTGGTTGCGGATGTCGCGGGCGACCTCGGCGGCGATCTGATCAATCTGTTCAATTGACTTGGGGAAGAAGGCGATGCCGCCGGTCTCTGTCGAAAGCATTTCCAGGGCGCGGCGGGCGTGGCGCACTTCGGCGTGGCTCATCTCGTCGCCAAACAGCAATCCAATCGAGTAAATCACCGGGCCGGACAACTGCTGCACGCGGCGAATGGTCTGCTCCAGGTTGAGCGTGGACGCATTGTCTTCGCCGTCGGTGATCAGGATCAGCACCTGCTTGGGGCGCTTGGCGTCTTCTGCCAGCTTGTCCGCCGAGGCCACCACGGCGTCGTACAGCGCAGTTCCGCCCCGCGACTCGATGTGCCCCAGGCCGTCGCGAAGCTTGTTCACGTCTGAGGTGAACTCCTGGTCGATATACGCCTCATCGGAGAAGTTGACGACGAACGCCTCGTCCTGCGGGTTGGAGGCTTGAATCAGGTCGAGAGCGCTCTTGTTGACCGATGGCCGTTTGCGCGCCATGGACCCGGAGTTATCCACCACCAGCGCGATCGAGACCGGCAGATCGGTGTGTTGAAAGCTGATGATGCTCTGCTTGGCGCCGTCTTCAAAAACCTGGAAATTGTCCGCTTTCAGGTCCGGAACCAGCTTGTTGCCTTCGAGCACGGTGGCGTTGAGCACCACCTCTTCCACCTCGGTGTGTAGAACGTAGCCCGATCCCTCTTTGCGTATGGTTCCGGCCGCGGCAGTGGGCGGCTCCGCATCCGGCGAGCGCACCGGGTCGCGATCCACGGTGAGGGACGGAGCCTGGCCGGACGGAGTTGGATTAGGCTTGGGCGGAGCAGGCGGGGGTGGAGCTTGTTGTGCAGCAAGCGTGAGGGTCGCTCCGGCAAGAAGGGTTGCGAGGACCAGATTATTGCAATGGCGCATAGTAGCCGGTGCGAGCATGGACGGTGAGCGGAGGTAATCCCTGCGGCGGATTGATCTTCACCTTCACTTTACGCCACTTGCCGTCGCGAGTCAGGTCCTTGGGGCGGTAGCCGATCATGTACTGGTTGCGCAGTTCGGTGGAAATCTTCTCGGCAATGTCGCCCATCTCGGCGATATCGTCCACGCGGAACAGCCGTCCGCCAGTCTCTTCGCTCAGGTCGTTGAGCAGCTGCGGGCCGGTGCGCTCCTCGGGCGTGGGCGCATAGGGGTCGAAGATGCCTATGGAATAAATCTCCACGTCCGACTCGCGCACCTGCGAGCGCACTTCGCCCTCAGTGTAGCGGGAGCGGTTGTCGCCGCCGTCGGAGACCACCAGCAGCGCCTTGCGCTCGTGCCGCGCATCCTTCATCTTTTCCACGCCGTAGTAGATCGCGTCCAGCAGCGCAGTCCGGTGGCCGCTGCGCACCGTGGCCAGCCGCGCCTGGATATCTTCTACCGAGCTGGTGAAGTCTTCAATCAGTTCCGGCCGGTCATTAAATCCGATCACGAAGAATTCGTCCTGCGGGTTGGCGGTTTTGATGAATTGCAGAATCGATTCCCGCGCCCGCACCAGCTTCGAAGTCATCGACCCGGAAAGATCGAAGACAATCCCAATGGAAACCGGGGCATCCTCGCTGGCGAAGCTGACGATCTTCTGGCCGCCGTTGTTTTCGAAAACCTGGAAGTCTTCCTGCTCCAGGCCGGTGACCAGGCGGTTCATGGGGTCGGTCACAGTAACCGGGACCAGCACCATGTCCACGTTCATGCGGATGCGGGAGCCGGGATGGATCTTGAGCGCATCGGGTCCGCTGGCGGCCGGCGCTTCCGCTCCCTTGGGTTCAGCCGTTGACGGCGTTGCGGTGGATGGCGGAGGCACGTGAACCTTGCTGAGCGGATCGTCCTGGGCCTGCGCGCGCGCTCCCCAGATCAACGCCGTCAGCCCGCAAATCAACACCCAGCCCAGCATCAATCGCCAGTACCCTACCGCATTTTGGGAAACTCGCCGGAAACGAAGATTAGTCATTCCGCCACACCAGAGAATGAAGGCGAGTTTAGCACTTCTGGCGCAATGCTGCTCAGGCCCAAAGCTGACCTTCGTTCCCGCGTCCCAACATGGGTGATCTGTTCCACGCTGCGCCTGCCCTGCTGCAAGGCTGCCGATGTCCTCTGAGATACAATCGACCCTAAGCGCACACCAGTCCCCACTCCTCTCATGGTTGGACTCCCGTACGCAAATTTCGCCGCTTCATGGGAGTAATTCCTTCCAAATGGCACGCATTTATCCGTTTCGCGCATGGCGCTACAATCCATCCACGGTCCGCCTGGACGACGTGGTCACCCAGCCCTACGACAAGATCTCCCCCGCCATGCAGCAGGCTTACTATCAGCGCAGCCCGTTCAACCTGGTGCGCATCATTCTAGGCCTTCCCGAGCTTTTCGATGCCGAGCGTGGCGAAAGCGTCTATACCCGCGCGGCCCGCGATTTCCGGGCCTGGCGGGAGCAAGGCGTTCTGATTCAGGAGAAGGATCCCTGCGTTTTCGCCTACTCGCAGCGCTTCAAGGTTCCGGGCACCGAGATCGTCAAGGAGCGCCGCGGATTCATAGCCCTGGGCAAGCTCCACGAGTACTCCGAGCAGGTGGTCTTCCGCCATGAGCAGACGCTCTCCAAACCCAAAAGCGACCGGCTCAACCTGCTCAAGGCCACGCACGCGCATTTTGGCCAGATTTTCATGCTTTACTCTGACCCTGCCGCGAGCGTGGAGAAGATTCTCTACGATGAGAACGGACCCGCGGAGGTCGAAGTCAGCGACGAATACGGCGTGCTGCATCGCCTCTGGCGCGTCAGCGATCCGGCGGCCATCCGCCTGCTGACCACGGCCATGGACGACAAGAAGCTGATCATCGCCGACGGACACCACCGCTACGAGACAGCGCTGAGTTATTCGAAGGAGCACACCCCCGCCGTGTCCGCTCCCTCAGAACACAACCCCAACGAGTTGCCGCAGCCGGCTTATCCGGAAGCGGCCGTGATGATGACCTTCGTCAACATGGACTCCGATGGGCTGGTGATTTTGCCCACGCATCGCGTCGTGCACAGCCTGCCGGCTTTCGATCCGCTGGCTTTCGCCGAGGCTGCCAACGAGTTCTTTACCGTGGAAGCGCTTCCCGACGCCGATGCATCCAGTTACATGGAGCTGCTCGGCAGCCAGAAAGGCACCGCCTTCGTAGCCGTCACCCGCGCCGGAGCTCGGCTGCTAAGCTCGAAGCCTGAAGTCATAGCCGCCGCGCTCGCCACTATGCCCGATCGCCAGCGCCAGCTCGATCTGACCCACCTGCACTCCATCATTCTCGACCGCCTTCTCGGCCTTGACGCCGAAAAGGTCCGCGAGCAGACCAACCTGCGCTACCTGCGCGATGCCGGCGAGGCAGTCGACCAGGTTCGCCGCGGCGAAGCCGACGTCACTTTCCTCACCAACCCCGTATCCATGGAGCAACTACGCGAAGTGGCCTTCGCCGGCGACGTGATGCCGCAAAAGTCCACCGACTTCTTCCCCAAGCTGCTCAGCGGCCTCGCGATCTATGCGCTCGATTAAGCAGTGACCGTTCACGCAGTCCGCAGTCTCTAGCAGGCTGTGGAAGAAATCGTTAGTGCGGTAGGCCGGGGATTTATCCCCGGCAAAGGGTCAATGAATTCAACATGGGCTTTAGCCCCTGCGGTCTGCTTTTCGTGCTTTTTGTTCGGGCGTGGTCTTTTTTCCGCAGCTCTAGGAGTAAGGGCCTTTTTGAAGCGTACGGGCTTCAGCTTGAAGGGTACGGGCTTCAGCCCGTACATCAATGCAACAAACTCCAAGGGGCTTTAGCCCCCGAGGGAATGCGGAATCGAGAAAGAGAACTTGCCTAGAGGCCAAAGGATGTGGAGAGGTCAACTGCTTTGCTCCATCGGAGCAACAGTGTTCCTGATTGCCGCGACCGTCGCCGCCGCCCAGGCCCCGCCTGCTCCGGCAGCTCCAGCGCCACCGCAGGCGCCTCCTCCCCCCCGCTTCGTCGTCCTCCTCGACGCGGCCCATGGCGGCGATGACCCCGGAGGCAAGCTCAGCGATCAGCCGGAAAAAGCCTTCACACTTGCTTTGAGCGTCAAGCTGCGCTCCCTGCTCAACGCCCGCGGCATCCAGGTGATCACCACGCGCGAGTCCGATTCGACGATCGACGGCAACCGCCGCGCGGAGATCGCCAACCATGCCAATGCCCAGGCCTGCCTGAGCCTGCACGCCTCTGAGACCGGCTCCGGCGTCCACCTTTTCACTTCATCGCTGCCGCCTGGGCCGCCCAACCGGCTTCCCGCCTGGAAGACCGCGCAGGCCGCTTGGGTAACCCGCAGCCTGGCGCTGGCGGGTGTGCTCAATTCGGCCCTGCAACAGGCAGGCATCCCGGTCATGCTGGGCCGCACCGCGCTGCCCGAGGTAGACAGCATGACCTGCCCCGCCCTCGCCATTGAGGTTGCTCCGGATCACACCCCGGGCAGCGACGCCAAAATCGACCTCGACGATCCCGAATACCAGGCACGGGTGGCCGAGGCGCTGGCCGCCGCGCTGCTGGAGTGGAAGACCGAGGCCCGTCAGCCATGATCGCCCGCTACCAAACCGTCCTCTTCGTTGTCCTGCTGGCCGCTTCCGTGGCCATGGGCGGAATTCTATGGCACCTGCGCGACCGGGCTCACCAGCGCCTGCTCACCGGCGAGGACTCCGCGCCCACCCAGGCCCCCCAGGTTGCTCCCGCCGAGCAGGCTACGCTGCTGGTGGCCAGCGATGCCGACAATTCCCTGCGCGCCCAGGCGCAGACGCTGCCACTGCCGCAGGACGCCGAATCGCGCGCCCGGGTGATTCTTGGCCGACTACTTGACCTCTACGCCGCCCAGGATGCCACGCACCCCGTTCCCGGCGGCGCCGCTTCCGTCGCGCAGGTGTTCCTGGTTCCAGCGCCCAGCCTCGCTGCGGGCCCTGGAGAATCCAGATCGGCGGAGAAAACAGACACCGCGAAAGCTCCCGCCGACGGCCCGCTTCTGGCCGTCGTCAACCTGACCCCGAGTTTCGCCGCCAACCATCCGTCAGGCCTGGAAACGGAGACCCTGACTGTGCTTTCCATCTGCGGCACCCTGCACGCCAACCTGCCCCGCGTTACGCAGGTGCGCTTTCTGGTGGACGGCCAACCCCGCGCCACCCTCGCCGGCCACGCCGATTTGACCCGCACGTACTTGGCCACCGACGCCGTGCCCACGGAAGGCGCCCACCCGTGACCACCAAAGAGACAGGTTCCCGCACCATCGGCGTCTTCGATTCCGGATTCGGCGGCCTCACCGTCCTCCGCGCCCTCATTGAATCCCTGCCGCAAGCGCAGTTCGCCTTCCTCGGCGACACCGCCCGGCTCCCTTACGGCTCGAAATCCCGCCGCACCATCGCGCGCTACGCGGCGGAAAGCGCGCAGTTCCTGGTTCGGGAACAGGGCGCGGAGTTCCTCGTCATCGCCTGCAACACCGCCAGCGCCCTGGCCCTCGACGCCATTCAGGACGCGGTATCCGTCCCTGTGCTGGGGGTCATTGAGCCCGGCGCTTCCGCCGCCCGCGCCGCCTCCCGCACCGGCGATGTCCTGGTCATCGCCACCGATGCAACCGTGCAAAGCCACGCCTACACGGCCGCTTGCCGCGCCCTGGGATTGCGCGCCCTCGAGAAGGCTTGCCCGCTGCTCGTGCCGCTGGTCGAAGAAGGCTGGGTCAGCCATCCGGTCACCGCCGAGGTGATCCGCGTCTATCTCGCCGAACTGACTCAAGAAGCAGCAGCAGCCGGCCTCAACCCCGACGTGCTGGTGCTCGGCTGCACCCACTATCCGCTGCTCCGCCCGCTCTTTGAAGCCGCGGTCCCCCCCGGCGTGCGTGTCATCGACTCCGCCCAGGCCGCCGCCGAGGCCGCCGTCCAAGCCATCAACGGACGACTCGCCGCAGGTGCCGCGCCCACCCCAGCCGCGCCCACCCAAATCCGCTGCTTCGCCACTGACTCCGTGGAAAAATTCGAGCGCCTCGGCTCGCGCTTCCTCGGCCAGCCCGTCGGCAAAGTCCAGCTAGTCGACCTCGGCGGTTAGGCCGCCCTAAGACGCTTCAGTGGTAGGTCGTCACCGCTTTTAGACACCGTGGCAGGAGCGCATCGGGAAGCCGCGAAGTTTTTGGCGCGCAAGCGCCTTCTGCCCCACCGCAGGTGGCTGATATCCTTTAAACTGCTCGTTCCCGCTCCCACCGCGCGGGTTCATGGAGGAAGAAAGAAAGCATGATCAATCTGGCGGGTAAGACGGCCGTGGTCTTCGGGCTGGCCAACAAGCGTTCCATCGCCTGGGGCATCGCCCTTAAACTCCACGAGGCCGGCGCAACCCTGGCCATCTGCTATCAGAACGACCGCATGAAGATGGAGGCCCAGAGCCTCATCGACGAGCTGCCCGGCGCCTCCGGCTTTCAATGCGATGTCTCCAACGACGCCGAGATCGATACCCTTTTCGCTTCCCTTAAAGACAAGTACTCCAGGCTCGACATTCTGGTCCACGCCGTCGCCTTCGCCCCCGCTGCCGAACTACGCGGCGACTTCCTCAACACCAGCCGCGAGGGCTTTCGCACCGCCATGGACGTAAGCGTCTACTCGCTCATCGCCGTCACTCGCGGAGCCACGCCCCTCATGACCGAGGGCGGCAGCATCATGACCCTCAGCTTCTACGCCGCCGAGAAAGTTGTCCCCAATTACAACGTAATGGCCATCGCCAAGGCCGGCCTCGAATCCACCGTCCGCTACCTGGCCTGGAGCCTTGGCTCGAAGAACATTCGCGTCAACGCCATCTCCGCCGGACCCATCAAAACGCTGGCCGCCCGCGGCGTCGGCGACCTGAGCGAGATGCTCAAGTCCCACGCCGAACGTGCCCCCCTGCATCGCAACGTCGATCAGCTCGAAGTCGGCGGCGCAGCGCTTTTCCTCGCCAGCAGCCTCTCCAGCGCCATCACCGGCGAAACCCTCTACGTAGACTGCGGCTACAACATCATGGGATTCTGAAGCGCCGGACAAACCATCCGGAACATCTTGTCCCAACCGGCCTATCTTCCTGAAACC
>JBEKFD010000081.1:0-18097 GCA_050013495.1 Occallatibacter sp. | reverse complement strand
CAGCACCTTGCCCAGTTCCACGCCCCACTGATCGAACGAATTGATCTGCCAGACGGTGCCTTGGGTGAAGACGCTGTGCTCGTAGAGCGCGACCAGCTTGCCCAGCACTTCGGGCGTGAGCTCTTCGGCGAGAATCGTGTTCGAGGGGCGATTGCCCTCGAAGACGCGGTGCGGCACGAGCCAGTCCGGTGTTCCTTCGGCCTTCACCTGGTCCGCTGTCTTGCCGAAGGCCAATGCTTCGGTCTGCGCGAACACGTTGGCCATTAGCATGTCGTGGTGACGGCCGAGCGGGTTCAGCGATTTGCCGAAGCCGATGAAGTCGCACGGGATCAGCCGCGTTCCCTGGTGGATGAGCTGATAAAAGGAGTGCTGGCCGTTGGTGCCGGGCTCGCCCCAATAAATGGGGCCGGTCGGGTAATCCACGGTGTTCCCGGTCAGCGTAACGTGCTTGCCGTTGCTTTCCATGGTCAACTGCTGCAGGTAGGCCGGGAAGCGCTTCAGATATTGCTCATAGGGCAATACGGCCACGGTTTGCGCGTTGAAGAAGTCGGTGTACCAGAGGCCAAGCAGGCCCAGCAGCACGGGAATGTTGCGCTCGAAAGGCGTGGTGCGGAAGTGCTCGTCCATCTGGTGAAAACCGTCGAGCATGGCGCGGAAATTATCCGGTCCGACGGCAAGCATAGTGGCCAGGCCGATGGCTGAATCCATGGAGTAGCGGCCGCCGACCCAGTCCCAGAATCCAAACATGTTGGCGGTGTCGATTCCGAATTTTCCGACTCCCTCAGCGTTGGTGGAGACGGCGACGAAGTGCTTGGCGACCGAGCTTTCATCGCCGCCCAATCCCTTCACCAGCCAGGCGCGCGCCGATTGCGCGTTGGTAATGGTTTCGAGCGTGGTGAATGTCTTTGACGAGATGATGAAGAGCGTCTCCGCCGGGTCGAGGTCGATGACGGCTTCGGCAAAGTCGGAGCCGTCCACGTTGGAAACAAAGCGAAAGGTCATGGAGCGGTCGCTATAGTGCTTCAACGCTTCGTAAGCCATGACCGGACCGAGGTCGGAGCCGCCAATGCCGACGTTGATCACGTTGCGAATACGCTTGCCAGTGTGGCCCTTCCACTCGCCACTGCGGACGCGGTTGGAGAATGCGGTCATCCTGTCCAGCACTTCATGGACCGCCGGCACAACATCCTCGCCGTCGACGAAGATCGATTCGCCCTTCGGCGCGCGCAACGCCACATGCAACACTGCCCGCTTTTCAGTCACGTTGATCTTGTCGCCGCGAAACATGGCTTCAATGCGCGATTGCAAACCCGACTCCCGCGCCAGTTCGACCAGGAGCTTGAGAGTCTCGTCGGTGACCCGGTTCTTGGAGTAGTCGAAGAAGAGTCCGAGGGCATCGACGGTCAAGCGCTCTCCGCGCGTTGGATCGGCCGCAAAAAGATCGCGCACATGCAATGCGCCGACCTGCTGGTAGTGGCTTTGGAGAGCCTTCCAGGCCTTCAACTGCGTAAGCGGCTCGACTCCCTGACGATTGGCAACCGGTGTCACAGACGTTGACATTTTTCCATTCCTTTCGCCTTCCGACTTTCAGGCCCGTCTCATTCACTGTAGCGAGACGACCCACATCGTCGCCAGTTCATTCGGCCAGGTTGGAATCTGGATCCGCTCTCTCGGTGACTTAGATTCATTGAGACTTCGAAAAGTGTCGCTGCAATGCAGAAAAATAGGTTCTTGCCTTATTGAGGTTTTGAGTCGTCCGCAAGTTCTGTGCCGTGCTCCCGTGCTCTATTCTTTCTTCATGCATCTTGGAAGCTCAGCATTCGCCAATCGATTTCACCTTTCCGCTCTCCTTTGCCTCCTTGGCACGCTGTGTGCCACAGCGCAGATTCCTCAACAGCAGCCGTACATATGGAAAAATGTCCAGATCGTCGGCGGCGGGTTTGTCGATGGAGTCATCTTCCACCCCACGGCGGCAGGGGTTCGCTACGCGCGCACCGACATGGGCTCTGCCTACCGCTGGGATGTCGCCGCCCATCGCTGGCAGCCGATGCTGGACTGGGTTCCCTACAAAGACCTGAACCTAATGGGGATTGAATCCATCGCCGTCGATGCTACTGACCCCAGGCGCGTTTACCTGGCCTGCGGCACGTATACCAATGAGCACACTCCCAACGGCGCAATCCTGCGCTCGGATGACAGCGGCCGCACCTTTCAGCGCACCGATGTTCCGTTCAAATTCGGCGGAAATGAGGACGGCCGCGGGAACGGCGAACGCCTTGCCGTCGATCCGCGCGATGGCCGCGTCCTCTTTCTTGGTACGCGGCACGACGGCCTGTGGCGTTCGCAGGATAGCGGCGCGACGTGGACGCGCGTAACCAACTTTCCCGATGTGACGGAGGCCATTCCGCCGCCGCCGCCACCCGTGGCCGGTGAGACGCCGGAGCAACACTGGCGACGCATGCCGGTGCACGGCAGCGGCGTTGTCTTCGTCAAATTCCTGCCTCCTCCGATTGCGCACGGAGCGCCAATCTCTGCAACGCAAACCATCTATGCCGGCGTCTCGCTCATGGGCCGGCCCAATCTTTTCGTCTCGCATGACGCCGGCGCAACCTGGCAGGAAGTGACCGGCGCGCCGCAGCAGTATCGGCCCACGCGCGCGGCTCTTTCGAGCGATGGATTCCTCTACGTCGCTTACGGCACCGCGCCCGGTCCATCCCGCATGACAGACGGCGCCGTCTGGAAGCTCAACACGCAAACCGGCGCGTGGACCGACATCACGCCGGACCATCCCGTCGCGGGCAGCAAGCAATTCGGCTACGCGGCCGTCGCCGTTGACGCGCAGCACCCGCGCACCGTGATTGCCAGTTCTTTCGGACGCCCCGGCTCTGCGGGCAGCGAAGACATCTTCCGCTCTGTCGACGGAGGCCAGACCTGGACGCCCATCTTCAAGGGAGGCGCGCCCGGCGGCGGCATTTACGATTACAGCCTTGCGCCCTACGTGAAGCCCACTCCCATTCACTGGCTCTTCGACATCGAGATCGATCCGCTCAACTCCGACCACGCGGTCTTCACCACCGGCTACGGTGGTTGGGAGACATTCGACCTGACCGCTGCGGATCGCGGCCTGCCGACTCACTGGAGCATCCTCGCCACCGGGATCGAAGAGACCGTCGCGCTCGAGCTCGACAGTCCCACGCAGGGCGCGCACCTGCTCAGCGCCATTGGCGACTACGGCAGCTTCGTTCACTGGGACCTGGATCATCCCGCGCCCGAGGGAGCATCCGCGCCGCCGCGCATGGGCAACACCACCGGGCAAGTCTCCGCTGCTCTGCGGCCGGGATTGATTGTCCGCGTGGGCAACAACGCAGAGCACAAGCCCGACGGGAATATCGGCTACTCGCTCGATGGGGGCCGCACGTGGAAGCCGACCTCTGCCGCTCCCACGCCGACCAGCCGCGGGGGAACCATCGCAATCTCTGCCGACGGAGCCGCCTGGATCTGGACCCCGCAGCGCGAGCCCGCTTCCGTGACGCGGGACATGGGCGCAACCTGGACGGCTGCCCAGGGCCTGCCAGCCGGCGTCCGGGTGATCGCCGATCCGATCGAGCCGAATTCGTTCTACGCGGTTTCGCTGGCAAACGCAACGCTCTATCGCAGCAACGATGCAGGAGCTTCCTTCACCGCGCAGGCATTTACGTTGCAGGACGCCCCGCAATCGCAGCCGGCGACAGGGCGCGGAGATAACCGCGGAGGGCAGGACCGCATCTACGCAACTCCAGGGCGCGCCGGTGATCTTTGGCTACCGGCTTTCGACGGCCTTTACCATTTCGTTCAGCCGCTCAACCCGGCAGCGGGAAACCTGTCCTTCGCGCGCCTGCCAGGCGTAGAGGACATCCACGCATTCGGCTTCGGCAAAGCCGCGCCTAACCATTCCAATCCGGCCATCTACCTGGTCGGGACCGTTCATGGACAGCAAGGCATATTTCGCTCCATTGACGAGGCGCGCACCTGGGTCCGCATCAACGACGACCAGCACCAATGGGGACTCGTGCTCCAGATCGCCGGCGACCCGCGCATTTACGGACGAGTCTACGTAGGCACGCATGGCCGCGGAGTTTTCTACGGCGACCCTGCTCAATGAACGTAGCGCGTCTGAACCCGCTTTAGGGAAAAACTGGCTGGGTGGGCTCAGTTGGGAATGTTGGGAAGGTTGGCTGCTTTGATAATTCATGATGCGCAATCAGGGCCATCACAATCATCCCGCCAACGCCCACGGCGGTAATGGCAAAAAACGCTCCGTGCGAGATGCCCGTGTGAAGGTCGACCACTTCGCTATATTTCACGGGCGTGATGGCCGGGTCGTTGTGCAATTGCAGGCCGAAGCTCTGTTCATCGACACTTACAATTCTGCCCACAAAGGCAGTGCCGTTTTGTAACTCGACGTCGACCCAGTTACCCATGCCGCGCTTGAGAATGCGCGCATGGACGGTATCGGCAGTCAGTGGCTTCGCATCGGCGATTGGTGCAGACAGCGTAAGCATGCCGCCAACCAATAACATAGCTACACAGCGCGTGAGCGGGTGAGTTAGTCGAGCCATTGTCTTTCTCCTTCACGTTCAGGAGTTAGAGGGGAACACGGTGGCTTTGGTTATGCACGGCGCACAAGAAAAAACGGGATGAGCATGAAGCCCATCCCGTCTCAGTTTTAACTGCGAGCGGATTTCAGTTCGCGGAGCTATGCGTAAATGCCACGCTGCTTGATGGTGAAGGCCACGCGATCGATTGCCAGCATGTATGCAGCGATGCGGTTGTTCACATTATGGGCCTCGGCGTAGCGCACCACATCGTCGAAGCTGTCGCGCAGAATTGTTTCCAACTGCTCGTTGACGATGGCTTCCTTCCAGAAGTAGCCTTGCCGGTCCTGCACCCACTCGAAGTAGCTAGCGGTCACTCCGCCGGCGTTGGCCAGAATGTCCGGCACGATAAAGATGCGCTTGTCGGCGAGAATCTCGTCGGCAACTGCGGTGGTTGGGCCGTTGGCGCCCTCCACCACAATGCGCGCCTTGATGCGGTCGGCATTGCGGCTGGTGATTACATTCTCAGTGGCAGCAGGAATGAGGATCTCGCAGTCGTTGAGCATCAGTTCTTCGCTGGGCATCGCCTCAGCTCCGCGGAAACCGAGCGTGGTGCCGTTGCGGTACTTGTACTCGACCAACTGGTGAATGTCGATGCCATTTGGATTGCACAGGCCGCCCTCTTTCTCCGCGATGCCGACAATCTTGTAGCCGTGCTCCAGCATCAGCCGTGCAGCATTGGAGCCTACGTTGCCGAAGCCCTGAATGATCACGCGGCAACCGTCTACGGGCATGTTCAGGTAGCGCAGGCTCTCGCCGCACATTACCATCACGCCGCGCCCGGTGGCCTCAACGCGCCCCCGCGAACCGCCGATGTTGAGCGGCTTGCCGGTGACCACGCTGGTGACCGTGTGACCCACATGCATGGAGTAGGTGTCCATGATCCAGGCCATGGTCTGTTCGTTGGTGTTCACGTCGGGCGCGGGAACATCTTTTTCCGGCCCGATGAAGTCGATGATCTCCGAGGTGTAGCGGCGCGTCATGCGCTCCAGCTCACCCTGGCTCATTTTCTTGGGGTCGCAGATCACGCCGCCCTTGGCCCCGCCAAAGGGGATGTTGACCACCGCGCACTTCCAGGTCATCCAACTGGCCAGCGCGCGTACTTCGTCCAGGGTCACATCCGGCGCATAGCGGATGCCGCCCTTGCCGGGACCGCGTGCAATGTTGTGCTGCACCCGGAAGCCGGTAAACATTTCGATCTTGCCGTTGTCCATCGTGACGGGGAAATGCACGATGATTTCGCGCGACGGGGTACTGAGCACCCGCCACAGGTTTTCGTCCAGATTCAGCTTGCGTGCCGCAAATTCAAATCGTGCGCTTTGCGCCTCCCAGGGGTTGATTTCCTGGTCCAGCGTCATTACCGGTGCTGCGATTGCCATACACTTCTCCATTTCGATCCCCTGCCGCCCGACGGTGGGCTGAGGAAACGCCCACCCGCAAGTCAAAGAAACGACAGGATTTCCTCCGTTTACACGGAGAACTTTCGCTCCGGCCATGGGGCTACTTGGCCCGGTCCCGGAGGGTTCAGCCCGCTTGTTTATCTAGAGAGGGCCAAACCCCAGTGAGTCTAGGCCTGCCCAGAGAGCCCCGTCAAGCCTTGGGTATAGCACCTTCGAGCCATCTGGAACCACATCGGGAACCCCTCCGCGGCAGTGGCTAACCATTCGGTAATGGCCCAAAAGCGGAAAGGTTACGATCAAATCACCGAGAACCTGCTTATCCACTGTCCGTTGGCCTGCCCCCCGTGATTGGACGCCGGATTGCGCCAAAAGGAGACTGCGCTTGTAACGACTTCCGGGCCAATACGGCCTGATGGTTAATTTGGCTCGCTTCGCACAGTTAAACTGGTCTGAAGTGAAAGCCCAAGCGCATCCCGTTCAACCCAGCCGCAAGGAATTCCTGGCCCTCGCCAAAGAGCACACGCTGGTTCCCGTCTGCCGCACCCTTACGGCGGACCTCGAAACCCCTGTCTCGGCCTTTCTGCGCGCGGCCTGGCCGGAACGCGAGTGCTTTCTGCTGGAATCTGTCGAAGGCGGCGAGCAGGTGGGGCGTTACACATTTATTGGAATCGAGCCTTTCAAGCGAATTGTGGCGCGCGGCCGTTCCATCGCCATCACCGAGGGACGGAAAACAACGGTGAGCGAGGGGGATATCTTCGCGGTCCTGCGCCAGGCCTTGGGCGGACACAAGCCGGCGCGGCTGAAAGGCCTGCCGCCCTTCACTGCCGGCGCGGTGGGCTTTCTTGCTTATGACGCGGTGCGCCAGATTGAGCGCCTGCCCGAGCAAGCCGCTGACGAACTCGGTGTTCCGGACGCCTGCCTGCTTTTCTTCGATGAGGTGCTGGCCTTTGACCACGTGCGCAAGGAGATCTGGCTGGTGGTTACGGCGGACGTAACGCGCGGCAAACCGGGCGACGCTTATGAAACTGCCGTCAAGCGGCTGGCCAGGCTGGAAAAACGGCTTGCCCGTCCGCTGCCTTCGCTGCCGGCGCAAAAGGGGCGCGGTACAAAGAGCGGCAAGCTCAAGGTAAAGCACCGCACAACGAAGAAGAATTACCTGGCCGCCGTGGCGCGCACCAAGGAGTACATTGCGGCGGGCGACATTTTTCAGGCCGTGCTCTCGCAGCGCTTCGATGTCGAGCCGGGAGCGGACAGCTTCCAGGTTTACCGCTCGCTGCGCACCGTCAATCCAAGCCCGTACATGTACTTTCTGCGCTTTGCGCCGGAGGGTCCATTGGGCGGATCACACACCCGGCCTGGAAAAAAGGGAAAAGCGCCCACGGCGTCGCCGCTCGAGTTGGCAGGGTCGTCGCCCGAACTGCTGGTACGCGTGCACCAGGGCAAGGTGGAGTACCGGCCCATTGCCGGAACGCGCCCGCGCGGCGCTACCGACAAGGAAGACCAGGCGCTAGCCGAGGAGATGCTCGGCGATGAAAAAGAGCGCGCCGAGCACGTGATGCTGGTGGACTTGGGCCGCAACGATGTGGGCCGCGTAAGCCAGTTCGGGTCCGTCAAGGTCGACCGGCTCATGTTTGTGGAGCGCTACTCGCACGTGATGCATATTGTGAGCACCATCGAAGGCCGATTGAAGCCCCAGCTGACAGCCGTCGACGCCCTGCGCGCCTGCTTCCCTGCCGGCACGCTTTCGGGCGCTCCCAAGGTGCGTGCCATGGAGATCATCGAAGAGCTGGAACCGGCGCGGCGCGGCACCTATGGCGGCGCTGTGCTCTACGCCGACTTTTCCGGGAATCTCGATTCCTGCATCGCCATACGCTCCATGCTCGCCATCGGCGGCAAAGGCTACGTGCAGGCGGGCGCGGGCATCGTCGCCGATTCCGTGCCCGAGCTTGAGTACCAGGAGTCCATCAATAAAGCGCGGGCAGTGATTCGGGCCATTGAGCGGGCGCGCGAGCTGTGAAAGCAGATGGCAGATTACGGATTGCAGATGACAGTCATGAGCTGAGGACGGAGATCGATTAGCCTTTCCAGGCATCAAGCTTCCAGAACGGAATGCCATCGCATAACCTGGCGGCGGCAAACAGGAAAATAAGGCCGAAGACGAGAACTCCGGGCGCGACGGTCCATCGGCCCTCGGCCACATCCATGCAGGCGTCGAAGAGCTGAATGAACCCGACCAGCACCATCAGATTCCCAAGAGCTCGCCTTGCGCCAACGATCAGCAGGCCCAGAAGCAGGATGGCGATAGCGAGATTGCGCGCGACCAGGTAACCAGCGTAGATGCGAACAGCGCCATTGATCTCGTCATGAGGCGAGACCAGCATAATTGGATGGACCAGTGCGATGACCGCGCCGGCCGCAGTGAGCACTGCGCCAAGAATCACAACCGCGCCCAGCCACAAGGGGATGGTTCGGAGCCGATTGTGTGGCTCATGATTCCCCACTTCCGAACTTCGGCTGTGTTTCCAACCTGCCATAGCCGACCTCCGCCAGCTCCGCGAACGGCCGCGTGCCGGTTGGAGTCGATACGAGAAGAAGTGTGCCTCAGTTCAATTGCTCTTCAATCCGCACCGAACACGCGCTTGAAGAACCGGCCAACGCCGCGAAAGAAGCCGCGCTTCTTCTGCGGTGCGGGTGGGGTAACAGGGGCACTTGCGGTCGAGCCCGCAGGGGGTGTAGTTAAGGGCGGCGCTGCATCGGCGGGTTTCGGCTGATGGTCGGCGGCGTTATAGACCAGTGCGCCCGAGGACTCGACGGCTTGACCGAGCTGCCCAGCGGGGATGGGAGCAGGATGCAGCGTTGGCGCCAGGCCTTCACTCTGCGCCAGCGGAAATTCGTTGCCGTTCTTCTCAGCCGGAGGGCAGCCGCATGGCTCCTTTTCCTGATCCACTACGTCGTGCAGGCTGCCGTGCTGGAACATGACACGCTGCCCTGGCTGCACGCGGTAGGATGCGCCGTCGAAGACGCTGGTAACCAGCACGTAGGGTGCGTCCACGCCTGCATTATCCACGCAGGTATCGCCATTGGCGCCGAGGCGCACCTTCACTTCCGCCGCGCCGGGGCTGCCGATGAGGATGCGGAAGTCCGGCGTGAGCAGGATGTCGGAGTTGCGGCCGGTGGCGAAGCTGGCCTCGATTGCGCCCCGCTCCATGGCGATCATCAGACCCGGAGTTTCGCCGGCAGGAACGGTGGAGTCAGCTGCCAGCTTGACGGTGGTGGAAGCGCACACCCGCAGCGTGCCGCGATAAGGCAATGTGACCTGGGTGGTGGCGAGGCCGGCGGTGATGGCTCCGTTGTTGGCAATGAAAGCCCGGCCGTTGTAGACCTGCAGCGCGCCGGTAACCTCAGCCGCTGCGCCTGGAATCTTGCTGTCGAGGGGAACAATCGCGAGTGGGCGAACGATCACGGGAGCCGCATCGGATGCCGGGGCCGGATCCGTAACGGGAGCCGGCGCGGGAGTCGCGGGTGCGTCCTGAGCCGACATGAATGCGGGCGCCAAGGTGGCTGCAAGCAACAGCGTAAAGGATGCGATGGAAGGCACGCGGCAAGATTCCGTTGCACAAAGTTCAATGGATTTGACAGGGCACGACTTCAGTCGTGCTGCAAATGTCCCAAAATGACCCCGGGGCTTTAGCCCCCGAAGGAAATCATGCTCGAACACGAGCCTTCCTTCGGCGGCTAAAGCCGGCGACCTTTGCAGCCCTCGGTTGGCACGGCCAAAGTCGTGCCCTTTCAAAGCTTGCATCTTCCAGGACAAATCTCCTTCGACCGGCTGCAAGGGATCAGGCCGATTTCCGCAAAGCGTGCACTCGTCATGGATGGAGAATTGTTTCGGCTCTTGCATAGGCCTACATGTCCAGGAAGTTGCGGATCATCTGGTGGCCGCCCTCGGTCAACACGCTCTCGGGATGGAACTGCACGCCCTCAATGGGCAGTGTGCGGTGACGCAGGCCCATGATCACAGAACTCTTGTTGGTCCCTGCAACCTTCTCCGCCGTTCGCGCGGTCACGGCGAGTTCGGCGGGCAGCGAGTCCTCCTCGACGATCAGTGAGTGGTAGCGGGTGCAGATGAGCGGCGTGGGAAGGCTGGCAAAGATGCCTTTGCCATCGTGCTCGACGGCGCTGGTCTTGCCGTGCATCAGATGCTGCGCGCGCACCACATTGCCGCCAAACGCTTCGCCGATGGCCTGGTGGCCAAGGCAAACTCCGAGAATCGGCGCTTTCCCCGCCATGGCGCGGATAAGCGGAACCAGGATGCCCGCCTCGCCGGGTGTGCAGGGGCCGGGCGAGAGTAGAATCCGCTCCGGCTTCATCGCTTCCACTTGCTCCACCGTCAACTCGTCGTTGCGATACACCTCGACCTCCACGCCCAATTCGCCCAGGTACTGAACTAGGTTGTAGGTGAATGAGTCGTAGTTGTCGAGGACGAAGACCATGCTCTCCAGTGTAGTTGAGTCCAACAGGGCGCGCACAGGCAGTACAATTCTTCGTTTTCGGCGTCGTATATTCGGGTTATAGTTTCATTAGCACCGGCGGAGGTCCCCATGAAGCGCCTTGCGAACCTTTTCTTCCTGCCCACTTTGTGCGCCGCCCTTTGCGCCGCGGCCAGCGCCCAGACCGCGGAAAAGCAGGCCGGTGGCACAACCGGCGTGCTCATGCGCGATGGCGGCGTCTCCGAGGTGCTGCAGAGCATCTATATTCCGCCGCTGCTCAACCAGCCCTTCACCGCAATCGTCCACACGGAGTGGACCCGGCCCATGATGGGTGGCGGCACGTATACCTGGGTGAACAAGCGCCAGGTGGCGCGGGACAGCAAGGGTCGCATCTACGAAGAGCGTTGGCTGCTGGTGCCCAGGGGCGGCAACCTGGAGTCGAGGATGAACGTCATCCAAATCGCCGACCCCAACACGCACATCTCGTATAACTGCTTCACCCTGCAAACACCGCATCGCTGCTTCCCGCAGGAGTTCAGGGATACGGCCGAGATGGTGTACAAACCGGCCATTGGAACCACCGGGCCGTTGCCCAACAACTTGGGATTCCGGACCCACGAGGACCTGGGCACGCGGTCGATCGAAGGGATTGAAACCAGGGGAACCCGCGATACCACCAACTACAACGCAGGCGTGATGGGCAGCGACCAGCCATTCACCGCCCATCGGGAGTTCTGGTATGCGACGCAGCTGGGGATCAACCTCTACTCCGAGGTGGTCGACCCGAACGTGGGCAAGCAGGCCTTCACGCTCACCGATGTGAATCTTGCCGAGCCCGATCCAAAACTCTTCGAGCTGCCGGAAGGGTACACCGTTGGCGACAATCGCAAGTCAGGCGCAGAGCACGTCGAATAGCGGCCTCCAAACCCCGAATGCTGCGGCCAGAATCTCCATTTCAAAAACATGGGCTTGACACCGGGGGAAACTTGCGGCAATATAGGTCGTATACGACGTATCGTATGCGACGGAGGTTGAAAAATGAACCTGCACATCGATTCCCTGATCGGCTACACCTGGGACGCACTGATGATTGTCTGGCTGATCGGGCTTGCGTACACAAAGCGGACCGTGCGCGCGCAGGCGCCCGGTCCTCGTCTGTTTCACATGGCGCTGGTGCTTTTCGGATTCACCTTGATCGGCAGCGGCTGGCTGAGTCAAGGCTGGCTCGGCTATCGATTTCTACCCGCCGTTGAGCCGGTGGAGATTGTCGGCCTTGCGCTCACCGTGGCGGGCTGTCTGTTTGCCATCTGGGCGCGCATCAAGCTGGGCGGCAACTGGAGCGGACGCGCAACGGTAAAGAGGGGGCACGAATTGGTCACCACAGGGCCCTACGCGCTGGCGCGCCATCCAATCTATACGGGTCTGGCAGCGGCAGCCCTGGGCACTGGGTTTGCGATTGGCGAAATGCGCTGCCTGGTGGGCCTGCTGCTGGTGATGCTCGCCTTCATGGTGAAGATGAGCCAGGAGGAGCGCCTGATGATGGAGACGTTTCCGCAGGCGTATCCGGCTTACCGGCAACGGGTCAGGGCGCTGATCCCTGGGGTATTGTAAGCAGATGGCAAAAGCAGTTGAGCGACCGGGCGGCAGAGCGGCAAGCATCGCCAAGATTGCCGCCCAGGCAGAGCGCATGGAGCGCGACCTGGGAGCCATCCGCCAGGCATTGCGCAGGCCGCTTGAAACGGAGGTCGCGCGCGGCGAACTTACCGCGCCGCAGAAGTCCGCCATGCAGATCGTAGTGCGCACCTTGGGCGTGAGCCTGAAAGACCTGAGCCGCGAGATGAGCCTGGCGCACTCTACGGTGAGTGGCATCGTGGACCGGCTGGAGAAGCGCGGCATGGTGCAGCGAAAGCCGGATGCAGTGGATGGGCGGGTTTGCCGGATTTATCCTACAGCGGCAGTGACGGAGTTCATCAAGGAACGGATTCCACTCCTGACCAGGGGACCGCTCGAAGATGCTCTGCAACGCGCGACCGCGCAGGAACGCGAGGCGATGGCGCAGGCGCTGAAGCGGCTGCGTGAACTGCTGGAACAAGCGTAAGGGCATCTTGAGCCCTTGCCGGTTGCGCACCTCAATCCAATCTGCAAAACTGGGCTTGGTTCAAAAACCATGGTCCTTCATTTCTTGATTCAAGGCCGCGTGCAGGGGGTTGGGTTCCGGTGGTACGTGCACCGCGAGGCCAGCGAACTCGACTTGCGCGGGTGGGTGCGCAACACCGAAGAGGGCGACGTAGAAGTGGTTGCGCATGGCAATGAAGCCGACCTGGCCGAATTGCGTGCCAGCCTGCGCCGCGGCCCGCGCGGCAGCCGCGTCGATCGGCTGATCGAGCATTACCTCGACGAGAGTGAGGCAGCGGGGCTGAGTTCATTTCGCATCGATGGGGCGTGGTAAAGGCAGGGGTTCGGGATTAGAGGTTAGGGTAAAGGCATTTCAGCGTCCAGCGTTCACTCCTTGTTATTTTCGGGATTGCTACCTCTTGCTCGCCGGGCCGGATTCGCTCCCTAGCCCCTAATCCCTAACCCCTATAATGAACATGGAAGCCGAACCGCAATCCCGCCTGTTCTTTTTCCGCAAATCCCACGCAGGACCGATCGAGGAGCAAACGCAAGCATGTCTGACGAACTCAAGGCAATCGATGTGGAATCCCTGAAGGCGCTGGTGCGCACGGTGCCCGACTTTCCCAAGCCGGGGATTCTGTTTTACGACATTACCACCGTGCTCAAGGACAAAACCGGATTTGCCAAGCTCATCGACATGCTGGCCGCGCACTATCTGGAACACAAGATCGACCTGGTACTGGGCATTGAGGCGCGCGGATTCATCTTCGGCCCGGCGCTGGCCTACCGGCTCAACGCCGGGTTTGTGCCGGTGCGCAAGCCGCGCAAGCTGCCCGCTCCGGTGGCTCGCGTTACATACGATCTTGAATACGGATCGGACACGCTGGAGATTCATCTGGACGCGATCCAACCCGGCCAGCGCGTGGTCCTGGTCGACGATCTGCTCGCCACTGGCGGCACAATGGAAGCAACCATCAAGCTCGTCAAGCAACTCGGCGGAGAAATTGCCGGGCTTGCCTTCGCCATCGAGCTCGATTTTCTCAAGGGCCGCGAGCGTTTCAAGGAATACGAAGTCTTCAGCCTGCTGCATTACGACGAGTAGAACGGTTGGGCCTTCACGACGTGCTTCCCGGCGGCGGGTCAACGTGTTCGTGTTCCAAATCGGGCACCGCAACCGCCGTCTCCTCTTGAAACATCTGCGCGTCGGCGAAGCGGTAGCCGACGTACACATCGGTCAGCAGATACACCGGACTCGACGGATCGTCCTCGATCTTCTTGCGCAACTGGCGGACGAAGGTGCGCAGATACTCCACTTCTTCGCGGCAATCGGCGCCCCAAACGGCGCTGAGCAAGCGGGCGTAGGTTACCACGCGTCCGGCGCGAATCATCAGGCAGTGCAGAATGTCGAACTCCTTGCGGGTAAGGTGCACTGCCTGGCCGCGCTTGGTCACGTTTCGCTTTACCGGATCAAGCCGGATCTCCCCAATTTCAATAGGCGCGTCCTCGGCGCGGATGGGCGATTTGACGCGCCGGATCGCTGCCCGCACCCGGGCAATCAACTCCCGCGTGCTGAAGGGCTTGGTCACGTAGTCGTCGGCGCCCAGATCGAGAGCCTCCACCTTCTCCTCTTCCTTGTCGCGCACGGTGAGCATCAGGATGGGTAGCCGCGAAGCGAAGGCGCGAATCCTGCGCAGCGTTTCCACGCCGCCGATGCCGGGCATATTCACGTCCAGCAGCACGGCATCGAACGTGGTGGTGCGCAGCATTTGCAGCGCCTCTTCTCCGCGCGAGGCCTCGGCTACCTGAAAGCCGAGTTCCACGAGCGGTGGCCGCAATGCTCTGCGGATAGCGGATTCATCGTCGACAACAAGAATACGAAGGGCTTGCTGATTCATTTGGAATTCCTCTTCTGCACCGGAGCTGGGATCGCCGCAAAGAACGTCGTCCCTTCCGCTTCTTCACTCGTGACCCACACATAACCGCCATGGATCACTGCAACACGCTTGGCCACGGATAGACCGATGCCCGTTCCGGAGGTCCGGTTCGATTGTGTGGATGATCGATAATAGCGGTTGAAAATGCGGTCGCGGTCGGCCATGGGGATGACCGGGCCGTAACTGTGGACGGAAAAGATGGCCTCGGCACGCCCGCGTACCACGCGAATGGTAATTGTGGTTCCGAAGATGGAGTATTTGCACGCATTGTCGATGTACTGCGTCAGCAGCATCACCATTAACTGGCGGTCGCAGGAGACGACCAGGTCGTCGTCCTCCAGCTTGATGACCACCTTCATCGTCGCCAGCCGGTCGGCCAGGCTGGCCACCACCTCTTCAATCAGAGAGGCCACGCCTACCGGTGAAGCATGAAGAGCCACTTCACCGGCATCCAGGCGCGCCGTAGTCAGCAACCGCGTGGTCAACTCGTTGAGCAGACCGGTTTGTTCATCGATCAACCCCACCAGTTCCGCCTGCCCTTGCGACAGATGGCCCATCTCTCCCAGGCCCGTGGAAGCTGCTCGAATCGCGGTCAGCGGCGTCTTGTAGGCGTGCGCCAGGCTGTCGAGAACGGTAGCGCGCAACTGCTCGGTGCGGCGCTCGGTTTCAATCCGGCTCTCATTCGCAAAGGCGCGATAGCGGTCGAAGGTGATGGCAATCAGGGAAGCAATGGCGTTGTTGACCAGCGGCGTGGTATCGCCGCGCACCAGCAGGCTGCCTACGGCCACCATGCCCAGCCGGACCACGCGGCGTCCCAGCCCGGTCTCCGGGTCGTCGTCCGAGGTCTCGAAGTAGTAGACGTTCTGCGCCATCTCCTGCGGGTCCACGCCCCAAAAGCCTGCCTGGTATACGCTGTGCAGGTCGGCATCGAACACCGCCACGGCCTCCAGCGCAAAAATCTCGTGCACCAGTTCGGCCAGTTGCGGTCCAGGCTCCACGTGCAGATTCATCTGTAGCGTGCGCCGCGTGAATTCATAAAGGTCGTGCATTTGCCCGCCGCGCGACTCGGCTTCGCGCGCGTGGTCGGTCACCCGCGCCGACAACCGGCTTACCGTGAGCGCCACCAACACAAACACCACCAGCGTGACCGAGTTTACCGGGTCCGCGGCCAGGTTGTATTGCGGCTGGCGCGTGGCGAAGAAAGCCTGCAACCCAACCGCCGAAAGCGAGACAATGACCGCTTGCCAGAAGCCGCTGAGCAAAGCGGTTGCTACCACGATCAGGAGGTAGAGCAGAACCGCCACGGGAAGCATCCAGTGAGACCACTGGGTTAGAGCCGCCACCAGAACCACAGCCACGATCCCCAGCGCGCACTCCAGCACAAACAAGAGCACGCGTAACCCACGGCCCCTCTTTGCGGCGAAAGGCGACTGCACCGGGATGGAGCTTCCAGCCAACCAGCCAATAACCTCTCGATTGCGCTCGAATGCAGGCAATATCCAGCCAAAGAGCTTTGCCGTTCGCGATGCCTTTCCGCGATGCGGGTCGCCCGGCCCGCCGTCCCTTCGCGAGTTATCTTCCGCATCAGTTCGGGGTTGGCTAAGAGAAAGTTTATCAGGCATGTCGCCGCCGGAGTGCGCAACGTGCTGAATCGATTCAGTTCTGCGTTTTCCTTTAGCAGTCTTCACGCGCAATGCCTTGGTCTCCGGCTTGAAGAGTCAGTAAGTAACTTCGATTTGCATAAAGAGATCTTTTCAGAATCCTCACGTGTTCTTTATGTAATCTTTGCATTACTTAAATCAATCCCGCAATGACCGGGTGATTCCCAAGGGAAGCTAAAGCTCCCCCCAGGAAATCTGTGCGCGTGAACGCCAACGTGTTCCAGAGACTTGGAGCACGAAGGGGAGGGCATGCGGAAAAAGCAGATGACTTGTCTTTCTTCAATTTGACTGCGTTATCCCACAAATCTTTTTTCTTTTGGAGGAAAAGTGCCGATCATTCAACATCCCCTTCGCATGCTGCAAACGATGGCTGCTGCAACCGTGGCAATGGCCCTCATCGCCGGCGCACAAACGCCAGCTCCCCCCGCCCCCGCTGCAACTCCGGCCCCTGCACCTGCCGCCGCACCCGCGCCGGCAGACCAGCCCGCCGCGGCGGCGCCGGCGGCTCCTGCTGCGCCCACGTGGAGCGTGGGTCCCATGGATATCAGCGGCTTCATCGACGGCTACTACAGTTTCAACGTGAACCAGCCCACGGCAGCCAACAACCTCCAGGTCAATGACCTGTATAACTTCAACGACAAAACGGACCAGTTTAACCTGAGCGCGGCAAAGCTCACGCTCAACCACGATCCCGATCCGGTGGGCGCGCATGTCGATTTCATCTACGGCCGCACCAACGACCTGATCAACGCCGCAGCAACCAACAGCAGTTCCGCAGACCAGCTGAATTACGTTGAACAGGCTTTCCTCAGCCTGAAACCGCCCAAGGCCAAGGGCTTTGAACTCGACTTCGGCAAGTTTGTCACCTCGGCCGGCGCGGAAGTGATTGAAGCAAAAGACAACTGGAACTATTCCCGCTCGCTGCTGTTTGTGAACGCCATTCCTTACTGGCACTTCGGCGCGCGCACTTCGTTGCCTGTTTCCAAGACCGAGACCATCGGCTTTCAATTATTCAACGGGTGGAATAACGTCTCCAAGAATCAGGGCGGGGTTTCGGGCGCGTTTACAAGCGCCTATACCAAGCCCAAGTACGCCTGGACCCTCAACTACCTGGTGGGTCCGGAGAACAACAACACCGCGTACGGTATCCGCAACCTGATTGACACTACCCTGCTGCTGACGCCTCCGGGAAAGATCAACGCCTACATCAACTTCGATTTCGGCGCGAACCAGGATGCCAACGAAGCCCAGGGCGACAACAAGACGCACACCTGGGATGGCGTGGCCTTCGCGCTTCACGACCAGGCAAACGCCAAGTCAGCTGTCTCGCTCCGCGGCGAGTACTTCAACGATCCAGACGGCTTCCAGACCGGAACCGGGCAGCACATCGAAGAGTTCACCTTCACCTACGAATACAAGTGGGTTGAGGGGCTGCTGGCCCGTTTTGAATACCGGGGAGACTTTTCCAGCCAGCCGGTCTTCCACAAGGATGCGGCGACCATGGTGGACCAGCAATCCACGCTGACCTTCGCGTTGGTCGCCTTCTTCGGGCCCAAGCGATAACTACCGGCGCTCCCCGTCCGGACAAAACGATTATGGGGTCAACCTTCTCAGGCGTATTGACCCCAGCAAACATCAACGGCCGTTCACGCGAATCAGAATCGTCCTAAACCCCTGCATCCCAAGGGATTTCCAAGCGCCGATTCTCTTTTCAGATTCCTCATTTCATCTTTATTGCGCCAACTTTACGATTCAGCTTACCCACTGAATCCCTCATCCGCCCGAACTCAAGAAGCAGCACGGGCCAAGCCAACGAAAGTCCCGGGGGCCAATCGCCGGGAGCCGACCACGAACCTCACTCTT
>JBEKFD010000080.1:0-18127 GCA_050013495.1 Occallatibacter sp. | reverse complement strand
CTCGACGAGAAGTACTTTGGCCTGCATCGCGATCTTCCGCCGGAAGAGATTGCCAAGCGCCTGGGCGGCGACCTGGTGTGGCAGAAGCAGGACGACGGGCAATGGGTGGCGCTGATCCGGTTTGAGCGGGTGCTGAATGCGCGGGCGGACAGCAACCACGATTTGCTTCAGGCCATTGCAAGAGCAACAGAAAACAGGTGATGAAAGCGCACTGAGTCATTAATCTGAATCAGTAAGCGTCATTGAGAAGGAGGTCCGCATGCCTGATTCCGTGGTCGAGTATCCATACGAAACCCGCTTGAACATCCTGCATCCACCGCTTGAGGTCATCGATGAGAAAGCCCTCTCGGATGCCAGCGAATACAAGTGGTTCAACCAGACGCTCTGCAAGGTCAATGACTCCGTGGTGCGCGTGGGCATCATCGAAGGCGAATACCATTGGCACAAGCATGACGAAGACGATGAGTTCTTTTATGTTGTCGAGGGCAAGCTGCTCATCGATCTTGAAGACCGCGCCGTCGAGCTTTCTCCGCGCCAGGGCTTCGTCGTTCCCAAAGGAGTGGTCCACCGTACCCGCGCTCCGCAGCGAACCGTGATCCTGATGGTCGAGAACGCCGGGATCATTCCGACAGGCAATTGATGCGCAGTCAACGCGATCATTTGCGAAAGGACAATCGACACCATGAAAAGAAAAATGGCAATATTCGCAGTCGCTCTTGCGCTTTGCGTTACGGGGAGCGGACAACCCTCGCCGCAGGTAATTCATCTTTGGGACAAGGGCGCGCCCGGATTCGAAAACCGCAAAGACATTCCGGAACAGGCGCAGGACTATTGGGTGCGAAACGTGAACAATCCCTCGATTACAGTCTTCCTGCCACCCAAAGAAAAGGCGACGGGCGCCGCGGTGGTGATTGCACCCGGCGGAGGTTTTCGGGAGCTGGTCTTCAACGCCGAAGGCAAGCAGGCCGCCGAATTTCTGAATAGCATCGGCGTGGCCGCCTTTGCGCTGAAGTATCGCTTGCCGGGGGAAAAGGATTCCCCGTACACCATGGATAACGTGCGCCAGGACGCGTACCGGGCCATGAGGCTGGTGCGCAGCCGCGCCGCGGAGTGGAACATCGACCCGCACCGCGTGGGAATGCTCGGTTTTTCGGCCGGTGGCGCTGTGGTTTCGTTAGTCGCGTACACGCCGGGAGGTGGAGACCCGGCAGCTCCGGACCCGATTGACCGGCTCAACGGCAGACCGGACTTCCAGATGCTGGTTTATCCAGGCGGCAAAACGCCCGATTCGATTCCAGCGGGTTCACCCCCGGCCTTCCTTCTGGTGGCCAACGACGACGACTACGGTTGCGACAAGGTGACTCTCGATCTTTACCAGAAGCTGCGCGCCGCCAATGTGAGCGTAGAAGCAATTTTCCTGGCCAAGGGCAGGCACGCCTTCAACATGGGCGACAGGTCGAAGCTTGTAACCGTCAACACCTGGCCGCAGCGCTTGGCCGATTGGTTGACCGACAGCGGGTTTCTTAGCCCAGCGGGAACAATCGATCCTGTTCAGAAGCATTAGAGGCTGTTTCAGGGCCAGTCGTTGCGTGGGCACGTTCGACACGTTGGGTTATTGCGGGAATGCCGAGCAGGTGTCGGCGCGGCGATGTTTGCCTCCAACGCCTATAATCTGGCTGTAGTGAATACTTCCTTAGTATCTCGGTTTGGGCGGGCGGCACGGACAACTGCTGTTCTCGGGCTTGGGTGTTTCCTGGCTTTGACGTTGATTGCGACGGCGCGCGGGCAGGCTGGAGATAGCTCGGCCAGCGGCGCTGGCTCGGGCGCCGGCCATGGCCGCATTCTGCTTGTGTTGCCCTTCGACAACCGCACCGGCCAGCCCAGCCTGGAATGGATTCGCGAGGCGGCGCCGGAAATTCTGGGCAGCCGCTTTCAATCGGCGGGATTTGCGCCCATGAGCCGTGAAGACCGTCTCTATGCGCTCGACCACCTTGGCCTGCCCGAGGGCTTCCATCCATCCCGCGCCACCGCACTCAAGCTGGCGCAGACTCTGGACGCCGATTCCATTGTCGTGGGCAGCTATGTGACGGACGGAAGCGGGATTATCGCCGAAGCTCAGGTTGTGGATGTGCCCCACCTGCACATGAGCCAGGCGGTAACGGCGCGGGGAGAGATGAAAGACCTGATCGAGGTCTTCGACACTCTGGCTTGGCGACTGACCAAGCAACTGGACCCGCAGTTCAGCGTTGCCGAGGAGACGTTTGTCGCCGCCGGCAGCGGCATGCGGGTGGACGCTTTCGAGCAATACATCCGCGGGATCACCGAGCCGGACCACGACGAGCGGCTGCGCCACCTGAACCAGGCCGTGGCCCTCAATCCCGCGTTTGGACCAGCCTGGATGGCGCTGGGCCGCGAAGACTACAACGGCCAGCAGTACGAGCAGGCAGCGGCAGCCTTTGCCAAGGTGGGGCCAAACGACCCGGATGCGCTGCAGGCAGGCTTCTATCGCGGGCTTGCGCTGGTGTTTTCAGGCAGTTACGCCAAGGCGGAGCAGTCATTTGCCGCAGTCGCGCAGGTTTTGCCGTTGGCTGAGGTGGTGAACAACGAGGGCGTTGCCGTGAGCCGGCAGGGCCACGATGGTTCGGCGTTGTTCAGCCAGGCGGTGGCCGCCGACGCCAATACAGCCGACTACCACTTCAATTTGGCGGTAAGCCTGAACCGCCGCGGCAACGCTGCCGAGGCGCTGACGGAGCTAGCGCAATGCCTGAAGCTTCGGCCCAACGACAGCGAGGCGCAGACCCTTCAAGAGGAATGGAAAGCGCCGGCCGGCAAACAGGAAGCCGACGCGGAGGCCAAGGCCGATCCGTTGGAGCGGATTGCGCGCAACTTCGATGCGGTCGCCTTCCGCCAGGCGGCGCAGATGTTGGACCAGGTGGACGAAGCTCGGCTGACCGCCCTTCCTCCCGAGCAACGGGCGCTCAAGCTGGCCGCGCAGGCCAGGGATTACCTGGACAAGGGGCTGCTGCTGGAGGCCGAACGGCTCTACCAGACCGCGCTGGCTTCGGACGACAGGGTTCCCGAGGTGCACGCGGGGCTGGCGGAAATCCGCGAGCGGACAGGGGATAAAGCGGACGCCCGCAAGGAAGCGCGCACCAGCCTGGAACTGATGCCCTCCATTCCGGCGTATCTTGTGATGGGGCGGCTTGACCTTGCCGCCGGCCATCTGGACGAAGCAAGCTACGATGTGGGCGAGGCGCTGCGGATTGAGCCTGGCAACAAGAAAGTTCAGGATTTGCGACAGCAGCTTGAGGCCAAAGAAGCAGCGCAGAAAAGATAACCACCCGCGGTGGGGTCCACCACAGCGGACCGCTTTCGCGGCCAGCCGATGGGGACGATAGGTGCAGTTCGGGGCCTTACAGGACTGCACTGCAGGTTCTGAAGGGAGCAAGCCATGATGAAGTGCGCATTCGGTTGGGCGGCCGGAGTTCTGGCCGGGTTGGTTATCGTGTGCGGAAGCGGGAACACGGCACTTGCGGAACAGCCGCTCGTGGACAAGCTGATTCTTTCTGACACGATTCAGCCAGTGACCGCCGCGGAACTGGACCGGGCTCTGGCGAAAGCCAATTCCGATGGTGCGCAGGCCCTGCTGATCGAGCTCGACACCCCGGGCGGCTTGCTGGATTCGATGCGCTCAATGGCAGGCGCCATTCTCAGCTCGCGCGTTCCGGTAATTGTCTATGTGAGTCCAGCCGGGTCGCGGGCCGGTTCGGCAGGCTTCTATCTCTTGGAATCGGCGGATGTGGCTGCCATGGCTCCCGGCACCAACGCCGGAGCCGCCCACGTTGTCTCCGAGTTCGGCAAGATGGACGAGACCATGAGCCAGAAGATCGAGAACGACGCGGAGGCCTTTCTGCGCTCCTACGTCACGCGGCGTGGCCGCAACGTCGACTCTGCCACCGCCGCGGCGCAATCGTCACACTCCTACACCGCGGAGGAAGCGCTCAGCCAGCACCTGATCGACCTGATTGCCGACAACGACAATGCGCTCCTGACCGCTCTGGACGGACGTACCATCACCCGCATGGACGGCAGCAAGCAGGTCCTGCATGTGGGCGGCGCGCGCGTTGCGATGTTGAAGCCGTCGCTGCGCGAGGGGCTGCTGGGCTGGCTGGTCAACCCCAACATTGCGCTGCTCATGCTGGTGGGCGGGGCGCTGCTCATCTACCTCGAATTCAATACGCCCGGCACCATCGTTCCGGGAGCGCTGGGCACGCTGATGGTGCTGCTGGCCATTTTCGGGCTGAATCTGCTGCCCATCCGCTATACCGCGTTACTGCTACTTGTTGCCGCGCTCGGTTTGCTGGTGCTTGAGGCCAAGTTCGGCGGCCATGGCGCGCTGGCCGTTGCAGGCATTGTGTGTCTCACCTTCGGCATGTTGACATTGATCGCCGCGCCGGTGCCGGAGCTGGGCGTAAGCCCGCTGGTCGCCATTGGCGTGAGCGCCGCGTTTGGCGTGATTACCGTCTTCCTGCTGCGCCTGGCCTGGCGAGCGCGGCGCATGAAGTCGCGGCTCGGCGTTGACGCCATGGTGGGCAGCCCCGCCAGCGCCATGGAGCCGCTCGAACCGGAAGGGCATGTGTTAGTGGAAGGCGAAATCTGGCGCGCGGTGGCCAGCCAGCCGGTCGCCAAGGGAGCCCCGTTGCGCGTGGTCGGCCACGAGCAGTATTTGCTGCGCGTGGAGCCGGCGGAGCATGTTCATCTTGTTGATGCGCACCAGTAATAGCACCACTATCGGCAGGCTCCGGCAGGAGTACAATCCGTGCTGAGTGAGGGAAGTGAAATGATAGCAACTCCAATTCTGGTTGTAATCGCAATCCTTGTTTTGTACTTGCTCAATTCCATCAAGATTCTTCGCGAATACGAGCGCGGCGTGATCTTCCGCCTGGGCCGCGCTCTGCCCGTGCCGAAAGGTCCGGGAATCATCTTTGTCTTCCGTCCCTTCGATCAGATTGTCCGCATCTCGCTGCGTCAGGATGTGCTCGAGGTTCCGCCGCAGGACATTATCACGCGCGACAATGTCACTTTGAAGGTGAACGCGGTGGTGACGCTCTACGTGGTCAACCCCAACGACGCCGCTATCAAGGTGGCCAACTACGTTTACCAGACTTCGCAGTTTGCGCAGACCACCCTGCGCTCGGTGCTGGGAGAGGTGGAACTGGACACGCTGCTGAGCCATCGCGACCAGCTCAACCTGCGCATCCAGAGCATCATTGACCAGCGGACGGAACCGTTCGGCGTGAAGGTCGTTTCGGTGGAAGTGAAGCAGGTGGACCTGCCCGAGTCGATGCTGCGCGCCATGGCCAAGCAGGCTGAGGCGGAGCGCGAAAAGCGGTCGAAGATCATTCACGCCGAGGGCGAGTTCAGCGCCGCGCAAAAGCTGGTAGACGCCTCGGCGTTGATGGCCACGCAGCCCATGACCCTGCAGTTGCGCTACTTGCAAACGCTGTCCGACATTGGCGTGGAAAAGAACACCACCATCGTCTTCCCGCTGCCGCTGGAGATGATGTCGCTGTTCAACAAGCTAAGCACTCCTGTTCCGGCCAAGGCAGCCGAAGACAAGCCGCAGCAGTGAGCAGCAACGGCATAGGAACCGCGGATGCGGCGTGTGCCGGCCCTGCACAACGACGAAAAGGGCCGGGCTTCGTAGGATAGAAGTGAGTTCGGGGACGGTGTATGAGGGGAGTATTAAACGACAGAGAGGTGCAGCCGGCCGAAACGCGGCACGACACTGAACTCACTTTGGGCTCCACCACGCTGCTGCTCATCTTTTTCGGGCTAGTGCTGCTGTGCGGACTCTGCTTCGGCCTGGGATACGCCACCGGCCACCGCGGAACGCCGGAGACTGCGGTATTGCAGCCGGCCGCCAACGGCCAGTCACCTGCTACACAGGCAGCAAGCGAGCAGCCCAAGCCGGCGGCCGAGCAACCGGCAGCGAACAGCGAACCGCCATCGGACCAGCCGGTTGACAATCAGTTATCGAACGCTTTGGAAGCGAGCGCACAGACTTCATCGGCCGCTCCTTCCGCAAGCACTTCGAGCACAACGCAGCAGGTAAAGCCGGCATTTACGTCCGCAACAAATCCCCTGCAGGCAGCCCAGCTCGCGGCATCTACGGAAGCGCCGGCGCCTGCAACCGCGGGTTCCGTGATGGTGCAAATTGCCGCCGTCTCTCAGCAGGAAGACGCGGACGTGTTGATGTCTGCACTGCGCAAGCGCGGCTATGCGGTTGCTTCGCGCCGCGAGCCTCTTGATGGATTGATCCATGTGCGCATCGGTCCTTTCAAGACCCGCGACGAAGCGGAAACGTGGAGACAGAAGCTGCTCAGCGACGGCTACAACGCCATCGTCCAGCCGTAGGGAAGGCCGCTAAAGCACACCGTCCCACAACCGCAGTTCCGCTTCCTCCGGCTTCAACTCCACATGATTCTGCGTATCGAAGACCATGGTGGGCCGGGTGCCGGAGTTGTACTCCGGCCAAATCGGCACCTCCGGCGCGGAAGGCGTTTCCCCGCGCAGGAATGCGATCCAAGCCTGGTACATCTGTCGCGCAAGGTTCGCTTCCGCAGTGGCATTCACGGCCAGCAGCGAAGGGCGGTTCCAGACCAGACGCACGTCGAGCGAGTGAAACGCGTAACCGCGCAGGAAGCCGCCGGTCTCAGAGAAATCAAACCGGTACATCCACGCGCTGCCGCCGCCTTTCAGATGTGCATCGGCGGCGCGCATCGAGGGGATCCAATACTCCTCCGCCGTTACCGCGCGGATGCGCAGTTGCTCGTCGCTCATCTGCGGGTAAACCTCGCGGTATTTCTTGAACGCCGGCGCAAATTTTTCAGGCGACAGATTTCCCAGGTCGGCAGCGATGGGGTCCTTTTCCGGATGCGGCCCGATGAACAGAGCGCTCTCGTCGCGATTGGTGCCGATGAGCAGGCGCTTGCCGCGGCTGGACCCGGCTGCGATGGATTCAACCGGGCGCAGCGGCACCAGCGAGCCATCGATCTGACAGCGCAGCGGGAAATGCTGCGGCCACGCGGCGATGAACTGCTTCTGTACCTTGATGAGGAAATCGGCCGGCGCATTGAGAACGGTTGAGGGGTCAGTGCCGGTCACCGTGCGCCAATTATCGCCAAATCCAAGCGTGACGGTTTTACTTTGCGCCCGCGTCCACACCCGCTCGGCCCCACCGCTCTCTGAAATCATCTGGTGGAAGAGCGGCTTCGCTGAAGGGACGCCCATAAGGATATCGATCAGCTTGGCGCCGGCGGATTCGCCGCCGATGGTCACGTGGGCCGGGTCGCCCCCGAATGCGGAAATATTCTGCTGAATCCATGTAAGCGCGGCGATCAGGTCGCGCAGGCCGTTGTTGCCGCTGCCCGCGTACTCCTCCCCCAGCAACGGCTCAAAATCCAAAAAGCCAAAGACGCCGAGCCGGTAAGAGACGGAGACACAGATCACGCCTTCCTTGGCCATCTCCATCCCGTCGTACATGGATTCAAACGCGTGGCCGCTGGTAAATCCTCCACCATGAATCCAAACGTATACAGGTAGCGAAGCGTGACCGCCGGCAGGGCCCGCGGGCGCCCAGATGTTGAGGTAGAGGCAGTCTTCGCTGTGTTCGATGCCTAGTTCGCCGGCCTGCATTGCTGCCGCGGCAAAGCGCGTCGCGTCGCGCTCACCGGTCCATGGTTTGACGGGAACAGGGGCACGAAAGCGCAGCGGCCCCACGGGAGGTTCGGCAAACGGAACTCCGCGGAATTGAAGCACGCCGCCTGATTGCTCGCCACGCAATGTGCCTGAAGCGGTGTGAATGATCGCGGGAGTCGCGCCGGTGAGCGAAGGGAGCGGGGCGCAGCGCATGGCCATGGCCGCAAGGCCCGCGTTGACAAGGAATTTGCGGCGCGAAAGAGGCAGTTGCTGCATGAACCCTTCTTTTTCAGCACGCTGAATATTGAAACTATAGCTCAACGATGAAGGTGCTCAGTTCCGCATCCACTCCGGCAATCCTGAAGCGATGGCGGCTCGAACGGCTTCCAGCAGATCTTCGCGCGCGGCAAAATTGGCGGGGATGACCGGCGGGTGGAAGACGATGTGCGCGGTTCCGGGAAAAACGCGCTGGCTCCCCTTGGCCATCAGCATTTCCGTGCCATAGATGGAGATCGGAATGCAAGGCGCGCCGGTCTGCATGGCGAGATAGAAAGGCCCCTTCTTGAAGGGCAGCATACGCCCGTCGGGCGAGCGCGTGCCCTCGACAAATGTGGTGATGTGGATGCCCTTCTCAAGTACACGGCGCGCGGCGGCAACACTCTCCTGAGCGCCGGCCGCACTGCCGTCGCGGCTCACGGGAATGAACTCGCCGAGCCTGAGCGCCGGCCCGAATACGGGAATCTTCATCAGCGAGCTTTTGACGAATGCCGAGGTGCGGCCAGGGATACGCGGCAGCAGCGCCGGCGGATCGAGGTTGGAGATGTGGTTGGCCATGAAGATGCAAGCCGTCTTCGGCGGTACGTTCTCCTGGCCGGTCGCGACGATGCGGATTCCAACCAGCCAGTAGCCGACTTGCACAACGATCTGCGCGGCGTTGTAGAGCGGCAGCGCATTGCCAGTGATAAACGCCCAGGGCATGAAGATCAGCGCCGTAGGCGCGCCGAGCAGGACGATGGCGAAAAGCAGAACGAGGGCGCGAATCATGCCGGATGTTTCCCATTGGCGGCGGAAGAGAATCGTTCTCTCAGGCGCGCGGGGAGTTTCTCATAGATTCCGTCAAACGCGCCATTGGATAGAATCGCGACCACGTCGCCGGCTTCGAGTTGAGGTGCGATCACGTCGACAATGGCCTCTCCATCGGGGTGCAATTCGGCCTGCGAACCCACCGCGTGCAGGGCTTCGACCACGTCTTCGGGGTGCAGCCGTTCGGCGTCTGGGATGCGCTGCTGTTGATAGACGCCGGCCAGCACCACGCGGTCTGCGTGCCGCAGGCTGGCCACGAGATCCGATTGAAGCACTTTGCGGCGCAGCGTGTTCGAGCGCGGCTCGAGGACTGCCCACAGGCGCGATTGCGGATAGACCGAGCGCAGCGCGCGCAGCGTTTCGCGAATGGCCGTGGGGTGGTGCGCAAAATCGTCGATGATGGTTATGCCGTTGACGACGGCGCGCACTTCGAGCCGCCGCTTCACGCTCTTGAAGCCGCCCATTGCTTCCTGAATGGATTCCTTGCCGATGCCCATGCCCGATGCAAGTGCTGCCGCGGCGGTGGCGTTGAGCGCATTGTGTTCGCCGGCAAGTTCCATCTCGAGGTCGCACCACAGCACACCGGCCTGCCAGACCTCCCAGCGCGTGAGCCCCTCTTCATGGCGCAGATTGCGAAGTTGCCAGTCGGCTCCGTCGGTGAAGCCGTAACGCTCCACGCGGCAGAGCGCGGGCTGCAGGCATTCTGTTACATTCGCGTTGCCATCGTAAGCCACAATCAGTCCGCGTCGCGGCACCAGATTCACGAGCCGCTTGAACGCAGTCTTGACAGCTTCAAGGTCGGCGTAAATATCCGCGTGATCAAACTCGACATGCGTGAGAATGAGCGCATCGGGAAAGTAGTGCAGAAACTTTGGTCCCTTGTCGAAAAAGGCCGTGTCGTACTCATCGCCTTCAATGATGAAGGTGCGCGTTGGCCGCAATTGAAAGCTGGTGGCAAAGTTCTCCGCCACACCGCCGATCAGAAACGACGGCTCGTGCCGCAGGTCGATCTTCGACGCTACCTGGTAGATCCACGCCAGCATGCTGGTGGTGGTCGTCTTCCCATGCGTCCCCGCCACAACGAGCGACTCACGCCCAGCGATAAACTCGTCGTGCAGCAGTGCGGCCATGGAGGTGAAGGGAATGCGCCGATCGAGTACGCACTCCACTTCGGGATTCCCGCGCGACAACGCGTTGCCAATCACCACCAGGTCCGGAGCGGGAGACAGATTCGATTCAGCGAAGCCTTCGAGAACGGGAATTCCGAGCAAGCGCAGCAGGTCGCTCATGGGCGGATATGCGGCCTTGTCGGAGCCCGTGATGCGATGCCCCCGCAACTGCAACAGCCCGGCAAGCGACGCCATCGCAGTACCGCAGATTCCGCTCAAGTGAATGTGCCGGACCGATTGTGTCATAGCGTGACCGCCGGTTCCAACAGGTGCAACTCCGCCTGGTTGGCGGCCTGCACTTCAGCCTCGACGCCAAATGTGAGCGTGACATTGGAGCGTGACACGTGCCCGCTGCGCAGGCCGATGGCGATCGGCCCTTGAAAATCGTCGAAGACGCGCAGGATCACCTCATCCAGCAACTCAGGCGCCGCGCCAGGCGAAACGCAATCGAGCATCTCGCCGAAGACAATGCCTTTGACGCCGTCGAGTTTGCCTGCCTGGCGCAACTGCCACAACATGCGGTCGATCTGGTATGGCCTGGCGTTCAGGTCTTCGAGAAAAAGAAGCTTCCCTTCCGTCTGCGGCTCATAGGGCGTGCCGAGTAGCGCCACCAGAATGCTGAGGCAGCCACCGTAGAGCGTGCCGCGCGCGCGGCCGGGATGCAGGGTGCGCATTCCTTCTGCGGTGCCGACCGAGTAGGTCCGGCCGCCCAGCGCTGCTTGCAGGCTAGGCAGATGCACTCCATCTTCCCGCGCGAAATCGGCTGCGACCATGGGCCCGTGAAAGGCCGGCAATTCAATCTGATCGAGAAGCCATAATTGCACCGCGGTCAGGTCGCTGTATCCGATCAAGGGCTTGGCGCTTTCGGCAATCAGGTCCAGGTCCAGCGCATCGAGTAGATAGTTTGATCCATAGCCGCCGCGCGTAGAAAAAATGGCGCGCACCTCGTCGTCCGCAAAGGCATGATGCAGATCGCGCAGCCGCATCTCCGGCGTTCCCGCAAAGTAGAGCGGCCCGCGGGTGAGAATGTGGTCGGAGCCCTGGGGTGCATAGCCGATCGCGCGCAAGGCCTCAAGGCCGCGCTCCACGCTGTCGGGCTTGGGCGTAGATGCAGGAGACACAACGGCCACGAGTGCATCGCTGGGAACCGCAGAGGGCTTGAGCACAACGTTCACGCGTAAAATGCCTCTCCGCGTGCGATGAGTGAAGCCGGCCCGGTAAGCCGCAGCTCCGCGCCGGGGCCCTCCCAGGTAACCGTCTGCGCCCCGCCCGGAGCCAGAACGGTGAGAGGTGAAAGGCAACTCATGAAGGCCGTTGCCGCGGTAGCGGCGGCCGCGGTGCCGGTGCCGGACGACGAGGTTGGACCCACACCGCGCTCGAAGATACGAATCTCAATCTGGTAGGGATTCAGCACGCGAACGAATTCCACGTTGGTCTGCTGGGGAAAGTCCGGGTGAACGCAGATCTCCGCGCCGAGGCTTTGCCAGGGCTTGCCGGCGACAGAAAAGTCGGCGTTGTCGACCACGATGACAAAGTGCGGATTGCCGGTGGAGACGCGGACGCCCACAATGCGCAGGCCGCCGGCAAGCGTGACGGTGTGCGGTTCAAACATTGGCACTCCCATGCCGGTCGTCACTTCAACGGTGAACCCTGCCGTGGCGCTGAGAGCATTGATCCGGCACAGACGCGGACCTGCATCGGTCAATATCTCCAGCAAATCGCCGGGCTGGGAGCGGAGGAAATGAGCCATCCATGCCGCCACGCAGCGCGTGCCGTTGCCGCTGAGCTCGGCCACCGATCCGTCGGCGTTGTGCAGCCGGATGCGGCCGGATTTTGAGCCGGTCCAGGCGAAGAACTCCACGCCGTCTGCCCCAATGCTGGTCGATCGCGCGCAGAGACGGCGCGCCAACTCGGCCCAGTTGTGGCCGCTGGCGTCCTCTTCAGTGACGATCAAAAAATCGTTGCCGCATGCGTGTGCCTTCGTGAAGGGGATCAATCGTCCTCCGGATCGCGAAAGGAAAACAGCTTTTCGATGTCGGGCCTGGCAGTGAGCTCTGCGCGCAGGCGCTCATGCTGGCGTTTGGTGGCTGCGATGGGAAAGCTTATGCGCTGTATTTCGCCGATGGCGTCGGTTTGAACATCGGTGAGGCGCTGCTTGGCGTGATCCAACGCCTCAAGGATGGTTCGGAGCATCTCACGCTGATCGACGCCGCGCGCTTCGTAAGTAACGGGGTAACTCTTGAGGTTGACGTTCTGCTCAACGAAACCGACCGCCGCAAGCGCAACAATCACAATAAGGGCGCCGAGACTCGCGGCTACATAAAGCCCTGCGCCGCAAGCCATGCCGATGGAGGCGACCACCCAGATGCTGGCCGCGCTAGCCAGCCCGCTCACGCGGCTGCGGTTGTGCAGAATGAGTCCAGCGCCCAGAAATCCGATGCCTTGCACAATGTTGGAGGCCACTTGTCCCCGGTTGGTGCCGATTTCGCCCGCCAGTACCGGGGAGAGGAGCGTAAAAAATGCGGAGCCCATGCAGATCAGCAGGTTGGTGCGCACGCCGGCAGACTTGTGTTTTAGCTCACGTTCCAGGCCAATCAGGCCGCCCAGCGTGCAGGCCAGCAACAGCCGTCCTATGGCGCCATTGGCAACAACCATCTGCTCCAGCAAGCTGAAGCTGAAGGGTTGCGCGAGCTGTGCCAGAGCTGTGGTCATTGCAGTTTCCTTGAGCGATGCTACCACTGAGTATGCGCCATTTTTACGGGATCATGTACCGGGAGTATCGGAGACATAAAGCGTGACCGAGGGCTGGCCGGGCGCGAAAAAGCGCCGGTAGACAGTAAGTCCGCCAGGATGAGCGTGCACGGCCTGGTCTACCTCGTCGCCTTCGAAGGCCAGCACGAAAGCAGCGTGGGCCGCGGGCGCCGTGAGCGCGTCGCGATAGATTTCCAAATCGCTTTCGTTGATGGTCTGGCGCAGAGGAATGCCGGTGAGGGCCACGATCTGTGGATCGGACGAAGTGATCATCAGCAAGATGCCGCCGGTCCGCTTGGTCAAGAGAGCGCGCAGCACAGGTGGAATTTCAATCTCATAAGGCCGGTGCGCGTGGATATTCTTGGTGCCTTCCACGTACACCAGCGGGCGCTCGCGCAGCATTCCATAAGCATTCAACCCCACCAGGAAAAAGAGGAGCGAAGCAGCAAGAGCAGTCCACCTGCCCCGCGATTTGCGGGTTGCGTAATGGCGCACGGAGTCGAAGCAGAATTGCGCAGCGAAACCCAGGCCCAGCGCAAAAGCCGGCAGCAGTTCGAGTCCATAGCGCAGGTTGTAATACGAATGCGGCCACCATTCGGGCAGAAAAATGGGCACTGAACTATAAGCCACCGAGTACGCATAGAAGGGAACCGGCAAAGCCAGAAGCAGCGCCCAGCGAAGAGAATGGCGGCGCGCCGTGAGCCAAGCCCACGCCGTGCCCAGCAGGCTCAGAGCGAGCAGCGTGTTGCCCCACGCTCGTGCGGCGGCGTCCATCTCCGCGGCCTTGACGTAAAACAGAAACGCGACCCATGGATCGTGCCAACCGGGATGCGGCGGAAACCCCGGCACCGCGGTGCGGATCTCAATGGCCTTCGCAGAGTAAGGTCCGCGCGCGAAGTAGAGCCAGTCGCCGAAAGCCGCTGAGTCGTAAATGAACCACGCGGCCGGCGCCGCCGCCACCAGAGCGCTTGCCATCCAGAAGGCCTGAGACCGCAGCTCACCGCGCCGGGCCAGCGTAACGCCGATCGCCATCCACGCCAGCAGCGCCATGATCCAGCCGTCATAGCGGGTAAAGACCGCGGCCACCAGCGCCAGTGCGATCAGCCAAAGCAGACGGCCGCTCTGCTTCGGGGCTGTGTCGAGGCCGGCGCGCCAATCCACCAGCCACACCGTGATCCAAACCATCTCGCACAAAAACAGAGGCTCGGTCATGGCCGTCGTTTGCAGGTAGAGCAGGTTGGGATTGATGGCGAAGAAAACCAGTGCCAGCGCCGCCGCGGAGATTGGAAGCCATCTCCGTGCCAGGCGGTAGATTCCCGCGCAAGCGCCCAGATAGGCCAGCGCCGAGGGGAAAACGCCCGCAAGCCCTGAAGCCCACCAGCTGTAAACCTGCACAAACGGGATAAAAAGTAGATGCGGCAGCGGCAGCCACACCGAGCCGAGCTGCGAGAAGCGAGGATGGTGCGAATCGAAAACGCGCCGCGCGATGTGGAGATGGGCTACCGCATCGCCATAGTTGAGCAGCGCGCCGTTGCGCCAGCTCCATGCAATCGCGAGCAACGAGGCCGCCAAGCAGCAGGCCACTACGATCGCCCACTCCGTGCGCGAGATGACTTGCGGCGCGAAGGTCTGCCGCGGACTCGCTTCGTGTGCGATTGGTCCCTCAGTCAAGGTGAGTGAGCTCGCGGAACACGATGAATCGCTCGTCAATTTCCTTGCGTGAGAGCTGTTGCAAGCGCTCTGTCCCAAAGCGCTCGCACGCGTACGAACCCATCACGCTTCCATAAAACATGGCCCGCCGGAAAGCGGCGGGAGTGAGATCTCCCTGCGAAGCCAGGTAGCCGAAGAAGCCTCCCGCAAAGCTGTCGCCCGCACCGGTGGGGTCCACCACCTCTTCCAGTGGAAGAGCAGGCGCCCGGAATGCATGATGCGGCTTCTCGCCGGGAAAACTACGGTCGCTGAAGAATGCCGTCGCTCCATACTCGCCATGCTTCACAATAAGCGTGTGCGGCCCCAGCTTGAGCACGCCGCGCGCTGCCTGCACCAGGTTGTTATTCGCGGCCAGCATACGGGCTTCCGTATCGTTGATGAGCAGCACATCCAAGCCCTTAAGCATTTCGAGTAGAGCGGGCCGGTGATCCTTGATCCAGTAGTTCATCGTGTCGCCGGCCACCAGGCGCACATCGGGCATCTGCTCGCGCACGCGCCGCTGCAAGACTGGATCGATGTTGGCCAGAAACAGAAACTCCGAGTCGCGATACGCATCGGGAATCTTCGGATTGAAGGAGGCAAACACATTCAGCTCGGTGTTATGCGTCTTGGCTTCGTTCAGGTTTTCAAGATAAGAGCCTTCCCAGAAAAAGCTCTTGCCCGCGGCCCGCTCAATGCCAGAGGTATCGATCTTGCGCGCGTGAAACACGGCTTCCTGCTCGGGGCCAAAATCTTCGCCAACCACGGCAATGACGCGCACATCGGTAAAGAAACTCGCGGCCAGCGAAAAATAGGTAGCCGCGCCGCCCAGGCAGCGGTCGCGCCGCCCCGCCGGCGTTTCAATTGAATCGTAGGCAACGCTGCCCACTACGGTAATAGCCATTCGTCTTCCTCTCCGTTTCAAACTAACTCACGTGACTGGTCTTCCTAAGCTGAGTCGATGGGTCTGCGGTTGTATTTATCTATGGGGATTGCCCCAGCTATCACCAGCCCAGGTATTTCCCAAACAGAAGCCCCACCTTCTCTTTCGCCGCATCGGGAATCGCATCCGGCTGCGTCAGCACCGCATACTTTGCAGCCGATGCGCATGCGCACGTGCGCTCGGCGGGCATTGCCGCCACAGCAGCCTTCACCACCCTGGCTGCGTTTTCTGCGTTCTGATGCAGCACTGCGACAATCTCTTCGATGGTCACCGAGTCGTGGCCCTCGCGCCAGCAGTCGTAGTCGGTGACCATGGCCACGGTGGCGTAGCAGATTTCGGCTTCGCGGGCCAGCTTGGCTTCCTGAAGGTTGGTCATGCCGATTACGTCAGCGCCCCAACTGCGGTAAAGATTCGACTCAGCGCGCGTGGAGAACTGCGGACCCTCCATGCAGACATAAGTTCCGCCCAGCTTGCCTACGACGCTAACTGCTGAGCAGGCATTGAATGCGGCGCTGGCCACAGTTGCGCACACCGGATCGCCGAACGCGACGTGACCGACGATTCCGTCGCCGAAAAAAGTGGTGATGCGGTTAAAGGTGCGGTCGATGAACTGATCGGGCACCACAAAGTCCATCGGCTTATGCTCTTCCTTGAGCGAGCCGACGGCCGACACGGAAAGAATCCGTTCAACGCCCAGCTTCTTGAAGGCGTAAATATTGGCGCGGAAGTTAAGCTCCGAGGGAAGTATCCGATGCCCGCGCCCGTGCCGCGCAAGGAACGCGACGCGACGGCCTTCCAACTCGCCGAGCACAAACGCCTCGGAAGGCGCGCCGAACGGCGTCTCCACGCGCTCTTCGCGCACGTCAGTGAATCCCGGCATGGAGTAAAGCCCGCTGCCGCCGATAATGCCAATCTCCGCTTGCGCCAATCCCAGCTCCTGTTTTGAATCGAACCGCGAAATAAGCGTCCTCCGGGCATCGCCGGGAGCGCCGATTCCAAATGCGGCAGACATCTCAGTATAAAGGCAGGCCCGCGGTTGCCCTGGGCGTGGTGGGATCTACGCCTACGTCTGCGGAAAGACCAGCAGTGTGATCGACTGCGCCGGAAATGTCGTTGTGATGGTGCTGCTGCCGCTTCCCCCCGGTGGAGTCACCGTCAGATTGGCCTGCGGAACGATTCCCGCCAGATTGGCATTGCTGTAGAGATAAGCTTTCGCGGTTCCTGTCGACTTCAAGCCAGCCAGCGACAGCGTATCGGTCAGGTCGCCGTAGGTCTTGTTGATCACCATCACAGTTACAGCGTTGTCTGTGCTGCGCACTGCACCGTAGACCGAGAGTACGCCTTGATTTGCGCTCGTCGAGGCCAGAGCCGTGTCGCCAAACTGCGACCCCGCGCCGTCGTAGTTGCGATAGATCATGTATGCCATGAGTCCGGGAACTTGCTTGGTCGGATCGGGAGGCCCCCAGAGATTCGCGATATCCAGCCCGTAGCTGCCGAATATGCCGAGAATGTCTGCCTGCGCTACGGCTCCGTTGATGCTCTCCTGGCCGCCCCAGTTGTATTCAGAGAATGCCAGCTTAGTGCCGGGGTAGTCCTTCGCAATCCACCCCTTCGCCATGGGGATCAGTTGCGGAGCCTGCAACGGAGTATTGCAATTTGGGGCGGGAACGTAATTGGGGTCGGTGGAGTAGTTCGGCTGCGGAAAATTGGGATCGGTATAGGTCGGATCCCAGAAGACACGCGTTGAGTTCACGCGCGCCTGCTGCTCGCCGGTATCTCCGGCGGTGTCGAAGGCGACGCCGTTGCCGTTATAGGTGGCGGCGAAATAGGTGTGCATGTCGAGGTAATCGAGCAACCGAACGTTGTTTGCTGTCTGATAAGCAGCGAATTGCTGGAGATAGTACTCAATCAAGGGCACGCCGCCGTGTGCTGTGCGATCGGTGGGATTGGCCCAGGGCGCGTAGCAAGGGCCGGTGCCCCATCCGCCCTCCATATCTTTTTTCGAATAGAAGTAATTCCACCAGTTGTCGATCACCGGGCCATTGATCAGTGCCGTAGGATCGGCATCCTTGACCGCCTTCGCGGTGGCGATTTCGTTAATCGTAACCTCATCGTAGGTGGAAGCCACGGGATGGACGTCGCGATGCACCGCGTCCCACCAGGCAGGCTCGTTGTCCAGGTCGTAGGCGTACACGCCGCCGTTTGCCGCTGTGCCGAACTTGCTCACCAGGTACTTTACCCAGGCGTTGGCCCATGTTGGCGGATCCACCGATATGCTGGTAACACTGGCCTCGTTCGCGGGGTCGGGAATCGCGCATCCTGAGGCACTTGTACAACCGCTCACCCCATCGGGATACATGCCGTCGCCGCAATTGGAATTGTATTGGTCGAACGAAAACTGCTGGGGATAGGCGGCCGCGGTGTAGCTGCACGATGTTCCGTCCTTTGAAATCCAGCCGAGTACATCCACCGTTCCCAGGGTCTTGGCTCCAATGGCCTTATCGGCCTCCACCGCTGTGTTGAAGGTGCCGGTGTCCTGCTGTCCGGTGTTGCCGAAGTGGTTTTCAAAGTAATAGTCGCTGGCGGAGTTGATCACGTCGAGCACATAGTTGTAGCGCTGCGACCCATCGCCGCCCCAGCGGTCGACCGGCAGGGAGATGGACTCGGCAGCTGCGGTGTCGCTGCTGCTGTTGTAATAACTCATGCCGTAAATGAACGGGTTGATGGCGTGGGTCGGGCTGCCTACGCCCACCGTCAGAGCTGGACCGGCAGCCGCGGCCGGAGCCGAGAG
>JBEKFD010000079.1:0-18234 GCA_050013495.1 Occallatibacter sp. | reverse complement strand
CGGATTTCATGGCCGGGGTCATCAACCTGCGCGGAAGCGTGGTTCCCGTCGTCGACCTGCGCCTGTGCTTTGAGATGTCGAAGACCGAAAGCACGCGCAACACCTGCATTGTGGTGGTGGAGGTGCTGTTGGAAGGCGAATCGACCGTCATCGGCGCGCTTGCCGATTCGGTGGAGGAAGTGATCGATCTTGAGCCGGATCAGATTCAGCCGGCCCCGCGCATTGGAACCCAGATCAAGACCGACTTTATCAAGGGGATGGGCAAGCGGGATAACCAGTTCATCATGATCCTGGACATCGATCGCGTCTTCTCCGCCGACGAACTGACGGCGGTGCGCGTCGATGTGCCGAACAAGCAGGAAGTGCCCAGCAAGCAGGATGTACCCAACAAACAGCTGGTGGAAGTGGCCGCCTGAAGGAAGGAATTGGGGCGGTTCCACTGGTCCCAGGCAACTGGAACCGGTTATGTGCCGCACCATTCACGCGATGAAAGCACACGATGAAAGCATGTCGGCACCGGACTATGCCCGGCTTTGCGGACTGATTTACGACGAGGCGGGCATCCACCTGAATGCGGAAAAGAAGACCATGCTTGAAGCCCGCATTCGGCGACGCCTCAAGGCCCTGAACATTCCGTCGTTCAGCGAGTACTGCGCCACCCTGTTTGGGCGCCACGGCATCAAGGATGAGATTCCACACCTGATTGACGTTGTCACCACCAACAAGACTGATTTCTTTCGCGAACCGAAGCACTTCGACTATCTGATTGCGAAGGCGGTCCCGGACCTGAACGCGCGCAATCGCCTGGGCAGGCCGCTGCTGATCTGGAGCGCGGGCTGCTCGACGGGCGAGGAACCCTACACGCTGGCCATGGTGCTGAGCGAGTATGCCCAAACCCATCCCGGCTTCCGCTTCAGAATCCTGGCCACCGACGTTTCGACCACGGTACTGGCGAAGGCCGATCGCGGCGTCTACACCAAGGATGTGGTCGCTCCCGTTCCCGCAGCGTTCAAGCTCAAGTATCTGCTGCGCAGCCGCGATTCCAGTTCCGAGCAAGTGCGCGTGTCTCCGGAACTGCGCAGGCTTGTCGAGTTTCGCCGCCTGAATTTCATTGACTCCGACTATGGCATCGCGGAAAAGGCCGATGCTATCTTTTGCCGCAATGTGATCATTTATTTCGACCGGCCCACGCAGGAGCGCATTCTGGGCAGGCTCGCCGATCACCTTGTGCCCGACGGTTACATGTTTGTCGGGCACTCAGAGACATTGCACGATATGGATCTGCCGCTGGCGCCGGTGGCTCCTGCGCTCTACCGGAAAACCAATGCAGCAGCCCGATGAGGCTTTGCCGGAGCGTTATGTGCTGCCTGGTGAATCGCATCTGGTCACAGAGCCAATGATATTACGCACCGTTCTTGGCTCCTGTGTTGGCATTGCATTCTTCATTCCGCGGTTGGGCATCGGCGCACTTTGTCATCCGATGCTGCCCAGTTACCCGCTCAAGCCGCCCGCAGACAGGAGCATTGCCGGCGGCCGTCGTTATGTGGATTTCTCCATCCGCGACCTCGCCGCCCAATTCGCATCGCTCGGTGTGCGCCCTGGTGAGGTGCAGGTAAAGATCTTCGGCGGCGGCGATGTTCTGCTGACGGTCAATGCGGCCTCGCGTCCTACGGTTGGCCGGCTCAACTGCGAGTCCGCGCTGCGCGTGCTCGCGGAACATGGCTTTCAGGTCGTGGCATCCAGCCTGGGTGGCACTTCAGGAGTGCATATTAAATTCAACAGCGAAACCGGAGAAGTTCTGCTCAAGAGGCTTAACTGAATCGGCATTCGCTCTAAACGCCGGGGGTGCGCCAGAGACCCCTGTCCACAATCGAACCATACAACACAGAGAGGCGGCAGTTGTGGCTAAGTCCAGAATTCGCGTGCTCATCGTAGACGACTCCGCGGTGGTGCGCCAGACCTTGAGCGAGGTACTCTCCTCCGATCCGGAGATCGAGGTCATCGCCACCGCGGGCGATCCATTTGTAGCCGGGGAGCGGATCAGCGAGCAGGTTCCCGACGTTATTACGCTGGATATTGAAATGCCGCGCATGGATGGGCTTACCTTCCTCAAGAAGCTCATGAGTCAGCATCCCATCCCGGTTGTGATCTGCTCGAGCCTGGCCGAGGAGGGCGCGCAAAGCACCTTCAGGGCACTGGAATACGGCGCGGTGGAAATCATTACCAAGCCGCGCCTGGGAACCAAGCAGTTTATCGAGGATTCGCGCATCGCTCTGTGCGACGCCGTGAAAGCCGCGGCTGCATCCAGACCGCGCGCCCTGCGCCCCAGTCACACGGTTGAGCCCAAGCTTACCGCCGATGCCGTGCTCGCTCCCGCCACGCGGGCCATGGTTGAAACCACGGAGAAGGTGGTGGTTATCGGTGCGTCGACCGGCGGCACGGAGGCGCTGAAGACGCTGCTTGAAACGCTCCCGGCCGATACTCCCGGCATTGTGATTGTGCAGCACATGCCGGAGCTGTTCACACGTGCCTTCGCCAACCGGCTCGACGGTCTATGCAACATCACCGTCAAGGAGGCTGAATCGAACGACACCGTGCTTCGCGGCCGAGCTCTCATTGCTCCGGGGAATCATCATCTGCTGCTCAAGCGCAGCGGGGCTCGCTACTATGTCGAGGTCAAAGAAGGTCCGCTGGTGTGCCGCCATCGTCCCTCGGTCGATGTGCTGTTCCGCTCCGCAGCCCGGTACGCCGGACAGAATGCCGTGGGCGTCATCCTCACCGGCATGGGCGACGATGGCGCGCGCGGGATGCTGGAAATGAAGCAGGCCGGGGCCACGACCATTGCTCAGGACGAAGCCACGTGCGTGGTCTTCGGCATGCCCAAGGAAGCCATCAAGCTGAACAGCGTGGACAAGATCCTGCCCCTGGAATCGATTGCCGGAGCCATGCTCCACTGCGCCCGCTGACCGGGTTCCCTACTCTATTACGATCCTCGGCAGCCCAGGACAACAAAGGTCTCCGCGGAAGCCGGACATCGCTTTTCATCCTGGCGATCGTCGGAGGCGTTGCCCGCGGCTTACCGGCACGAGAAGATGCTGCCTAAGCTTCCTCCCGCTTCCGCCGATAGATTGACCATGCGGCTCATATCACCCCCAAAGACTGCTGGCCGGGCATCTCTTCGCCTTGGCAACTCTGAGGTACACAAATGGTCATGAAAGTACTTGTTGTCGATGACTCATCCACGATGCTGATGAGTCTCACGACCACCTTGACCATGAATGGCTTTGAGGTTGAAACGGCCGGCAATGGGCAGGCCGCGCTGGATAAGTTGAGCGCTGGCCTCAAGCCCAATCTCATTCTCACCGACATAAATATGCCCGTCATGGGCGGCATGGAACTGATCGGCAAAGTGCGCGCGATGGGAGGGTTTCGCTTCATACCCATCCTCACGCTGACTACGGAAAGCGAGGCGTCGAAACGCGACGAAGGCAAGCGCCTCGGGGCTACCGGATGGATCGTCAAGCCCGTGGCAGGCGACGACCTGGTCAGAGTAATCAAGAAAGTGCTGCCGGGAGCCTGAGAGACATGGCAACTACCAGAGACTCGATACGGAATTACCCGCTCCCGGATGACCATGCTCAAAAGCAATCCGAGGAGCGATTTGAAGGCCGCGGAAACCATCGCCTGAGCCTCGCGCGCCGCAGGATTCTCCTCATGCTGGCTTCCGCGGTGCTTCGCCCCGCGCTGTTCCTGCTCACTCTGTCCTACGTGATGGGGCCGGTCCTTATCCCTTTCCGGTTGCGGGTCGCCGGATTGCTTTGTTTCTTCGCCGTGGTCCCAGTTATCTTCGTCACCTTCAGGGAGCTTGCGCAAGCGCGCAAAGGAATTTCCGCGCTGGGGAAGATCGGAAAGTTGACGGATTCCGAACTCTCGAAGGTTGACACACGCCACAACGCGATGAGAGACGAGATCAAGGATTCCAAGCCGTACATCGACGTGATTCGAAATCAAATCGGCGACTCGCTCATCGAGTCCGAGCGCGAGGTCACCCAGGTCATTGAGCAGATCGCTTTGCTTGTTCAAAGGTCGAACCTGCAAAGGGAGCATATTAGCCATTCGATCAAGAGCGGCAACGACCTCACGGAAAAGACGGAAGTTCGCGTAGAAAACAACAAGCAGATCATCGCCGGCATCGAGCTGCAATTGAAAGAGCAGAACAGCGAACTGCGTTCCACCTATGAACGCATCAAGAGCCTGGCCGGCGAAGTCTGCGCTCTGACTCCTCTCATTAAGGTAATCACATCGATTGCGCAACAAACGAGCTTATTGGCCCTGAATGCCGAGATCGAGGCTGCACGGGCAGGCACAGCAGGACGGGGATTTGCGGTCGTCGCGTTCGAGGTCCGCAAGCTCGCCGTGCTCTCAACCAAGGCTGCCGCGGACATCGCCGACAAGATCAACTCCACCTGCAAAAGGGTCTACACGGAAATGGATGAGGTGAAGGCGTCCATCGAATTGCATGGAGCAAACAACAACATGAGCGTTCTCATGGCCGAATTGGGCCACATGCAGCTGGAATTCGTCACCAACAGCCACGTCCTTCTTGAAGTGATTGGCGAGGTGGACGCAAACTACGAGGAGACCATAAAGCGTCTTTCGCAGGCTTTGGGACACATTCAGTTTCAGGATGTGATGCGGCAAAGGATGGAGCATGTGCGGGGCGCGTTGCTTGAAATGCGCGAACACATGCTCTGTCTGGCAGGACTGCATGACGACCGAGGCTGGCAGGGACCAATCCATCCGAGTTTCAAGTCGATCCTCGCCAGCCATTTTGAGCAGTACAGAATGGCAAGCCAGACCATCACTCACCAGAGCGTCGCCGGCAACAGTTCCTCCGCTGACCATTCGCGGCCCGCGATCGAATTGTTCTAAAGGCTCTTCCCCTCTCCTTCCGTTTGGCGCGGGAAAGTCGATACACAGCTCGTCAAGACGGCGAATCTCTGACTTTCCTTGCGCATTTTTCGACATTTCCCCTTGACAAAGATTCGCCGGCCTCGATACTGTTAGTTCGGTATTCAAACAAATTATCGTTCGAGCCTGAACTCCCGCACGACCGACGCCCGCGTCGAGTTCCAGGCGCAAATTTACACCCGAACCAACCCGCTTCGACGCGCGGGTCCAAGGAGGCCCATGAAACGCTCTTCGCGAAGAGATTTTCTAGCCCGAGCGTCGCTCGCCACCGGGGCTTGCGCCATGTATCCGTTACTGGGCCGTTCCCAGGCATCCAGTTCCCCCTTCCGCATCTCCGTGATCAACGACGAAATCTCGCAGGATTTCGACCACGTCTGTTCTGTCGTCTCGCATGAGTTTGGCCTTGGTTGGATTGAACTTCGCTCCATGTGGGGCAAGAACACCATGGACATCGGCGACGACCAGGTCGCCGAAGCGAAAAGGATTCTGGAGAAATACAATCTCAAGGTTACGGATATCGCCAGTCCGCTGTTCAAGACCGACTGGCCTGGCGCGCCGCGCTCGCCCTACGGATCGAAGGGCGACATGCACGGCGCAGTTGAGGTCGCATTCAAGCATCAGGACGAGTTGCTCGAGCGATCGATCTCGCTGGCCAAACAATTCGACACCGGCAAGGTGCGCTGCTTCGACTTTTGGCGCATCGACGATGTATCTCCCTATCGCGCAGCCATCGACGAAAAGCTGCGCTCGGCCGCGGAGATCGCGGCCAAGCAGGATATTGTTCTGGTTCTCGAAAATGAATTCGAGTGCAACACCGCGACCGGGCGGGAGGCTACGCGCACTCTCAACGCAGTTCAGAATCCGCACTTCGCTCTTAACTGGGACCCGGCCAATGCTGTCATGCGCGGAGAGCTCGATGCCTTCCCTGCCGGCTGGGAAACCCTCCCCAAAAATCGCATTCACCACTGCCATGTGAAGAACGCCGTCAAGGACGCAAGCGGGAAGATCGAATGGTCACCGGTGGGCACTGGCATCATTGACTGGACGGCGCAGTTCCGGGCGTTGCGTCAGATCGGTTATCGCGAGGCCGTTAGTCTTGAGACCCACTGGCACGGCGCGGCGACGCCGGAAGAGTCTACCAGGGTAAGTTGGGCCGGCATGAAGAAATCCCTCCAGGATTCCGGCGCGCTCTAGTTATTGAATGGTTGGAGCATTTTCGACAGCAATCGGTACGCAACAGGTTTCTTTACCTTGATGGAGAAGAGCATTGGTTACACGGCGTGAATTCCTCGATACTCTCGCAACAGGCGCGGCAGGGTTAGCCATCGCATCCACCGCCAAGAGCTATGGGCAGATCCTTGGCTCGAACGACAGGCTGAACTTCGCAGTCATTGGTCTCAATGGGCGCGCCGCCGCGCATCTTTCTTCACTCAAGGCCAACAAGAGCGCAGCGCGCATATCGCATGTTTGCGATGTGGATGCGAATACGCTCAAGAAGTTCGCGGCAGAAACCGAACGCGAAATGGGCGAAGCACCCGCTACGAACAAGGACTTTCGGACACTTCTTGAACTGAAGGAAATTGACGCCATCACCATTGCCACGCCCGACCACTGGCACGCCCCCATGGCCATTGCCGGCTTGCAGGCCGGCAAGCATGTGTATGTTGAAAAGCCGTGCAGCCACAATCCGGCGGAAGGCGCGCTGCTCGTAGCGGCGCAGAGGAAATATGGCAAGCAGGTGCAGATGGGCACGCAACAGCGCTCATCGCCGCATACCATCGAATTGGTCGACAAGATCGGCAATGGACTTATTGGGCGCGCTTACTATGCGAAGGCCTGGTATAGCAATACGCGGAAATCCATTGGCATCGGCAAAGAAGCCCCAGTGCCGGCGCAGTTGGATTGGGACTTGTGGCAAGGGCCCGCGCCGCGCCAGACATATAGAGACAATGTGCAGCCGTATAACTGGCACTGGTTCAAAATCTGGGGTACGGGCGAGACGCTGAATAATGGCACGCACGAAGTAGATGTGTGCCGCTGGGCGCTTGGCGTCGATTTTCCTGAGCGCGTTTCGTCCTCCGGCGGACGCTACCACTTTAAGGACGATTGGCAGTTCTACGACACCTTGCTCACCAGCTTTGAGTATGAAGATAAGCTTATCGACTGGGAAGGAAAATGCTGCCAGGGCATGAAGTTCTATGGCCGAGACCGCGGCTCCTGCATTATGGGAACGACTGGCTCTGTGATCGTGGACCGCGGCGGATACGAAGTCTACGATCTCAAGGGAAACAAGACGTCCGAAGTGAAAGCCGGCAAGGCGGCTGACTCGTCGGACACTCTTGGACGCGACTCCATGACCGACCTTCACTTCGCCAACTTCATCGCCGCAATTCGTAAAGGCGAGAAACTCAATGCACCAGTCTCCATTGGCAATGTCGCAGTTACAATGCTGCAGCTCTCCAACGTTTCGTGGGAGGTCAAGCGCACGCTGGCGCTTGACACAGCTGATGGAAAGATACTGAACGACAATGCAGCAATGAAAATGTGGGAGCGCGAATACGAACCCGGCTGGGCGCCGCATTTGTAACTCGGAGCTTTTGCCATTCGCTAACTCGCATCACTCGGAACCACGGTCAGCAAAACCCGAGGAGTTTCGGCCTATGAAGCAATTCTTTTCACGGCGTACTTTTGTTCAATCCACCGCAATGATCGTCGCTGCCAGCGTCACCCATGGCGCAATTCCCTCTTTCGCGGAGCCGCTTCAGGCCACTGGGAAGCCATCGCCTATTCATCTCGGCCTGGCGAGTTACACCTTTCGTAATTTCACACGCGCCCAGATGATCGGATTCATGAAGCAGCTTAACGTGACCGGGCTCAATCCCAAGGACGTGAAGGATCACCTTCCAATGGATCCGGGAGAGGAAGCCAAGGCGCTCGCCGATTACGCCGCCGCGGGAATCTCTTTGCACGCAGCAGGAGTTGTCTATTTCCCCAAGGACGAAGACGCTGATATCCGCAGCAAGTTCGAATACGCGAAGCGCGCCGGAATTTCGGTCATCGTCGCGGGCGATCCCGCTCCTGCAACGCTGCCACGACTGGAGAAATTCGTCAAGGAATACGATATCCGCATCGCCATCCACAACCATGGTCCGGAAGACAAGGTGTTCCCCTCCCCGCTCGACGTTCTTAAGGCTGTCAAGCACATGGACCCGCGCATGGGCTGCTGCATCGACATCGGCCACGCCGTGCGCGCCGGTACTGACATTGTGCAGGCCATTCACGAGGTAGGACCGCGACTATTCAACATGCACGCCAAAGACCTAACTAATTTCAACGACAAGGAGAGCCAGGTGGCTGTCGGCAAAGGGATCATGCCGATTCGGGAGATCTTTGAAGCTCTCGTCAAGACAAAGTACAAGGGCTTCGTCGATCTCGAGTACGAGATTCACGGAGACGATCCCATGGCGGGTGTCATCGAATCGTTCGCTTATATGCGAGGCGTTCTCGATGGCATGGATTATCGAGGCTGACGTTGAGTTCAATCTGCCTCATGAAAGACAGAGATTGAAGCAATGCTGATTCACGAAGACCGCTTGTTTCCCGCTGAACCCGGAACCCGCAAGATAGCCAGGGCGCTCTATGCGAGCATTCGAGCGCTGCCTATCGTGAGCCCACACGGTCACACGCAGGCCGCATGGTTCGCGAGGAATGAGCCGTTCCCTGACCCAGCTAAACTCTTCGTCCAGCCTGACCACTACGTCTACCGCATGCTGTTGAGCCAGGGCATCTCTCTTGAGGACTTGGAAATTGGCCGGCCCGAGTTAAAGGATCCCCGTAAGGTCTGGCGCATCTTTGCCAGCCACTACTACCTTTTCCGCGGAACTCCCACGTGCATCTGGCTCGACTATGCCTTTCACGAACTTTTCGGCCTTAACCAGCGCCTTTCTGAGTCGACGGCCGACCACTATTACGACATCATCTCAGAGAAACTGCGTACCCCTGAGTTTTTACCCCGCGCCCTCTTCGAGCGATTCAATCTTGAAGTACTGGCCACCACCGATTCGCCCATCGACTCTCTTGCTGATCACAAGGTCATCCGCGAATCGAATTGGAAGGCGCGCATCGTGCCCACGTTTCGCCCCGATCCGGTTGTCGATCCGGAATTTGCGGGCTTTGCCGATAACATCGCCGAACTTGGCCGTCAAACCGGCGAGGATACAGCCTCATGGTCCGGCTATCTCAGCGGGCTGCGCAAAGCTCGCGCCCGATTTCGCTCGCTCGGATGCACAGCGACCGATCACGGTCATCCGACTCCACAAACCGCGGACTTGCCGATTGCCGAGGCCGCAGCGCTCTTCGATCGAGTTCTGGCCGGCACCGCCGACGCACAACTGCAGGAACTTTTTCGCGCCCAGATGCTGACTGAGATGGCGCAAATGAGCGTGGAAGACGGCCTTGTTATGCAGATTCACCCGGGGAGCGTGCGCAACCACAACCACGCGCTCTACGAGCGCTACGGCCGCGATATTGGCGCAGACATTCCCCAGTCAACTAACTATGTACATGCGCTACGGCCGTTGCTAAGTCGCTTTGGCAACGAACCAAATCTTACCATTATTCTGTTTACTCTCGATGAGTCGACTTACAGCCGCGAGTTAGCGCCATTGGCGGGTCACTATCCATGTCTCCGCCTCGGTCCGCCATGGTGGTTCCACGACAGCCCCGATGGCATGCTGCGGTTTCGCGAGCTGACCACGGAGACTGCGGGCTTCTATAACACCGTCGGCTTCAATGATGACACCCGGGCTTTCCTATCCATTCCTGCCCGCCATGACGTTGCGCGCCGCATGGATTGTGCATTCCTGGCCAAACTCGTCACCGAACACCGCCTCGCAGAAGCCGAAGCTTTCGAAGTAGCACACGACCTGACGTATCGTCTGGTAAAAAAGGCTTATCGGTTGTAAGGAGTGAGACGATGGCGAACAGTATCGCTCCCAACAGGCTCGTCGAAGAAGAATCGCCTCCCGGCGGGCGCTTGGGGCGTGTACGATGGACCATCTGCGCCATGCTCTTCGCGGCAACGTCCATCAACTACATGGACCGCCAGGTTCTATCGCTCCTGAAGCCGACACTCATGCAGAGCGTGGCAGACCACGGCATCGGCATGACCGAGGTTGGCTACGGCTACATCATGGCCGCCTTCCAAATTGCCTACGCGAGTGGATTAGTGGTTGCCGGGCGCTTCGTCGACAAAGTGGGCACGCGCATTGGCTACATGTGCATCATGGCAGTCTGGAGCCTTTCGGCCATGGGCCACGCGCTCGTCAATTCAATGTTTCAATTCGGCATCGCCCGCGTGTGCCTGGGCCTTGGCGAGTCCGGCAATTTTCCCGCTGCAATCAAGACAGTGGCCGAGTGGTTCCCGCAGAGCGAGCGCTCGCTTGCAACAGGCATATTCAACTCGGGAGCGAACATGGGCGCGATCCTGGCCCCACTTATTGTCCCGTGGGTGGCGCTCCACTACAACTGGCATGCTGCCTTTCTGGTTACCGGCCTCTTTAGCGCCGCCTGGATCCTGCTCTGGTTCAGTAAATATCGCAAGCCATCGGACCACCCTACGCTCACCGGCGCCGAATTGCGCCATATCTATCAGGAGGCCGCTGCTCAAATGGGTCCCGCGGCCCCATGGCGGAAATTGCTTGGCTACAGGCAGACGTGGGCGTTCGCAATTGGGAAATTCCTTACCGATCCCATCTGGTGGTTTTTTCTCTTCTGGCTTCCTGATTTCTTCAGCAAGCGTTATCACCTCGACCTGAAGCATGTCGGAATGCCGCTCGTTGTGGTGTACACCGCGTCGTCGATTGGCAGTATTGGCGGCGGATGGCTTCCCATCCCGCTTCGCAAGCTTGGCCTCTCCGCATCAAGCGCTCGCCTTGGCGCCATGCTCCTCTGTGCCTGCGCGGTGGTCCCCATCATTCTCGTCAACTACTTGAGCTCCGAGTGGGCCGCGATCGGCTTGCTGAGCCTTGCCGCGGCTGCACATCAAGGATGGTCCGCCAATATATTTACCACTGCGTCGGATATGTTCCCGCGCTCGGCAGTCGGCTCCGTCACCGGGATCGGCGGCATGGCTGGATCGGCGGCCGGTTCTCTCTTCGCAATATTTGTCGGCTACCTTCTCCAACTTACGCACAGCAATTACGCCAGCCTTTTCGTCATCGCCGGCAGTGCTTACCTTCTGGCTCTCGGAATCATTGTCCTCCTCGCGCCTGGCCTGAAGAGAGTAGAGGGGCTGGTATGAGTCTCTATTGTGAAGTGGGAGGCATCGACACCGATCTTTCTCCCGAGCAGTTGCAGCAACTGCTTGTGGAAGCGCTCACCAGACTCGGCCCGCGCAAGCGTGTGCTGGCCGTTCCGCCGGATCAAAGCCGCGAGCACTCTCGCGCCGGCGATTTGACCAACTACGCGTGGCAATACTACGGTGACCGCCTCAGGGCCGTTCTCCCCGCTCTCGGAACACACACCGCCATGCGTCCGGATCAACTTACGCACATGTTCGGCGATGTTCCGCAGAGCCTGTTTCACGTCCATAACTGGCGGACCGATGTAGAAACTCTTGGCGAGGTCCCCGCTGAATTCATTCGGGAGCAATCCGAAGGCAAACTGAGTTATGCGTGGCCCGCACAGGTGAACCGCCTGGTCTCGCGCGGCGACTTCGATCTCATTCTATCCATCGGACAGGTTGTGCCGCATGAAGTTATTGGAATGGCCAATTACACCAAGAACATTCTTGTCGGCACCGGCGGCCGCGAAGGCATCAACCGCAGCCATTACCTGGGCGCGGTCTACGGGATGGAACGAATCATGGGCCGTGCGGAGAACCCGGTTCGCTCCGTGCTCAATTACGCCTCCGATCGCTTCCTCCGGTACCTGCCTATCGTCTACGTTCTCACTGTTGTTTCACGTCGGACGGAAGGCGGGCTGGCCGTGCGGGGTCTTTTCATCGGCGATGACCCGGAGTGTTTCCACATGGCTGCGGAACTGAGTCTCAGGGTCAATTTCGAGGTCCTCGACGAGCCCATTCACAAAGCGGTCGTGTATCTCGATCCCCGCGAGTTTCATTCCACTTGGCTCGGGAATAAGGCCGTTTACCGAACTCGTATGGCCCTCGCCGACGGTGCAGAGTTAATCATCCTTGCCCCCGGCGTGAAAGAATTCGGTGAGGATAAGGCAATCGACGCACTGATTCGCAAATACGGCTATCACGGCACGCCGGCAACACTGGCCGCAGTCGAGGCCAACGCGGATCTGGCAAGCGACCTAAGTGCCGCTGCCCATCTTATCCATGCCTCCTCCGAAGGCCGCTTCAATATCACGTGGTGCCCAGGACACCTCACACGCGAAGAGGTGGAAGGCGTCGGATTCTGCTATGGCGAACTCAATTCGATGCTAAGTCGTTACAATCCAGAATCCATGTCGCACGGTTACAACCGCATAGACGGCGAAGATGTGTTCTTTATCGCCAATCCAGGTCTGGGCCTTTGGGCGCACAGCAGCCGGCTGTTAGAAGGAAAGGGACATGAGCTCGCAGCTTCTTGATTTGAACGACAAGGTCGCCGTCATTACGGGGGGAACATCCGGCATTGGACGTGCGCTCGCACTCGGTCTTGCTCAAGCCGGCGCCCATGTTATTGCCACAGCGCGCCGCCAGCAGCAGGTGGATGAGACAGCAACCGAGATCGAGAAGATTGGCCGCCAAACCCTTCGGCTAACTTCGGACGTTTGCGACCGTGGCTCACTCGAAAGCCTTCTCTCAGAAGCGCTCGTACGCTTCGGAAAAGTCGATATCCTCGTCAACTGCGCAGGGAGAATCAAGCGAACGCCAACGCTCACGATGGCGGAAGAAGAGTGGACGGCGATTCTGGATACCAACCTGACTGGAACGCTGCGTGCATGCCAGGTTTTCGGCAAGCACATGCTGGAACGCGGTTACGGCCGAATCGTCAACATCGCCTCTTTGAACAGCTTTGTGGCTCTGAATGAAGTGGCCGCATACGCAGCCAGCAAAGCGGGCGTTGCCTCGCTCACGCGATCTCTCGCCGTTGAGTGGTCAAGGAAGGGCGTTACCGTCAACGCAATTGCGCCAGGGGTCTTCCGGACAGAACTTAATGCTCAGTTACTCGACAGCACACCACGCGGCCAGGAACTGCTGATGCGTACACCCATGGGCCGCTTCGGAAAGACGGAAGAACTTGTCGGCGCAGCCATCTATCTTGCCTCAGATGCGGCGTCTTTCGTGACCGGGCAAACCCTGGTTGTCGATGGAGGCTTCCTCGCGAGCGGGGTAAACCAATAAGATCGCAATAGCGGCTTCAGTAATTCCACGGAGATTCTATGCCAAGCGCATCATGTGACATCGGCCTTATCGGCCTCGCAGTCATGGGACAGAACCTTGTCCTCAACATGAACGACCACGGCTTCAAGGTCGCTGTTTTCAACCGGACCGTTTCCAAGGTGGATGACTTTGTTGCGAATGAAGCGAAAGGCACCGAGGTTGTGGGCGCCCACTCCATTCAGGAGTTCGCCAGCCTGCTCAAGCGCCCGCGGCGTGTGATGCTGATGGTCAAGGCTGGCGACACCGTCGATCAGATGATCGACCACGTGCTCCCGTACCTTCAAGCCGGCGACATCATGATTGATGGCGGTAATTCGCTCTTTACTGACTCCAACCGCCGCACCAAGGATCTTGCCGCAAAGGGCATTCTCTTCATCGGCACGGGCGTGTCAGGCGGCGAGGAGGGCGCGCGGTTCGGACCCTCCATTATGCCAGGAGGCAATCCCGCGGCGTGGCCTCACGTCAAAGGTATCTTCCAGTCCATTGCCGCCAAAGTCGAAGACGGAACCCCATGCTGCGACTGGGTTGGCGAGGACGGCGCGGGCCACTACGTCAAGATGGTGCACAACGGGATCGAGTACGGCGACATGCAGCTAATATGCGAAGCCTACGATCTGATGCAGCGCGGGCTCGGCCTGAATGCCGACGACCTGAGCAAGGTATTCACAGATTGGAATCAAGGCGAATTGGACAGTTACTTAATCGAAATATCAAGCCATATCTTCGCCAAGAAAGACGAAGAGGGAGAGCCCATTGTCGACAAGATTCTGGATACCGCCGGACAAAAAGGCACTGGCAAATGGACTATCTTCAGTGCGCTCGATCTTGGCCAGCCCGTAACTCTCATAGGCGAGTCAGTATTCGCGCGTTGCCTCTCCGCATTGAAGGAGGAGCGAATGGCTGCATCCTCGATCCTCGAGGGCCCTGCCGCCAGGGTCGTCGAGAGTGACCGCATTGCCTTCATTGAAGACGTGCGCCGCGCCCTCTATTGCTCCAAAATCATCTCTTACGCGCAGGGTTACATGCTGCTCAAGGCCGCCGCCAAGGAAAACGGCTGGACGCTCAACATGGGCGGAATAGCGCTCATGTGGCGTGGCGGATGCATTATTCGCAGCCGCTTTCTCGGCAAGATAAAAGAAGCATTTGACAAGAACCAGGCCATCGACAATCTATTGCTCGACAACTTCTTTTCCAGCGCCCTCAATCGGTACCAAGCCTCCTGGCGGAAGGCTATCGTTCACGCAGTCGAGTTAGGCGTGCCCACTCCAGCCTTCTCCACTGCTCTGGCGTTCTTCGACGGGTATCGCACCGCGCGCTTACCCGCCAATCTACTGCAGGCCCAACGCGACTACTTCGGCGCGCACACTTACGAGCGCACCGATCACCCGAGAGGACAATTCTTTCATACTAACTGGACCGGCCGAGGCGGCCGCGTTTCCTCCACAACTTACAATGCTTAGCTGTGGCTAGCGGGCGATCATAAGTTCTACAGGATAAAGTGCCGACCATGCCAGACAAATCGGAGAACCGTTCCAAGCCGCCGGCGCCTCGCTTCTCCTTCACCAACAAGGTAAGTGCGTCGAATAAAATACCGCGGCAGATTAATCGTAACCTTATCTTTAATCAGATCCGCACCCGGCAGCCGATCTCTCGGGCAGACCTGGCACGTGTATCCGGCCTGCAAAGAAGCACCGTCTCACTCATTGTGGAAGAGTTACTTGCCGAACGATGGGTTGTTGAAGGGTCAATGGGCCGCCTGCCCCGTGGCCGCAGACCAACTTTCCTCAATGTCAACAGTCAGCGTGGTGTGCTTGCCCTGGATATTCATCCATCACAGACAACGTTGGCTGTTACGGACCTTGGGGGCACAATCCTTACTCAATGCCTTATAACTCTTCCAGAAGATCCGCAAAAAGTGATCGATACCATAGTGGGCGCCATCCAGGAAATCATAAGTTCTAACAGAGATCGTTCCTTCGACGGCATAGGTATAAGCTTGCCCGGCCGGCTTGACCGGAGCGCGGACAAGTCATTTTCCGGAAAATCGCGTCACGACAAACCCATCTTTGCGCCCAATATCCGCTGGCCCATTGCACACATCAAGTCCCGCGTAGAACAAGCAACGGGGCTGCTCGTGGTTGCCGACAACGTGGCTAACGCCTGCGCATTATCTGAGGTCTGGTTTGGCGACAGCGACGGAATGCACGACCTTGTTGTCGTCAATGTCTCAGAGGGATTGGGGACAGGCATCTTTGCTAACGGCCGCATTCTGCGTGGAGAAGGAGGCTCCGCGGGTGAGTTCGGCCACGTCCAGATGGACCCCAATGGATTGCCTTGTGGATGTGGAAGCAGAGGCTGCTGGGAAACCCTCGCCGCTAACCCTGCCGGCCTGCGTTACTACGCGGAACTTGCGAACAAACCTTCGCCCTCATTTGAGGACCTTCTCAAGTTAGTCGAGAATGGTGATCCGGCAGGTAGGCGGGCCATCGATCGAATGTGCGCCGCTTTGGGCCGCGGCATGCACATGATCTCATCGGCGCTCGCGCCCTCTGAGATTATTGTCGTAGGCGATATCACAACCATCTGGCATATCGCCGGCCCATTGATTGAGTCGGCAATGCGCCGCCAGCCATTGGCCACAGTTCCCCGAATCCGGCCTGCGCAGGAGGGAAACAAAGCACGATTGCGAAGCGCCGTGGCTCTCGTTATGCACGACACTTTGCTTTGAAGAACGCCCTTCTCGGAACTTTATCATCTATACTAGCTTCAGTTCGAACTCAGAGCGGTATCGGCAGCAAGAATCGTATATTCCGTCAAAGCAGATTTGAAAGACCATAACTTCAAACCCCAGGGGGCCCCATGAAGCTTGCAATCGCAATTGCCCTAGCTATCTTCGCATTCCCCTGCACCGCGCAATCACACGGCAAAGCGGAAGTCTTTTCTGCGGCCAGTGTTCACGTCCAACTCGTGCAACTCGCTGAGCTGGGCAGAGCCAAAGGCAGCAGCGGCTCAACGCTCGGAGACTATGGAACGCATGCAATCAAACTATCGGAAAGAACGGTAAGTGGGGGAGCAGAGGTTCACGCCCACTTCCATGACGTGATGATCGTGATGGAAGGCAAAGCAACGCTCGTCACCGGCGGCGAACTGATCCGCGCCCGCATGGGCAGCGACGGCGAATCTACTGGATCCGGCATTCGCAACGGGACGGTTCAATCCATTGCAGCCGGGGATGTTGTCCACGTTCCCGCGGGCGTGCCGCACCAGTTGCTCATCGCCCCGGGAACCACCTACAGCGCACTGGTAATCAAGGTGAAAGAGTAGATGCGAATTGAGGCACTGAACAGTATGCGCGCCTTTGCCTGCGCCGCACCACTTATAGCTTTGCAAAACGATGCTCTGACATGAGAGGAGAATTTATGATCAGCCTCGACAAATTCTCAATCGGTGTGGGCGACCGTTTTGGCCACCAAGCCAAGGCGCAGCTGCAAGCATGCGTTCTCGCAGCCAATGCCGGCGTCGACGTCATACCCGTATGGAACAAGTCCAATCGCGAACACACGATCATCGGCTCTGAGCCCGCATCCGTTCGCGCAGCGGCCGATGCTGCCGTCGCCGAGCTCGGTTGGAAGCTTCCCTATTTTTGCGACGCGGACCACATCAACCTGACGACAGTCGATCGTTTCCTTCCAGCTTGCGATTTTTATACCATCGATGTTGCCGACTATATCGGGAAGCCCACCGATGCCGATTCGATTGACCAATTCGTGCGCCGTCACCCTGAACTTCTCGGCGCCATCTCAATGCCGTCTTCTGGGCAACCCATTGAAATCACGCCCGGCCTGCTTCGCGGCACTGCAACCAAATTCCTCTTCGCAATTCAAGAAGCAGGCAGAATCTATCGGCGAATCGAAGCTTCAAAGGGGAAAGGGCAATTCATTCCAGAAGTATCAATGGATGAGACAGACTCCGCACAGACCCCAGCCGAACTGCTCATCATTCTCGCTGCTGTCGGGGATGAATCCATACCCATCCAGACCATCGCCCCAAAATTCAGCGGCCGGTTCAACAAAGGCGTTGACTATGTTGGCGACACTGCTCAATTTGCCCGCGAAATCGCTCTTGACGTCGGCGCCATTCAGCACGCGATTGAGACATATGGATTGTGTTCTAACCTTAAACTCAGCATCCACTCGGGGAGCGACAAATTTTCTATCTATCCCGCAATTCATGAGGCTATTAGGGAGCACTCCGTCGGTGTTCATCTCAAAACCGCGGGCACTACCTGGCTTGAAGAAGTCATCGGGTTCGCTGAATCAGGCGGGGACGGTCTCGCGCTTGCAAAGGAAATCTACGCGGATGCATTTGCCCATTCGGCAGAATTATGCGCGCCTTATGCGACAGTGATCGACATAGATCCCGCCAAGCTTCCCGCGCCGGTTGAGGTCGCTCACTGGTCATCTGCTGAATTCACCGCGGCCCTGCGCCACAATGCGAGGTCGCCAGCGTACAACCCGAGCTTCCGGCAGTTGCTGCACGTTGGGTTCAAGGTCGCCGCGAAACTCGGCAATCGGTATCTCGATCTGCTTGAATCGAATGAACGGATCATTGCAAAGAACGTAACAGGGAACCTTTTCGCCCGCCACATTGGTCCGGTATTCCTCGGTCATCCAATCGCTTCGACAATCCGGACATCAATTTAGCAGCTCGTCCGCTACTTACTCGTCCCGACTGTCAGACTTTTGCAACTCGCAATTACAGGGAACGCCATGAAGATCCTCCAACTCGCCGACGAAGTCCGCTACACCCGAATGTCCACGGAAGAACTGCGCGCAAACTATTTGCTTGAAGATCTTTTCGCGCCAGGC
>JBEKFD010000078.1:0-33621 GCA_050013495.1 Occallatibacter sp. | reverse complement strand
CGCGGGTACTGTCCGATCCCTCTGTGGTCGTATAAGAATTGCTTCAATAGGCCCCTTGGAATAGTATTCAAGGCACAAGAAAACCGGCCTGCCAGCGGGTCGATTGTGGTGCATCTTTCTGGCGTCGGGCAACGCCCTCCGTAAGAGAATCACTGGGGGTACGCCGGCGCAAGATTTAGCCCTCGTTTTGGCACTTCAAGATCCTATTATGACACCTGAACAAGTTCGCAAGTTTCTCGTTAGATGGATCGTTCCATCGGCTAGCGTCGTCGTCGTGTTTGCAGCATTATTCGCCGGGATGCGGTACGTCATCAAAGCCGAAATCGCAGACATTCTTGGCGACATACATGGCATCAAGTCCGATGTAGCGGACCTTAAAATCGGTGATCAGAAAACGAACAACAAGATCGACGGGCTCTTGAAAGAGGCATTAGAGCGTGCGTTCCCCATTCCTCTGCCGGGAACCCAAAAAAGTGAGTTGGAGGAAGATTTCGGACGTGCACATAGCCTCATGCAATTAGCTAGTTCTGAGAGCATTAAATTGAGTCCGCAAGTGCTTGAGAATTACGGGAAAAACGTCGCTGCGATTAGTAGTGAGCCTTCCGTTTCAAATTCCGTATGGCCCGCTGCGGCGGAGTTGATTAATTACCGATCTTCTCCCTCAAACGCAGCTAATCCTGAAATTTGCGAACCAAACAATTCATTCTCAAGAATGCCCGCGATGCAGATCGTGATACATGGGTGCACATTTGTCTTGGATGACGCCGCTCCACAATTCATGCAACTTTTCCAACTCCTACAGAGTGAGCATATGCCCCCTGTCCTGATTCTCGACCGCGTCCATGTGATCTACCGAGGCCGCGCAATAATCCCGGTTCGCGCCATCCTCTTCGTCAATTGCTCGTTCGAGTTCCAAATCTCTGCTCCGCCTCCAGCTGCAGCCCGATCCCTCACAAAAATCCTGCTCGCCGCTAGCGACTTCAAGAGAATAGACTTTGAGCTTCCCAAATCAGGGGAGTAACCAGCAACGCGCCCCAGGGACACTACCCCACCAAACAGACCGCGGCGAAGGGTATGGTATTCTGCGCGTGTGTCCACCGTCAGCGCTGTGCCTAAAACGCGGACTCCCCGTCATTCCGCATTGGTGCGGGTGACACACTGGCTCACGGTCATCGCCTTCTTAGCCTTGCTCATCACGGGCGGGGAGATCGTGATTTCTCACCCGCGGTTTTATTGGGGTGAAACGGGGAATGTGAACATGCATCCGCTGTTCACGATTCCGATTCCCGCGTCGCGAGGGACGGTTCCGACGGGATATGGGTTTGTGATGCCGGACCAGAATGGATGGAGTAGGGCTCTGCACTTCCAGGCGGCGTGGGTTTTGGTGTTGACAGGCCTGGTTTACGGAATCGCGAGCCTGCTCAATGGACACTTCCGCAAGAACCTGCTGCCGGCGCGGAGCGATCGAACCTGGCAGGCGTATTGGGCGGTGATTGCGAGGTACCTTCGCCGCGCGCGGCCGGATGAAGCTGAGGCACACTCGTACAACGCATTGCAGCGGATCGCGTATCTGACGGTAATCTTCGTGCTGTTTCCGCTGGTGATCTGGACGGGGCTGGCGCTTTCTCCGGCGTTTAATTCTGCATTTCCGTGGTTTGTGGATGTGCTGGGCGGACGGCAGTCGGCGCGCACGCTTCATTTCATTATCACTGGATTTCTGGTGGCGTTTCTAGTCGTCCACGTGGGGATGGTGATTCTGGGGGGATTCAAGAGCCGGATGCGGGCCATGATTACGGGGCGCGTGGCGGCACGACGGGAGGGACTATGAACAAGTTCTCACGACGCAAGCTGATCACCACGGGGGTTGCCGCAGCGGCGGGCTTGACGGGCCTGGGTGTGGCTGACCGCATGGCGCGCCGTTATGGACTGATTCCGCCGGATCATTGCGGAGTCTACGGCCCGGGCGAGACGCTGAACTACGCGGCGCAACGGCTTTTGACCAGGCACTCGACGGCGCGCGAGTTTTCACGCTCCATGATTTCGAAGACGCCGTTTGCCAATCCAGTCGAGCCTTATACGGACGCGTTCAAGCGGATGCAGGCGGGCGGGTTCCGGGATTGGCGGCTTGCGGTGGATGGGATGGTGGCGCGGCCGGGAACGTTTTCTGTGGCGGATCTGCGGACTCTCGCCGTGCGCAGCCAAATCACGGAAGTGGTGTGCGAAGAGGGCTGGTCGTACATTGCCGAGTGGATTGGGACGCCGCTTCATGAGGTTCTACGAGAGGTCGGCGTCTTGCCGCAGGCGCGCTACGTTGTGTACTTCTCCATCGAAAGCGATACGTGGGACAGCATCGATATGGCCGACGCGCGGCACCCCCAGACGCTGCTGAGCTGGGGGATGAACGACGGCGACCTTCCTGCACCGTTTGGCGGCCCGCTGCGCATGCGCGTGCCACGGCAGCTCGGCTATAAGAACGTGAAGTTCATCAACAAGCTGACGGTCACCGACTCAATGAAGAATTTTGGGAAGGGACTGGGCTCGGTCTCGCCGGAATATGGATATGCGTGGTATGCGGGCATTTGAGATTGTCCGGGCATCATAGCGCTTCTGGCTGAGATTCGTTTCCCAACGTGCCGCCTTCGGGCCGCAATCCTTCCTAGGTCGCAGACAGGAGACTTGGGGTAACCATTTATTTGGAGGTGGTTGGATTTGGACCGCCCATTGAGGTTCGCTGTCTCCCATGTCTCATCCGCCGCGGCGGATGAGACATGGGCCACCCGCCTAAACTCGCAGAGCACCCTTGCGCCGCGCTGCTTCTACCAGCCCCACAAGACCACTGCTTAGGAGGAGCAGGCTGCTCGGCTCCGGTGCGGGCGATGTCCCTGACCCGGCCGCCGTCACGTCAATATTGTCAAACTGATAGGCGGTACTCTGAGCTCCGAAGAACCCTGAATTCGATCCCTGGGTGAAGGAAACGCTGACCACGTTGTTGAAGCCTGAAAAGTCAAACGTCTGCAATGCGTCCGGTGAGTCGTTGACGGTGAACGTTTGACTGATGGTTGCGTTATCGGCAAAGGTGCCGGTAAACGTCACATCGAACGTCCCACTGCCGCCCACGATCAACGGCGCCAGGTCAATCGAGTTGAGTGAATACGGTGCGTTTCCAGCCGCGGTCAGCTGGTCGCCGTTGCCCGCGAAGAAGTCGAAGAGAGAGGTGTCGGCGGTGTTCAAGCTGGGGAGGCTCGGGCTCGACGCACCCCAGGTGTAGAGCGACGTGCCCGCAACCGTGAAACCCTGTTCGGTTACGCTGGCTCCCACTGCGTTATAGCTGGCCCCAGGCTGCGAGAGCGAGCTGAAGTTGATGTTGATCGGGCCGGCAAAAGCCGCGATTGGCAAGGCCGCAACCGCGACCAGCAGAGTCTTCGAAACGGTCTTTATCATCGACATTGAATTCTCCATGGAGAGAGCGGGTTTCGGGAGTCAGCTCGGGGGAAAGACCAAGCCCCTGGAAAAGTGTTTCCCGTCGATTCGTCCGCCGCGGCGGGCAAAAGATGGGGCAAATCCGAATTCAGACAGGCTCGGGCTTTTTCTGCAAATCGGATGTCAAGAAAATTCCAAATGCAATTCCCCTGGCTCTCGGTAGCAGGAGCTTTGCCGGTCCGCTCGGTTGATGCGATAATGATGGGAATTCAAGCAAAGATCAAGCGTTGTGACCGGACATGAGCGGTCATCTCACGACAGAAGCCACGATTGGAGTTTAGGTTTGGCCCCGACTACACCAGACTGGGACAGCATCGAAGATCCGGCTCGTGGAAGCCGCCTCGATTGCTGGAAGGAGATTGCCGCCTATCTGGGCAAAAGCGAAAAGACAGTCAGGCGCTGGGAGATGGAACGGGGGCTGCCCGCCCATCGCGCGCCGGGCGCCGGACGGACCGCAGTCTATGCTTACGCCGCCGAACTGGACGAATGGCTGAAGTCGCGCCGTGCTCAGGGCCTGGATGCTAGTGAGGCTGGCGAGGACACAGCGAAGCCGGCGGCGGGAAACGAAATACCCAGCAACGGCAGGCCTAACTCTGCGATCGCCGGGGCGATTTCAGGGTTCGAGGACGCCCAGCCAATCGCGACTGCCGGCAACTTGCAAATCGATCAGTACGGCTTGAGGCGGGGCTGGAAACCGGTGTTTGCTGGAATCCTCGCGGCAGCAGCGGTAGGCGCGGCCGCCTATGTCGTGGTTCCTCGATCCGCCCTAAGTGGAATCCAGCACCGGATTTCTTCGATGTTTGGCGCAAAGGAGGCGGCGTCCGTTCATCCTGGTTCGGCGGCGGTTTCCGATGCAGAGAAGGCTCGCGCGCACGAGCTATACCTCAAAGGCCGCTATGAGTGGAATCAGCGAACTCCCGACAGCCTGAACCGTGCGCTGGATGACTTTACCCAAGCCATTGTGCACGATCCCAACAGCGCCGAGGCCTATGCGGGCCTGGCGGATACCTACGATATGCTGCGGATATACTCCACCATGTCCCAAGCCGATTTCTACTCCAGAGCCATTGGTGCGGCCAGGAGGGCCGTGCAGTTGGACGATTCCTTGCCCGAGGCGCATCGGGCCCTGGCCTTTGCCGAGTACTTTGGGACATGGAATTTTGCAGACGCAGAAAAAGAGTTTCGTCGAGCCATCGAGTTGAATCCCACGGATCCATTAGCCCACAAATGGTTTGCCAATGTGCTCTCAACAGAAGGGCGAATGACCGAGAGCCTGGGGGAGATAAGCAAAGCTCAGGAACTGGATCCCGGCTCTCACTCAATTCTTGCCGACAAGGGCATGATTTTGTCCCGGGCGGGCAAAACGGAGGAGGGCTTGGCACTTCTCAAGGAAGTGGAGCGCTCCCACCCTGAGCTCAGCACGCCTCACAATTACCAGATGAACTTAGATTTTGAACTGGGGGATTACCCAGCGTATCTGGCGGAAGGCGAAAAGACAGCGGAAACTCAGAGCGATCCGGTGCTCAAGGAAATCATCGCCTCGGCACGGGCTGGGTACGCGCGGGGAGGCGAGCGCGGACTGCTGCAGAGCTTGTATACAGAAGAAGAGAAATATCACGCGGAGGGGAGATTTCCAGTATGGCGTTTGGTGGTCACGTGCGTCCGGCTGGGTAAAAAGCAAGAGGCTTTGGACCTGCTCGAAGAGGCCTATGCACATCATGATTCGGGCGTCTCGGCGGGTATCCTCATTTTGCGATCTCGAGGGGTCTGGGCCCCACTGAAGGACGAGCCCCGGTTCCAGGCGCTGCTGAAGAGCAACAATTTCCCGACAACTTTCCAGAATGCATCAGCGGATCCCGGTCCCGCCTCGGCGATGGAGAAGCTTCACGCTGATACCGATAAGCAGTGAAATGCCGCCGCCGTAATTTGGCGGATGACCCAGGCCTGCACCTGCATCGAATAGGCGGGTACTGCAGGTTTCGAGCGATGCAGCGGATAAGTCCTTGGATCGAGCGGCCCTTCGCTCCGCGCGGCGGTCCAAGCTCTACCGCTCCGACTTCCCCGTTCCATAGCGGATGCTGGACCGGCCCCATTCCCATGGCTTTCCGACCTGACCTCGTTTGACCGGAATCCGATGACGTTTCATTTGAGAGTCAGGCGGAGGGCGCTGGCGTGGGGGACGGTCACGGTGCATTTGCCGTCCTGGACGTGGCTGTGTGCGGGGGACTGAGTGATGTTAGCTTCCCGGCTATCGAGGGCAGGGGCGTGCAGCGTTTCGGTCTCCAGCGTTGCTGTTTTACCCGGCCCGAAATCCAACCCGATGGTCACATCCTGCTGCGCGTCCTTGTTGAGGACGATGACAGACACGTTGCCATCGGGGAGTTTGGCGGCATAGGCGGTGGCGTCGACTCCCGCGGTTTGAAGCTGGGCCGTGAAATCGCCCTGTAGAAACGTGGCTCCCGCGAACGATCCGGCGAACTTGAGGCCGTAGGCTACGGGCTCCATCCTGTAGTCCGAGTCGAAGGTGGCGATGGGCGTGTAAAAAGGGTGGGGATGGGTGGCGATCTGCGCAGGGGTTTGCCCACTGTCTTTGAGCAGGACGTCGCCCGGCAGAAAGCCTCCGACGGAGTTGGCGACAGATTTCCCGGTTCCGCCGTGCAGGTTGACTCCGGAATAATTATTGCTGGCCAGCAGCAGCGAATAATCGGCAGACCACAGGGCCGCCGCGAAGACGTCGGAGACGCCAGGCTTGCCGCCACGATAGCAGGTGTTGCCTTCGGTCATGCGCACGCGGGCGCCCATCTTGCTTGCGGCGGCCGTTGCAATGGTGGCGGTGTTCTGCACTTTGGCCATGGTTTCCGGCTTGAGCAGGTTGGGAATGCTGACTGCGGGGTTGGTGGCCGGGCCACCGAAGTAGTAGTGATGCGTGAGAGTCGTGACGTGGGGCGGATTTTGGATGGACGGCCATGAATCGGCGATTTGCGTGAGCCAGCCGACATTCGCGGCAACGTCAGGCATGCCAAACTTTGCATCGGGGACGCGGGCGGTGACTGCGCGGGCAAGAGTGAGCCACTCGTCGAGATATGTTTTTGCGGACCAGGTCTTCGGGTCGCGGAGATGGTGCCCGAAGAGATCGGCCTCGTTGCCGATCTGGAAGTATTGCAGGCTCTCGCCGAGGGTCTTGGCCACAAACGCTGCTTCCTCGGCGGCGCGATCAGGGGTGTTGGTTCCCATGCCGATGCCGTAGAGGCAGGTCCAGTTTGCGGCTTTCAGAAACCCGGCCAGGTTGCGAATTGCTTCCGCTGTCACGGCGTAATACTGCGCCCTGGGCTCGCCTTCCACTTCGCGGGTCTGCGGATGCTGGGGTTCAGGAGATTCGGGCGTGGGCTTCCACCAGGCGAACTCGCTGGTGTTTCCGCCCAGGCGGAGCACGCCGCGCGGCGCAAGGGCCTTGAACTGGCGGATCAGGCTGGCGTTGGCGGCGGAAAAGAAGCTCGGGTCGGTTAGCTGCTGTACTTCATAGGAGAGGCCGACAAAGTCGGCGGGCATGTGGGGGCCGGTGGCTTCGGCGGGGATTTTGAGCGTGACCTGCGTTGATGCCGGGACTTGTGCGCGAAGGCTGATGGCGGCTGCGGAAAGCGTGGCGGTGGTAAGAAATCTGCGGCGGCTGATGGTTTTCATCGCGACCTCAGTATAGTCGCGCGGCGGGCCACGGATGGTTATTCGTGGTGCGAGGAGAATCGGCTCAACGTGAATTGGCCCAACCAGCCGGGCTGGCGGTAACCGCGCAGCATCCAGAGGTCGGTTCTGCTTTGCGCCGTGGTGTAAGCGATGCTTTTCCCATCTGCGGATAGACTGAATCGGATTCCGGGGTTCAATTGGGATGCGGGGCGCAGTTCCGGGCCGAGTTCTTTAATCACTCGTTGCTTGAGCGAAACGGGATCGAGCGAGAAGAGCGTGGCGCGGTCCTGGTCCGCTTCCGTCTCGCCGGTACGGATTCCGTATAGAAGCTTTCCGTTCCTGGAAAACACGAGATAGGAAGTCTCGATCTTGCCGAGAAACTTCGAAGACTTGCCGTCGGGGGAAACCATGTGCCAGCCCGCGTCGTCGCGACAGGTGATCCAATCGCCTGTGGGTGACCAGTCGGAAAGAAAGGGATCCAAATTCTTTGCGATTTCAACGGGCTTCGCATTGCCGCTGGTTCTGACCACCATCAGGGAGCCATTGTCGGCGATTGACTGCATGTAGGCGAACCGGCTGCCGTCGGGCGACCAGACGCCAGCCCATTCCAAGGTTGGCTCTGCGTTGGTGACCCTGACGGGCGCGCCGCCGGCCAGGGAGATGATCCACAGGCGGGAAACGCCATCGCTGGGCGATCTTGTGAAGATCAACCTCTCGCCGTCGGGAGAGAGAGCTGGATTCATGAGCCACCTGTTGCGGCCATCCGGAAAATCCGCTTCTGTGACCGTGGGCCGGTCGACATGATCCGGGGTGCGCACCCATATTTCGGGGGGGCCGTTTCGATTGGTGACCCATGCCAGAGTGCCGGCTTTGGCGGACCATGCGGCCATGTTCTCAGCCCGGCCCGACGAGACGATGGACTTCGCAGAGCCATCTTCGAGTGAAACGGATACGACATCGAAACTGGTTGTGGTTTGCTCGTAAAGGAGGCTTCTCCCGCTCGGTGCGACCACAGGAGAGCCCTCGGGGACGCTGCCGGTGGTAATCGGCGTGAGGGAATCAGACACGGTATCCGCCATCCAAAGATGGAGGGGAGAGCTCTGTTCCATTGCCAGTGCCACCACGACGTGCCGGCTGTCGGGCATCCAGGAAAATGTGGGGGTCCGTGAAAGGCTCGGCAGGGCTTGGAGGACAGGCTTAGGGGTCGCGCTCCCGGCAGGGAACGGCAGCAACCACGCTTCTTCCTTCCCTGCGTCTCCGGCACGAAAGTACAGAATCTTTTTCCCATCGGGTGAAAACGCAAGCTGCGGTTGGTCATAGACCTCTTTGCTGGCAAATGGGTCAGGCGCATAGGTTCGCATAGGGGAGCCGAGGGGATCGGAAACGGCAATTTTGTAGGTATCTCCCGAGTTTTTGCGCGGCAGCAGGGTCGCGAAGGCTTTTCCATCCGGTGACAGATCGCATGAAATGCAATCGAAGGTCATGACTGGATCGAGGTCGCCGCCGACCGTAGCCACCGACACCAGTTTCAACGGTGGCGATTGGTTGCTGCCATTGGATTCTATGAGGATCAGGTGACTGCGGTCGCTCGACCATCTTACCGGTCGAATGGACTGCTTCTCATGAGTCAGTTGCACCGGGACAGGTGAGTTCAAGTAGCGGAGGAAAACCTGGTCAATTCCATTGACGCTGCTTGCGTAGGCCACCGCTTTGCCATCCGGAGACCAAACAGCACCGTATGCGTTTCCGGCAAACGGCGTGTATCGATAATTCCCGATGTCTTCACCAAAAGGCTGGATCGCATAGACGAGCACGATGCCGAACAGCAGGCAACAAACACCGATGGCGGCGGGGACGATCCAGGGACGGCGCTTCCTTTGTGCGGATACAGGAGCGAAGCCTGAGCTGCTGTACGCCTCAGAGAAATGGTCGCGCATGTTGCGCAACTCGCGGTGCAGGTCGCGCGTGGACTCGTAGCGTTGCTCGGGTTCTTTGGCAAGGCATCGATCGATGATCCATTTAAGGGGCGCGGGCAGTTTCTCCTCGATGGGAGGAGGATCTTCGCGGATGATGGCGGCCATGGTTTCAACCGCGCTGGGGCGGGCGAAGGCCAGCTTCCCGGTTGCCAGCGCGTAGAGGATCAGGCCAAGCGAAAACTGGTCGGTGCGGAAGTCGAGGACCTTGCCGGCGGCCTGCTCGGGGCTCATGTAGTTGGCTGTGCCCATAATCACGCCCGCATCTGTCATTGCGCCGAGTGCATCGGGATTGGGGAGCGAGGTCACCTCGGTGACGGTAGCTCCCGCGGAATTCGCGGCGGATGTACGTGCGGCCAAGCCGAAGTCCAGGATTTTTACGCGGCCTTCTTTGGCCAGCATAATGTTTTCCGGCTTCAGGTCGCGATGGATAATTCCAGCGGCGTGGGCGGCGGCCAAGCCATCGGCCACCTGGGCGGCGATATCCAGGATTTTGCGCGGTGGAACTGGCTTACCAGTGAGCAGGGAGCGCAGCGATTCTCCCTCGATGAGTTCGCTGACAATGTACTGCTGGCCTGCTTCAACGCCAACGTCGTAAATAGAGACGATATTGGGATGATTGAGGGCGGCGATGGCGCGGGCTTCCCGCTCGAATCGGCTGCGCTGATCGATACTGCCGGCGCCTTCTTCGCGCAGGATTTTGATGGCTACGTCGCGGTTCAGACGGGGATCGCGGGCGCGATAGACTTCGCCCATGCCGCCGGCCCCCAGCAAGGCCTTGATCTCGTAATGTCCAAGGCGGGAATTCGCCGCGAGTGGCATGGCTTGAGAAGTCCTTTCGCCACGGAGTGGAGCAGGTGATTGGGGCCGGAAACCGCAGGGTGAAGGGAGCTGACAATCCCAAATCTATCAGAGGTTGGAGCGAGCCGGCACTCATCGCTTAAGGAAGCTCTGCATAAGTGCTTCGGCGACGTAAAGGTCCAATCAGGGGCTAAAAAGGCTGCGGAAAAGGGTCTAATCACCTGCGTCGAGGTCTCGGAGGCATCCCGCAGGGGCTAAAGCCCAGCTCATTCTATTGGCTTTATCGGCACGACTAAAGTCGTGCCCTGTTACAAAGCTCGCACGAAATGAGTTTTTCCGCAGCCTGTAAATCGCGAGCTCATTCGGTGCATTTGCGGCACGACTGAAGTCGTGCCCTGACACAATGCGGTTCTTAGAATCGCGTCGTGGGTACTTGGCAGCTTTTGCCGTTTGTGGCTGGGATGGGCGAGAATGAGAGCGGGACAGTATGCCGAACAGTAGCCGCACATTCGAAGCTCCTTTTACCGACGTGCCGGGCGCGCTGGCTGAGATCAAGGCTGGGCGGATGGTTGTTGTCGTCGACGATGAGGACCGCGAGAACGAAGGGGATCTGACGCTGGCCGCGGAGCACGTGACGCCGGAGGCGATCAACTTCATGGCGCGGTATGGGCGGGGGCTGATTTGCCTGACGCTGACCGAGGAGCGGGCGGACCACCTGCGACTCTTTCCGATGACGCAGCAGAATTCATCGCGGTTTGGGACGGCGTTTACCGAGACCATTGAGGCGCGCGAGGGCGTGACTACGGGGATTTCGGCGGCGGACCGGGCGCTCACGATCCGGACAGCGATCGATGCGAATTCAAGTTACAGCGACCTGGCGCGGCCTGGACACGTGTTTCCGCTGCGGGCGCGCAAGGGCGGGGTGCTGGTGCGGGCGGGGCAGACGGAGGCGTCTGTAGACCTGGCGCGGCTGGCGGGGCTGAAATCTGCGGGCGTGATCTGCGAGATCATGCGCGACGACGGGGAGATGGCGCGGATTCCCGACCTGATTCCTTTTTGCCGTGAGCATGGGCTGACGATTCTTACAGTTGCCGAGCTGATCCGCTACCGGCTGCGCCACGAGCGGTACATTGTGCGGGCGGGGGAGAGCACGATCCAAACCAAGTACGGCGAGTTCCGGATGATTGCGTACGAGAGCGAAGTGAATGGCGGGGAGAGCCACATTGCGCTGGTGAAGGGCGAGCTTTGCGCGGATTGCCCGGCGCTGCATGGGGGGCCGGCGATGGGGCCGGGAGAGCTGCGCGAACCATGCGCACGGGCGGTGCTGGTGCGGGTGCACACGCGCTGCACGGCGGGAGACGTGTTTGACGCCGACTGCAAGTGCCGGGAGACGCTGGACCAGAGCATGAGAATGATTGCCGAGGAAGGGTGCGGGGTTGTGCTCTACCTGCACAACACTTCGCGGGGGTTTGAGGTGGATCGTGCGCCAGTTGCGCGGGAGGCGTTCAAGCCGGGCGGCGCCGCGGTGGTTGAAACCGAGTCAGGCCGACTGATTCTGCACCAGGAGTTGAGGGCGCGCGAGGGCTCGCAGGCGCGGACGGGACGAATCCTCAGGGCGATCGGGCTGGGCGGCCAGATTTTGTCGGACCTGGGGATTCAGCGGATACGGCTGCTGTCGAATACCCCGATGCACATCCCGGCACTGGAGGGGTTTGGGCTGGAGATTGTGGAGCAGGTGGCGATTCCGGTGGAGGAATGCAGCCGGGTGGTGTGAGGCTGGAATTGCGCCTATTTCGCCGGCGCTTTGAATTCGCCGACACGGAGGCCTTCGCGGTTTATTTCATCCAACGATAGCTGGAGTTTCCCGTTTTTTGGGTGGCTTTTGCTCGGCGCAGGCCAAAGCGTTTTCGAGATTTGTGTCGCTCTGAGTTTCGTCGATATCCCGCCCATTCCGCGGAAAGAGGCGGAATGGTTGGGGCACAGCGGGGCAATTGAACGGCTCAATGATTCAAGCGCCGCGTTCGATTCCGTTCTTATGCGAGGAATCCTAGGTTCGACGATCCGAAACTGGCGATGTTGGGAAAGACGCTGGGCAAGTTCGCCGGGCTGACGCCGAACCATTGCGCAAGGGTCGCCCCGTATTGCGCCAGCGCCGTGGTTGGAATCAATGTGCCGCGGCTGTTGGCATCGTTCTCACTGCCCAACACAAGCGATGGGAAGGTTCCGTAGAACTTGCCGCCTTGTACGCCTCCGCCAAGGATGAAGTGGTGGTTGCCCCATGCGTGATCGCTGCCATCGGTGCCGCTCGGGTTAAGCGTTCGCCCAAATTCCGACGCCGTAAATGTGGTCACGTTCTGCGCAATGCCCAGTTCCTGCGTCGCCTGATAGAACGCCAAGACCGCCTGGCTCAACTGCTGAAGAAGGGCCTGCTGGGTCTCCAACTGCGAGCCATGCGTATCGAAGCTGCCGAAGTCGCAGAAGAAGATCTGCCGCGTGAGCCCGAGTTGGCCGCGCACCGACATCACGTTGGCCACTGTTTGCAACTGCGCGGCCAACGGATTATTGGCCGGGAATACGGTGTTCAGGGTCGACTTCTGCAACATGCCTGTCAGCGTATTGGCGTAATTGTTGCCGCGGGTCACTATGCCGTTGCCGGCCTGCACAAGTTGAAGCCCGTTGTCGAAGGTGAGCAATTGCTGCATGCCGGCAGCGGTCGCTGGGGCATTCTGGATTCCGGTGATGGTGGCCATGCCGGTCACGCCGGGCAATCCCTGCAGCGGCGGGGGCACAGTGGCGGGAAAAGTCTGTTGGCCGTTGCAGAACAGCCCGCAGTCGGCGCTGTTGATTACCGGGGGAAATATCGCGCCCGCATTCTGCGACTGCAGAAGATCGGCCATGCGCCCGCCCCAGCCGGTCGATCCGATTCCGGTGGGAATGGCGCTCTGCCACTGGCTGCTCTGATCGGAATGCGAGAAGAGCGCGCTGGGAACAATGGCGAGATTGTTGGTGAGGTAGCCGTCGCGGTTGATGGGCTGGACCAGGTTGCCCACATTGGCCAGCACCGCGAGCGCACCGGTGTTGTAGAGCGATTGCATCTCTGGCATGCTTGGGTGGAGGCCGTAAACGTCGTTTCCATTGGCGATGGGAAGCAGCGTGCCCTGCGCCAGCGCGAGGCCCTGCCGGCCTTTCGCGTACAGGCTGTAATTCTGCTGGGCTGTAGAAATCGGAATGACGGTGTTGTGCCCATCGTTGCCGCCGGAAAGAAAGATGCACACCAGGGCCTGGTAGCCAGATGCCGGCGGGGCGGCGAGAGCATTCATCAGGCCGAACTTCGACAGCGTGCCCAGCGCGCCCAAGGCCGTGGCCGAGCGGACTGTGTCGCGCAGGAAATCTCTACGTGTACGAATCACCATCTTGAATTCCTCCTCATCGATTCCGCCGAGTCAACAGCAGCGGTGTTGCGTATGCAATTGTGCCCGCGAAGCGCCAGGATCGCGTACTGCACAACCTAGGGAAGCTCTGAATAAGCCATCGGCATTCCCTCGGTGGCTAAAGCCCGCGTTCATTTTGCGACATTCGCGGCACGACTAAAGTCGTGCCCATTCAAAACATCGACCTATTCAGAGCTTTCCTAGTGCCAAACGTTGTAGTAATTCGAGGTCAGGATCAGGAAGCACGCCTCCTGGACCCTGCGTAGATTGCCGTTTGTGTTCGCGGTGACGGCCGCGACTATAGCCGACTTCATTTCCGCGGGCATGGTTCCGTGGGTCAGAGTCAAATCCAGTGCGCTTACCAGGGTGGCCGAGTTCGATGCCAGCGGCAGGAAGGGCGATAGATCGAATGTGGCGCCGGGCCCATAGCTGGCTACCGGGTTTGCATATTGGCTCATCAGCGTGGCCACTTCGTTGGAGCGGATGATTGCATTGTTCGGCGAGTAGATTTGAAACTCGCCGCCCATTGCCGATGTCCCCGGAACCAGGTAGGTGGGTGCGTAGTAGTTGAAGACGCTCTCAGGCTGGAAGATGTCCTGGCCCATGTTTGCCAGATCGTTGGGATAATAGTTCTGGTTGGTGACCTGCCCGCCGAACGCGCGGAAGATTCCGGCCAGGTAGAGCGCAGGCTCCTGCAGGTGGCCGTCGGTTGGCTGGTCGTTGCCGCCGTTGTCGTTGGCGCGCGCCTCGGGGTCCAGGAGAACGGCTTCAATGGTCGCCTTCATGTCGCCGCGCACGCCGCTGCTGTTGTTGTTGAACGCCGCCGCAACCCGCGCAACATAGGCCGGGCTTGGATTGCTCTTGACCAGGTGCTGAATCAATTGCTTTCCAACAAACGGCCCCACGTTCGGATGGTTGAAGATATTGTCCAGCGCTCCATCCAGGTCTTCCTGCGGCGTCAGTCCGGATGGCGCAACGTAGCCGTTGAGGAGCTGTTTCGATCCTGAGTCATGTTCCGGCGGCCAGGGAATCATGTTTCCGGCGTTGTAATATTCGCCCCAATAAGGAGTGTTGCCCGGCAGCGGTGCATACGTCCAGCCGGTAAATACACGCGCGAATTCGGTCACGGTGAATTGCGAGTAGGTGGGGATGGGAAGGTTGTCGCTGCCCATCTGCGGGGTACCATCCGGGTTCAGCATGACCGTGCCAATGGTGAAAAGCTGCATCAACTCGCGCGCGTAGTTTTCATTGGCCACCGAGCCCGTGGCGGGGTCGGCCTTGGCGTTGTTGCCCATATCAAGGTACTGGCCCATCGCCGGGCTCATGGTTACGTCTTCCATGATCTGGCGGTAGTTGCCAAACGAATCGGCCAGCAGCATATCCTGGTAACTCTGCATGTTTGTGTTCCAGATCAGTTTTTCAAGCGAAGTGACAAAGATCTGGCTCAGCGCAAACGCGGTCCTTTGCCGCAACTGGTCCGGATTACCGACCGCGTTGGCCAGGAACTGGGCCGGCATTCCGCCCTGGTCGCCGGTGATCGCGTTGTAATTCGAAACTTGCGGCATGGCAAACTGACTGGCGATCCAGGGCTGGAATCCCATGGTCTGCACAGCTTGCGCGTCGTCAGGAGACGGTCCGAAGGCTGCTTGCTCAAGGAATCTGCGTGCGGCCGCCGCGCTTACCAATGCATTCGGCACGCCGACCTGCACGCTGAACGCCGCCGACTTGGCTGCGCCGTTGCTTACGGTGATGGTGGCTGCGCCGGATTGTGTCGTGAGTCCCGAGATGGTGAGCGAACCGGTTGACGAATAGGTTGTGGTGACAGCCGTTCCATTCAGCGTTGCAAGCGAACTGGGGATGAAGCCGCTCCCGGTGATCGTCGTGGAGAAAATTCCGAGCGGGATTCGCGGCGCTTGCCGTGCCTCCAACGCCCGACACGACCACGACGTCCTGCGCGGATGCCGGCAGCGAGGCAGGCGCGGTGTAAAGGCCGGTGCTGCTGACGGCGCCAAAGGTCGCCGACCATGTTGTGCCGGTGTTGGTGGTGAACTGCTGCGTCGCTCCCAGCTTCAGGCTGGCGCTCGTTGGCGAGATCGTGGTTTGCACGCTGTCAATCACTGTGACCAGTGCGGTGGCCGATCCGCCAGGGCCGGTCGCAGTCACCTTGTCCGTGCCGCTTGCGGGCCACGTTGCCGGGGCGCCGTAAAGCCCGCTGCTGGTCACCGTTCCGTACGTCGCCGACCAACTCGTGGCTCCCGCGGAAGTGAACTGAAGCTTGGCTCCAAGGTCGAGGCTTGCCGTGATTGGCGCGATGGTTTGTGGCGCAACGGGCAACAGCGTTACGACCGCGCTGGCCGAGCCTCCTGGGGCTGTTGCGGTTACCGTAACCTTGCTCGACGCGGGCATGGTTGCTGGGGCCTTGTACAACCCCGACGACGAAACGGTTCCGGCTGTCGCCGTCCAACTGGTCGCGCCGGAAGAAGTGAACAGCTGAGTCAGGCCCAATGTTACTGAAGCCGAAGCGGGCGAAATTACTTGCGGCTCAAGCGCAACCAGCGTGACAACCGCGCTAGCCGAGCCGCCGGGACCGGTGGCGGTTACCTTCACCGAATTCGATGCGGGCATCGTGGCTGGAGCGGTGTATAAGCCCGAGGAAGAAATCGTGCCAGCCGTTGCTTTCCAACTGGTCGCGCCAGCAGAAGTGAACTGCCTTGTGTGTCCCAGCTTGACGGTTGCGGCATCGGGAGCGATGGATTGCGGATGGACGAACGTCACGGTGAAGGCCGGGCCCCACAGCGTGCCCGGGTTGCTGACCCGCAATGTTCCCGTGCCTGGGCTGGACACATAGATTGCGGTCGTCAGCGTGGTGGCGTTCACATAGGTGGTCCCCATGTTGCCTCCGTTGAAGCTGACTGTTGCGCCTTTTTGAAATCCGGATCCCGTCAACGTCAGCTTGGGATTCCCTGTCAGAAGCGGTTTGGGAGAGACCGCGGTGATCGTAGGCCCGGCGGGTTCGATGTTCACGTACTCGCAGCCGATTGTTTCGTCCGCGGCGATGGCCTCGACCAAAATGCTTACAGCGGGAATGGCGGCCGGAGCCTTGTAGAGGCCTGCCTGCGTGATTGTGCCGACCTTGGGGTTACCGCCCAGAATACCGTTAATCTCCCACTTCACAGTGGTGTCCGTCAGCCCCTTGACGGTTGCCGTGTATTTGAGCGTGGCGTCAACGCCGAGATTGGTGTAGCCGGGACTGACGGTGACGGTGGTTGCGGCATGCGCCACGATTGCAGCGGAAACGATGCACAGCAGCGGGAGGAAAACATTGAAAGCGATTCGCTTCATTTCATGACTCCCAGGCGGTAGGGTATTGCCGGTGCGCCGCACGATCCTGGCGCGGATTCAGTATTCTCGTGGAGAAACGAAGGGTCGAGACGAATGGCTACGGGGTGAGGGGAGAACTTCGAAAGTCGATTGACTCGATACGGTCTCGGAGCCCAACCGAGGTTGAATCTCGAGGCGCAGCGGGCATGGGTTTCATCAGGGAAGCAAACGCAGGATAGCGGCGTGACGCAGAGGTGTGCATCGAGTCCCTTCTTGAACGGGATTGTCCATCGCTCCCACGCCGGCAGGAGCCGCAACTGTCAGGAACAGGTGCGTGATCATGATCCGGTATTGGCTAACATGGTGCCATTGCCTATTTGTGCTATTGCTATACAACATAAGTAACCGGGTAACTCCATGTTGTATTTTGGGGCCAGCTAAGATTAGTCCGCATTTCTAACGGAGGTCGCGACAGCCCGTAATTCCAGGTCTGGAGGGGTCACTGAGGGCCGGGAGGCCCTCGGGACAGCCGGTCTGGTGACCGGCGCTACGGTTTTTACGACCTGTGAGAAATGCGGGTTAGAATCAGTTGCCGTGGTTGGCGGGCCTGGCAACCTGGTACATCTGCGCGGCTATCTGATCGAAGAGTGCCCAGCGATCGTCACCGACGAGATAGACATTGAAGTGGGATCGATCAGGCAGGAACGTGAAGTGCGGGTCTGCGCCGAGTTTGTTGAGCGCCGATTCCAGGCTGTGCGCAGCTCCATCGAGATAGAACGTGTCGTCGGTGCCCACGACGAGGTGAATCTTGCCGTGCAGGTTGCCGCCAATCGTGTTCCAGTTATTGCGCAGGTATTCGGCGATGTCGTAATGGCCACGCCAATATGCGGCAACGTCCGGGTCTATGTCGCCGGTGACCCGATTGAAAAGATGTTGCGGCCGGCCGTCGGGACCGCGCGGAGAAAAGACCCATTCGAATGAGCCGAGCTGGCCGCCGTAGTCTCCGAGGACGGATTCGAGGCCGGCAAGCTGCTTCATGCTGGCGAGCGGCTTCCCATGGTCGCGCAAGATGGGAGTGGGCGTGCCGTCGGGCGCGTTATAGAAGTTGGCGTGCGGCGCGTAGAGATCGATGGTGCTGAAGAAATTGAAATCGCTGGGGTCGGGCGAAGTGGACCATGTGCCGCCAAAGATATTGGCATAGTGGGTCTGGAGCCACAGCGTTGCCCATCCACCCGAGGAGTGCCCTTGCAGGAAGCGCCCGGATACGCGCGCGTCCATGCGATATTGTTTTTCGATGCTGGGAATCAGTTCGGTTGTGAGTGCTGCGCCCCAGGGGCCGTTGTTTACTGAATCGGCGAACTCGTGGGTGCCTGTGGGGCTGCTCTCGTCGAGCAGGACCCAGATCATCTCCGGCATCTTTGCCTGCTTCATGCGGTCGTAGAGAAGCGGCGCGTACCGGGCGCGCAGCATGGGCAGCGTGGCCCCGAAGCCGTGCGTAAAATAGACAGTCGGATATGTGTCATGGGGATGAGTTTCGTAGGCGGGGGGCAAGAGAACCCATCCGCGCATGTGGATTTCGCGGCCCCAGAATTGAGTCAGCACGGGGCTCACAAAATCCAGGGGCTTGAGTGCTGATGTTATGTCGGGCCGCTGGGCGAGGGGATCGGGCGGCTGGGGCACCGTTTCTGCAAGCGTGAGCGTTGGCGAGACGGAGAATGGAAGGTTGAGGGCAATCACGCCGCTCAAGAGATCGCCGGGTTCGCGGCCATCGTAGTTGTATGAATGCCGCACATCGAGCGCCGCCTGGGCGCGGTAGGCTCCGCCGGCGGCCTGGGAAAGAGGGCGGGGAAAAACGAGATCGTCGGCATCGATATCGACGGACTCTCCCGGCGCAAGAGACGCAATCTCCTTCGCGACCACATAGACACTCTCGGGAGACATCATGTTCATGTCAACGGATGAGGCATCGCCTGTGGCCGGCGCAATAAAGAGCAGCAAGCGGCCCGACACGGGCTTGGTAAAGGAAGTGTCAAGCGCCACATGGAAGAAGGCGTGCTGCTGCGAGGGCGCCGGCTGGGCGTGACCTGCGCCCGGTGGGAAAGCGAGAAATGCGACACAGAACGCCAAGATAACGATGCGGGGCAACGCCGAAGCTGGCGCAGGATGTGCGACTTTCATTCGCGGACATAACCTTTCTCAGCCATGCGCGCGGCAAGGCGGCGGAACGCCCGGCCGGAGACAGGCTTCACTCCATTGGCAGATACGAAGCGATTATAGAAGTTGAATAGCGCACACGCCGCGATTCCGTAAAAGATGGCTGCATCGTCCCATCCGGCTGCGTGCAGCGCGGCAATATCGGTCTCATTGATCGATCCGGATTGGAGCGTGACCTTGCGCACAAAGCGCAGCATGGCTTTGTCCTGTTCGGGCAGGGTCGCGCTCTCCAGGTCGCGAATGGCGCTCCATACCAACGCCTCGTCGTTGTAGAGATCGGCTGCGACGGCGGCATGGGCCTTCATGCAAAACTCGCAGCGATTGAGAGACGAGGTGTAAGCCGCGATCAGTTCGCGCAAAGCGACGCCGATGGGCGCATCCTCATGCATGATTTCATGCGAGAGACGGCACAGTGCATCGGCAATTTTGGGGCGGAAGGCGAGCAGGTTCCAGATTCCCCAATAATCCGCACCTGAAGATTTTGCCGCCGCGATCAGATCGAAGTGGGGGCCAGGCTGGGGCTTGTTCTGCACGTCCGCAAGGAACAGAGAAGAAGTGGCTTCAATCGATTCCGGCATTGTTGTCTTCATGAGTTATTCCTTTCGGCGAAAGCGCTTTCCGCGGAATGAGCAGCAGGCTCGCCGGGGTAGAGCGCAAGCAGTTCCTGCGATGCGAGGCCGAATGCGTTCGCGACCCGATTAAACGTTGCGAAGAGACTTGTAACATGGATGGCCTCGGCAATTTGGAGTTCGCTCCAACCGGCCTGAAGCAATCGCTTCACATCTTCACGATCGATCTGGTGTGAGTTGAGATTCACTTTTCGCGCGAAGTTGAGCAGCGCCTGTTCAGCGGCAGAGAGCTCAGGGGAACCGAGGTCGCCGGCCTGAAGCGCATCGAGGGCTTCGGCGGTGCCCCCGTGCACGCGAAGAAAGAAGCCGTGACTGTCCGCGCAGTAGGGACAGGAGTTTTGCGAGGAGACATAGGCCGCGATCATCTCCTTGTGCTTCCTGCCCAGCGCACCCTCGGAGAAGAGAAGGTGCTGGGAAAGATCCATCATGTGCCGCAGCAAGGGGGGATGGGTGGCGAAGCACTTCAGGATGCCGGGCACGTCAGGTCTGCCGAAGTGGGCGCGGAAATGGTCGTAGAGCGCAGCCACTTCGCCGCTGGCCGCGCCCTCTTCAATGACCTCAATGTTCAGTGCCGCTTGCGCAGGCGGCATGCGGGTTGCGCAGGCGATTCTCTCGTATTCAGGCAGGGACATGAAGGCTCCGTTAGAACTCCAGGCGCGAAGCGAACTGGAAGGCGCGCGGACCGCCCGAACCAAAGAATCCGCCGGCCACGCTGACCGGTGAAAAGAAATTGGTTTGCACGGGTGTGCTTGCCTGGTACGGGCCAATGGAGATGTTGCGGCCGGAGAAGTTTGCGGTATTCGATCCACGAATATTGACCTGGTTGGCAAGGTTAAAGCCTTCGCCGATGAGGCTGAGCGACAGACGTTCGCCAAAGGAAAACTTTTTGCGAAGGCGAAGATCGAGCGAGCTGAACGGGCTGGAGAAATTGATATTCGCCGGAACGTTGGCAATGGGGCCGCCGGCCTGGCAGGGATATGCGCCGGGGCAGGGAGCCAGTGCGTTCCATTTATCGATGAGCGCGTTCAACTGATTGCTGTTGCCGACTTCGCGTCCCAGCGCATTGCGCGGCAGCAGCGGCAGGCGTGCGCCGCTGGCTCCGTTGATTGCGGTGCTCGGCAAAAACGTGTTCGCTGGAACACCGGAACCGTAGGTGTAAATGGGAGCAATCGAGAATCCAAGCGGGAGCTGGGCGTCTCCGTAGAAGGTCAGCCGCTGATGCTCATCGGTCAGCGCGTAGCCCTTTTCCTTGCGCAGGCCGGAGGTGCCTTCGGCGAGATTCACCTGCTCATCCGCATTGTTGTTGGTGAGCTGATCGTCGTCAGAGTAGTCGAGTGTTTTCGAGAGTGTGTAACTCAGGTTGTATTGGTAGCCGACCTTTCCGATCTTCGATTCTCGATGAGCAATGCTGACGAGGAGCCCGTCATACCAGCTCTTGGCGCCGGACTGGATAAGCGTGATGTTGTCAGAGATGCCGGTGACGGGATCGGTAATGGTGCAGGGAATGTTGCTGCCGGGGCAGGCGATGTCCGGGGACGTTGAATTCGTGGTGCGTAGCAGGCTGCCGATCAACTGGCGCTCGCCAAAGACGTGAAGTGCATCCGCACTCACCAGCCAGTCGCTGCCCGCCTCCTGCTGGAGGCCCAGCGAGAATTGCTGATAGAGGGGATGGTGCGAGTCCGGACCCATGGCGATGATGCCAACGCCGCCCACCTGGCTTGGCCCGCTGAAGGCATTGGCGATGGTCGGGCTGCCTGGGGCGAATGTCGATCCCGGAGCGAAGCAGAGCCCGAGACTGGGAGGCGCGGGAATGTTGGGATTGACACAACTGGAGCCCGCGTACTGTGTGACTGCGAGCGCGCGATCGTTCTGCACGCGTTCTTCCGCGCCCGTTTCCAGAATGATGCGGTCGTAATAGATGCCGTAGCCGCCGCGGAAGACTGTTTTTCCGCGCCTGTAGGGGTCATAGATGAATCCGACGCGAGGGCCGAAGTCTTTTGTGTCCGGATGCTTCTTCAGGTCAATGACATTCGCCATCCAGACGCACGGTTGCGCAGGCGTGCTGGTCAAATTCGGGCAGGGATCATGATCGCTGCTGGTGCCGGTCAGGTCCGAGTCGTACTCCCAGCGCAGGCCAAGATTGAAGGTCAGATTGGGGCGCACGCGCCAATCGTCCTGGGCAAAGAAAGCTGTGTAGTTGTCACCTACTTGCGGGATCGGAACGGGTACAACCGGCGCGGTGCTGTGAATGGCGACAGCAACTGGAATGTCCAGGTCATTGACGACGCCATCGCCGTTCAGGTCGGCAAAGCCAAAGTCCGAGACGAGGATCTCGGTTCCATTGCCAAACGGGTTGATGATTCCGTGCGCGGTGTAGTGTTGAAACTCGCCGCCCACCTTGAGCGAATGTTTTCCGAAAGTCATTGCAAGACCGTCGCGAACCTGGGAGCGATTGAGGAACGTGCTCTGCGGCAGGTTGAAGTTTGCGCCGTCTGCAAGGTCAGGAAAGATTAACTCACTCCCCAGGTTCAGAACCGGATCGGTAGTCGATGTGTTCTGCGGATACGGCGGAATGTTGTTATAGAAGTTGTCAAAGTGGAATGACAGCTCGTTCGTTTGCCTCGGACTCAGGACACTCGTCCATCCGGCCTCGTAGGAGTTGAACCGATTGAGCGAGTTCTGCCGTTCGGCAGCCGTACTGAGGGGCGTGGATGACGATGCGCTGGCTTGCGCCGTATCGGTGGAACGATTAAAACTGTAACGCCCGCTGAGACTGTTTTTTTCGTTCAACTGGTAGTCGGCTCGATTGGAAAGGAGCAGATCGCGCAACGGCGTTGCGGCGGCCGTGTCTTCGATTGTATCCGTGACAAAGTTGCGCGTGCCGGTTTGAATATCCGCATTCTGATCGCGGAATTCTGCGGATGAGAACCACCAGAACTTGTCCTTCATAATTGGCCCGCCGATCGAGGCTCCATACTGCTCGCGGTCGAATGGCGGTGCCGGCTGGCCTGCGGTGAAGGTTGCAGGCAGCGCCTGCAGGTTGCGGTTGCGCTCGAACATGAAGGCCGATCCATGAAAGTTGTTTGTTCCAGAGCGCGTAATGATGTTGACGATGCTATTGCCTGAGCGGCCGACTTCAGCAGTGAAGCGAGCGGTAGCAATCTGGAACTCGCCTATCGAGTCTTCAGGCAGATTGGAAAGCGTTCCGCCAACGACTTCGTCGTTATTGTCTCCACCGTCGATGGTGACGTTGCCGCCACGGCCAAAGCCTCCGGCTGAGCTGACCTCAAGGGTGTTGGTTTTTGTGGGATCGAAGGTTGGTGCGGGACGATTGCCAGGGAGGAGATAAGCAAGTTCGAGGAAGTTTCGGCCGTTCAAAGGAATGTTTTCGATGGTGTTTTCTGTGATCTGGCCTTGCAGCATAGATTGCGCCAGATCCACCGTTTGTGTCGCCGCAGTGACGTTAACGGTGGTTACCTGGCTTGCCGGCGTCAGTGTCGCATCCAGAGTGAAGGTTCGGCCGGCCTCAAGCAGAACACCGGAGTATTGTGCTGTTGCAAAGCCTTTCGAATTCACATCGGCGCTATAGGCGCCAGGCACGAGATCCGGAATCGAATAGGCGCCGTCGGAATTGGCGAAGCCGTCACGACTGGTGCCTTGAGCCGTACTGGTGAGGGTGACGCGGGCGCCTTGAATCAGGGCACCTTGCGAGTCTCTGACAATTCCCGAGACGGTTGCTGTTGGAACTTGTGCCTGCATCCTGGCGGCGATGCAGACTACGAGCAGACAAAGAACCGATGTGGGCTTGCGCATGGATGGAGCCTCCGGGAAAGGCCGTTGTAAGCGGCCGCAATTGCAGAGTTGGGTCGGATCGATTTTCGAGTCTCGGGCAGGGAAGTTTTGCCCCAACGAATCCTACGGAACTCGTGGGGGGTTGTCTTCCTCCCTTCGGTGGATAGTTTTCTCCAACCTCGATCGGCCGCGGCGCCTGCGATCATCCCGATCTGTTGGCAGCGGCGCTTTCAGTGAGCACCGGCTCGACTCACCGCACACCCACTTCGACCCTTTGCCAGGGATACGGAGGAATGGGATGACAGTATGGTTTGGGCGGAGGCGACGGCTTCACGCTGGCGCAATCCTGCTTTCAAGAGATGGCATTCAAGAGCGCATCCGCCACCATGCGGGAAGCGGGTTTGAGGTAAGCCACGGGCCATCTCGATAGAAGGGAATAGAAAGGATGCGGCGTTGAGATCAGAGTTTGTCCAATGGCGAACTGCCATTACGTTTTTGGGAAGCCTATGAAGCGTGGAAGCATCTTTCTTAGGACTCTGGCGACAATGCCAGCTTTTCTGTTGTAATGGGGGCTAGCGCAACAGGGTTTACGCCTGCCGTTCCAGTCTGTATTCGTTGAACAACCTCGATCGATGGGACGCAACACCGGTGCCTTTCAATGTCACAAATCGATTTGCGAGGCTTGCCCATGCTGAAAAGCGGGTGACCGCTTGCAAAAGCACTGGGTCAGCTTTGGTTGGCTTGCTGGCAAGCGCCCGACGGGCTTGCGCGGATTCCCCGACAAATATTTTCGACCCTGCGGCCACGCCTGCGCACTCCATCTTCAGCCTCTCTATGCTGGTGCTGTCGGTTACGCTGGTCATATTCCTGATTGTTGCGGGATTGCTGCTCTACGCCCTGATCCGATTCCGGCAACGTCCTACAGATTCCGGGCACGAACCTGCGCAGGTATACGGCAGCAATCAGATCGAGCTTTCGTGGACGGTGATTCCGATTCTGATTGTGGTGATGCTGTTTTTGTCAACCACGCGCGTGATTCTGGAGACGGAAGCCAAGCCCAAGCCTGAGAGTGCGTTGAACGTTACCGTGATCGGGCACCAGTATTGGTGGGAGTACCGGTATGCGAAGCTGGGCGTGGTTACCGCGAACGAGTTGCACATCCCCATCAGCGATCCCAACAGCCCGACACCGACGTATCTGGAAATGTCGTCGGCGGATGTGACGCACAGTTTCTGGGTTCCCCGGCTCGCGGGCAAGACGGATTTGATTCCCAACCGGATCAACACGATGTGGCTCGATCCGCCCCAGGCCGGCCTGTACCTTGGTCAATGCGCCCAATACTGCGGCACCCAGCATGCAAAGATGCTTTTGCGTGTTTACGCTGAAACGCCGCAGGACTTTGCAACCTGGGTCAAGCAGCAACAGCAGCCTTCACGCGCCGATCTATCGGACCAGCCATTGGCGGAAGAGGGTCGAAAGGTCTTTCTCCACAATGCATGTATCAACTGCCATACGGTGACAGGCACGGTTGCGACGGGGCGGTTCGGGCCAGACCTGACGCATCTGGCCAGCCGCGACACGATTGCCTCTGGCGCGGTTGCAAACACGCCAAAACAACTGCGAGCATGGATTGCCGATCCAAACGAAATGAAGCCAGGATCGCTGATGCCTTCGATGCATTTGAACAATCGCGACCTGGATGCAGTTACCGCATATCTCACGACGCTCCACTAACCATCGATTGGAAGGCAGCCTAGCATGTCCAACCAAGCCCCAGTCCTGGATGCCATAGACCAGATCGCACCGGCCGGCCATTCCTCCGGGCCTGGCGTCGTATATGAGTGGCTCAGCACCGTGGACCACAAAAAGATCGGCATCATGTACATCGTCTATGCGCTTATCTTTCTGGTTGTCGCCGGAGCGCAGGCGTTGCTGATGCGCATTCAGTTGGCAGTTCCGAACAATCATTTTTTGAGCCCCCAGGTCTTCAATCGGCTGTTCACCATGCATGGCACAACGATGGTGTTTTTCGTGGGAATTCCCATTTTGTTTGGATTCGGGAATTATCTGATCCCACTGATGATTGGCGCCCGTGACATGGCATTCCCGCGGTTGAATGCCTTCAGTTTCTGGATATCGGCGTTCGGGGGAATCCTTCTATACCTGAGCTACTTTGCCGGCAGCGGCCTCTATGGAGCAGGGTCCGCTCCCGACGTGGGGTGGTTCGCTTATGCGCCTCTGACAGCAAAGGTGTTCTCTCCGGGGCACAGCACCGACTACTGGACCCTGTCGATTCTGATGAGCGGCATCGGCACCACGGGAACGGCGGTCAACATTGTTGCCACCGCTATCTGCATGCGGTGCAAGGGCATGACGATGACGCGCATGCCGCTGTTTGTATGGCTGCTGCTGGTGACGAGCTGCATGGTCTTCGTGGCGGTCAGTCCGCTCACCGCCGCGCAGATCATGCTGACCCTGGACCGTTATCTCGGGTCTCATTTTTTCGATACGCAGGCGGGAGGCTCCGCGGTCCTGTGGATGCACTTCTTCTGGATCTTCGGCCACCCCGAAGTCTACATTCTGATTCTGCCTTCATTCGGATTCATCAATGAGATTGTGCCGGTGTTCTCGCGCAAAGCGATCTTCGGTTATCCGGCCATGGTGGCCGCTTCAGTGGGCATTGGCTTCGTAAGTCTCAGCGTGTGGGCCCATCATATGTTTACCGTCGGCATGGGCCCGGCGGGGAACACTTTTTTTGTATTCGCCACCATGGTTGTGTCGGTGCCTACGGGCATCAAGATGTTCAACTGGCTGGCCACAATCTGGGGTGGAAAGGTCCGGTTTCGAACGCCGATGATGTTCGCGGTCGGTTTCCTCTTCCAGTTTCTGATTGCCGGGCTAACCGGCATCATGTTGTCCGCGGCGCCATTCGACTGGCAGTTAAGCGCCTCTTACTTTGTGGTGGCTCACTTTCACTATGTTCTGGTTGGCAGCATTCTCTTTGCCCTGTTCGGGGCTTTCTATTACTGGTACCCCAAGATGACGGGGCGGATGATGAGCGAGACGCTGGGCAAGTGGCACTTCTGGTTTTTCATTATCGGCTTCCATCTCACCTTCGACTTCATGCATATTCCAGGGCTTCTGGGAATGCCCAGGCGCATATACACCTATGAAGCAGGGCGTGGATGGGAGTACTGGAACCTGATTGTGGGCATTGGCGCAATCGTCCAGACCATCGGCACGTCGATCTTTGTGTACAACCTGGTTCACTCGTATTTTCGTGGGAAGATTGCCGGACCCGATCCATGGGATGCCTGGACGCTGGAATGGTCAACTGCTTCACCGCCGCCGTCGTACAACTTTGCTGTAGAGCCAACCGTAGGCAGCCGCAGGCCGCTTTGGGATCTGAAGCATCCGGAAGATCCAGACTCGAGTTACGAATGATACAGACCCCGGTGACTGCTCCCGCCAGCATCGATTCAGAAGCTCCGTGGGTGCTGCCCAATCGCGGCATCGTGGGCATGTGGTGCCTGATTGCGGCCGAGGCGGCCATCTTCCTGATTTTTGTTGTTGCCTACATTTATTACCTGGGGAAAAGCCTGACGGGGCCGCTGCCTTCACAGATTTTGGAACTGCCGATTGTGGGGACGATCTGCCTGCTTTCCAGCAGCCTTACGGTTCACGCAGCGGTAGCCGCGCTCCGCAAAGGTAAGGTTCATCGCTGTACTTTAGCACTGGCTGGGACGGTGCTTCTGGGAGCGGCCTTCTTAGGGACAACGGCGGCCGAGTGGCATCACCTGATCTATGGTGAAGGATTTACGATACGCACCAATTTGTTTGGAACCACCTACTATTCGCTGGTTGGTCTGCACGCATCGCACGTCGTGGTTGGGCTTCTCTTCCTGACCGTTGCCTTGCTGTTCAGCGCGAGCGGCCGGCTTGGCGAAATGCATGCGGAGCGTCTCGAAGTTCTTTCGCTCTACTGGCACTTTGTGGATGCAGTGTGGGTCGTCGTGTTTCTGGTTGTGTATGTACTCGGGCGATAGCAATTCGATGCGCAAGCCCGGACGGGAATCAATGCCATGATGCAAGCCGACAATCAAAACCGCGATGGTCACGCCGCTCCGGCACATGCTGGAGCCGTGCAGCTTCCCGCTCCTACCATTTGGCCGATTGTGTTTGCCTTCGGGCTGGCGCTGATCTTTACCGGCATGGTTACGCATTGGATCATGAGCCTGTTAGGGGCGCTGCTTGTTGTTCCTGGGGTTGTGGGTTGGTTTCTTGAGGTGCTGCCGCGCGAGCATCATGTCTACGTTCCCGTGAGCTTAGAGACTGTTCCGGTGGCCAGCGTGCACACCACGCGCGCGCAAATGCCGGTTGGGCCCGATCACCGCAAACTGCTGCCGCTTGAAACTTTCAGCATAACGGCGGGAATCAAGGGAGGGCTGGCGGGAGGGACTGCGATGATTGTGCCCGCCGCGCTCTACGGACTCATTCGGTATCACAGCATTTGGTATGCCGTGAACCTGCTTGCAGCGGGTGGCTTTGTCAGTTGGGCCGGCCGGAGCGATGCTTTTCTTGCGCAGTTTCACGTGCTCGGATTGCTGGCAGCGGCGGGGATTCACACCACGGCGTCGCTGCTGATCGGGCTGCTCTACGGAGCCATGCTGCCCATGTTTGCAAGGAGGCCGATCCTCACCGCGGGATTTATCGCGCCGTTTCTGTGGACGGGCCTGCTCTATTCTGCCATTGGCGTCATCAGCCCCATCCTGAACCAGCGCATCAATTGGCTCTGGTTTGTTATCTCCCAGATTGCCTTTGGGCTGGTGGCGGGATTCGTAGTCAATCGCCAGGTCAAGGTGCGGACTGCACAGTTTCAAGCTCTTCCATTTGCGGTTCGCGCCGGGTTGCATACCAGCATCAAGGACGAAGGGGATGACACTCCATGAACTTGAGACCAACCCGGCTCGCTTTGCTCAATGCGCTTTTTTGGGCTGCGGGACTTTCTGTGGTCGGATGCGGGCATATCCCCGGACGCCCCGGCCCTGGGCCTGAAGTGGCGCGACCGGAAGAGGTTGTGGATTTTTCCGTGTTGTACAAGGCAAACTGCTCGGCCTGCCACGGAGAGAACGGCGCCGATGGGGCCGCAATCGCACTCGCCAATCCGGTCTATCTCGCGGTGATTGGCGAAGACAACCTTCGTGAAATCACCTCGAAAGGTGTTGGCGGGAAATTGATGCCGGCCTTTGCGAGGAGCTCAGGCGGCACATTGACGGATCAGCAGATCGTTATCCTGGCGCATGGAATGATGCAGCAATGGAACAAGCCTGCATTCCTAACAACGCCGGGTACGCCCGCCTACCGGGCTTCGCAGCCTGGCGACCCTGCGCGCGGCGAGCAGGCATTCGGCGTGTTCTGTGCTTCATGTCACGGTGCTCACGGCGAGGGGATGACAGCCACGATCAGCGGCAAGCGAACCAAGGTGGGCTCCATTGTGGATGAGTCGTATCTGGCCCTGGTCAGCGATCAGGCGCTGCGCAGTTTCACCATTGCCGGCGTGCCGGGAGGAGCGATGCCGGACTGGCGCGCCGACGCGGCGGTTCCCATGACCGACCGGCAGATCACGGATGTGGTTGCCTGGCTGGCCACAAAGCGCATAACCGATCCCGGACAACCTTACGCGGCAAATCCGTAAATCCCGCGTTCAATCGACTACCTGGCAGGAGTTGAACGAATGAACCCGAACGAACCCGACCCGCAGCCCATTCCGCAGGGCGATCAAAGCAGCGAACAGCCTGTCGAGACTGAGCCGAACCGTGGAAAGCAAGCGGCGCACTCCCGGCGCGCCTTCTTGTTCAAGCTGTCTCTGCTGGCCAATGGCGTTGTCGGCGCCGTGCTTGCCGTCCCTATCGTCGGCTATCTGCTGGGACCAGCGCTCAGGAAGAAATCCTCCGAGGAATCGTGGATTGGCCTTGGACCGGTGAGCCTTTTTCCTGAGGGCGAAACCCGGCTGGTCACGTTCCGCAACCCCGTGACCACGGCCTGGGATGGCCAGACAGGCGACGTTCCCTGCTGGGTCCGCCGCGTTTCTGGGACAACATTTCAAGTGTTTGCCATCAACTGCGCACACCTTGGTTGCCCGGTACGCTGGTTCTCTGAATCCAAGCTCTTTCTGTGCCCCTGCCACGGAGGAGCGTACTACGAAGACGGTTCCCGGGCTTCCGGTCCGCCGGAGCGTGGACTCTTTGAATACGAACACAGGATTGCGGGCGACGCGCTTGAAATCAGCGCCGGGAAGATGCCCACACTTGCAGCGTGTGGCCCGAGCCCGCGAACCCTGACCCAGATTGCTGGCGTTGGAACGGGCACTTGGGCGGCAGGAGCGGAGAAGCCGGAAGCGCAGAGCCTGAAACCGAGGTGCGGGTCATGCCAGGGATGAAGCAAGCAGGGCTTCGCATATACCAGTGGTTCGAGGACCGACTCGGTCTCGGAAAGCCCATCGTCGATGCGGCGGAGCACGATGTGCCTGCAAGCACCGCCAGTTGGTGGTATGTCTTCGGCAGCGCGGCCACGGTGCTGCTGGTTTTACAGGTGGTGACGGGAGTTCTGCTGGGGCTTGTGTATTCGCCTTCCGCGGGGCAGGCATGGGCGAGCCTGGAGTTTCTCGATCATAGCGTCAGGCTGGGTTGGTTTCTGCGCGCCCTGCACGGTTGGGGATCGGACTTCATGATCGCCATCGTGCTGATCCATCTGGCGCAGGTCTTTCTCTTCGGGGCGTACAAGTTCCCTCGCGAGCTGACCTGGATCGTGGGTGTCTTTCTGCTCTTGCTGACGCTGGGCATGGCTTTTACCGGACAGGTTTTGCGCTTCGACCAGGACGCCTATTGGGGCCTCGGCATCGGAGCTTCGATCGTGAGCCGAGTGCCCTGGATCGGCGGCGCTCTGGTCAACCTGATGCTCGGCGGACCGATCATCGCCGGACCCACTTTGACGCGCTTCTTCGCGCTGCATGTGTTCATGATTCCCGGCGCCCTGCTGGCCCTGGTTGGCCTGCACTTGTGGATGGTTCTGCGCCTCGGCATCAATGAATGGCCCATGCCGGGGCGCGTTGTCAACAAGTCCACTTACACCCGCGACTATCAAAAACTGACCAAGGACACAGGCATAGCCTTCGTGCCGGATGCTGCTTGGAAAGATGCCATCTTCGCGGCCGCGATCCTCTTGGCTGTGATGGCTTGCGCTCTTTACTTCGGACCCTTTGGCCCCACCGGCCAGCCCGATCCAACGATCATCCAGACAGCTCCGAAACCGGACTTCGCCTTCCTCTGGATATTTGCCGTTCTCGCCTACCTTCCTCCAAGCCTTGAAACTCCGGTGCTGTTCATCGCGCCGGTTCTGATTGTGGGAGCGATGCTTTTGTTGCCGCTGGTTTCGAGCCAGGGGGAGAAGCACTGGTCACGCCGGCCTGTCGCGGTGTTGATGGTTGCGGTCATCGCGGTTACGCTGGGAATCTTCACACATCTGGCCACCTACACGCCGTGGAGTCCAATCATGGATGCGTGGACAGCCGACCCCATTCCCACCGCATACCTCGAGGATCGCACGCCGCTGGAACGGCAAGGGGCACTTCTGCTTCAAGATAAGCAATGCCGGAACTGCCATTCTGTGGGCGGTAAAGGCGGACTTCGCGGACCCGCACTGGATGGCATCGCCAACCGTATGACGGAGGATCAGATCATTCGTCAAGTGCTGCAGGGTGGAGGCAACATGCCGGCCTATGGCAACGCACTGAGCCCCGCGGAGACCACGGCACTGGTGAGGTTCCTCACTACGCTGCGTTCCGGTAGCCTGCCGGCCGCATTCGATGCATCGAGAAAAATGGTGACAACCGAACCGCCGCCCGCCGCTCCGGCCGGCGCACATTAGCGCCTTCATGGAATCTGCGTCCCAGGCAATTTTCGACGATTGGTCACCACCCATCCTCCTCACAGGGACCCTGGTTGTTGTCGCTCTGATCTATCTGCGAGGATGGTTTCAGATTCGAAAGACTCGATCGTCTCAATTTCCAGAATGGCGCCTCGTTTCGTTTCTGCTTGGCATCGCCGTCATCTGGCTGGCGATAGCGTCTCCGCTCGACGGGTTCGCCGACGCACTGCTTAGTGCGCACATGGTGGAGCATCTGCTGCTGATGTCGTTTGTTCCGCCGTTGCTGCTCGCCGGCTGGCCCGTCGTCCCCATGCTTCGCGGTTTGCCGAGCGCATTTACCAGACATATCGTTGGCCCGCTGATTCGCCGGAGAAGGCTGCGGCAACTGGCCCATTGGCTGGTTACGCCGATCATCGCCTGGCTGGCGATGAATCTTACTTTCCTGGCCTGGCACATACCGGCAGCTTACGACTTCGCCCTGGAGCACGAACACTGGCATGAATTCGAGCATCTCAGTTTTCTGGGCACATCGATCCTGTTCTGGTGGCCCCTCGTCCGCCCATGGCCATCGCGTGCCAAAGGGCTTGGCTGGTTCATGCTCCCCTACCTGGTGTTGGCGGACATTGTGAACACGGCGCTGTCCGCGTTTCTCGCCTTTTGCGAACGGCCTGTCTACGACTATTACCTGAAAGAGCCAAACGCATTTAACATCGCACCGGCGGTCGATCAGCGAGCCGGCGCAGTAATCATGTGGGTAATTGGATCGCTGGTTTTTCTTGTCCCGGCGGTGTTCATCACTTACAGACTCCTGCAACAGCACGAGAGACGTCGTTTTTAGAACTGAGCGGGATCGACGGGCGGCGATAGGGTCAGGGCCTCAGCCCTGACATTACGGCTGAAAAAAATGCCGGCCTTCAGGCCCCTAGGCACGCTCTCATGCCCCCAAGATAAACCTGCGGGGCTAAAGCCCACATTGATTTGAGTGGCTTTGTGCCGGGGATGAATCCCCGGCCTACCGACCGAACGAGTTTTTCCGTAGGCTGTAAAACCCGCGCCCATTATGCGACACTTGCGGCACAACTGAAGTCGTGCCCTTTCAAATCATCGACTCATTCAGAGATTTCCTTGCAGGCCATGATTTCAGGCCCTCTTTCCGGGGGCTGAAGCCCCCGGATCCCTCCGGATGCGGCAATCTGCATCCGTATGCAGCATCCACATCTGTATGCGGCATGGGCAACTCGAGCAAAGTGCGCCAGTGACTATTTCTCGATGTAGGTGTAGTCGTTGTACTGGGTCACCCCGTTAACATCCGAGTATAGCCGGGCATAGACCGTAACGCCTTTGGCCGGCAGACTGGGTACCGTGGCGGACATGGATGGGGACCAACCCGATGTAAACAGGCTGCTCGAGCCCGGCCCGCTGAGACCCAGATAGAGGTTGTAGCGGGTCGCTCCCGTGCCCGCGGTCCACGTGAACATCACATTGGAGGTTCCAAGCGTGCTGCCCTGCATTGGGGTGATCATCGTCGCGGGTATGCCGAGCGGGGTTTCGGTGTAGGTGTAGTCGATGTACTTGATCACTCCGTTGACATCCGAGTAGAGGCGGGCATAGACCGTGGCGCCTTTGGCGGGCAGACTGGGCACCGTGGCGGAAGTCGATGCGCTCCAACCGGACGAGTAGAGGTTGGCCGAGCCGGGCCCGCTGAGGCCCACCCAGAGATTGGATTGGGTCACTCCGAAGCCTGCGGTCCAGGTGAACTTCACATTGGAAGTACCGAGCGTGCTGCCCTGGATGGGAGAAATCATCGCCGCCAGCGTGGCGGCCTCGGTGTAGGTGTAGTCGATGTACTGAGTCACTCCGTTGACATCCGAATACAGCCGGGCATAGACCTTGGCCGCTTTGGCCGGCAAGCTGGGCACCATGACGGAGGTGGACGCTGACCAACCAGAGTTGTAAAGGCTGGCCGAGCCCGGCCCGCTGGTTCCCAGCCATAGGTTGTATTGCGTTGCTCCGGTGCCTGCCGTCCAGGTGAACGTCACGTTGGTTGTCCCGAGTATGCTGCCCGGAGCGGGAGAAGTGAGCGCCGCCGCCTTGAGCTCGATGGCGATGGTCAGTGCGGGCGTCGAGGTTCCGCCGCCGGGCGTCGGGCTGGCCACTGTCACCTGCGCGCTGCCGGCGGTTGCGATGTCGGCGGATGGAACCGTGGCTTGCAGTTCTGTTGCGCTCACGTAGGTTGTTGTGAGGGGACTGCCGTTCCAGTTCACGGTCGAAGTGGAGACAAATTTCGAACCGTAGACATTGAGCGTAAAGGCCGGCCCACCCGATGCGGCAATGGTGCGCGAGAGCGAGGTTGTGACTGGCACGGGATTGTTG
>JBEKFD010000077.1:0-18391 GCA_050013495.1 Occallatibacter sp. | reverse complement strand
ATGATGAAGGTGGGAACGAAGGCAAGAAAGTAAATCCAGGTTGCTTTCCACGAGAAGAGATTGCGCCGCAATTCAATGCGCGTGAGGCGGTATGCTTGAATCCACCAGAGGCCCCACGGCTGTTGCGCGACCTTCTTAGAGAGGGAGTCAATTGATTGGGTCATCACGAAGCGCTCCCGTCTGTGCCGATGAGGTATTGATAGATTGCGTTGGCGTCGTCGTCGGCAGGTGCGACCGCGTCGATCTTCACCAGGCCGTCCGCGGCGATGCCATTGAGCTTGGAGTAGAACTCATCGATGTCGGAGGTGCGCAGGAATACACCTTTTCCATCCGCATGCAGCCGGGCTTCAACGCAGTGGTTGATGGAGAACATTTTGGACGCGAGCAGTTCCGGGTGATCGCAGCGAACCAGCACCTGCATGGGCTTTTCGTGCACTTCCTGCCGGACTTGGTGGATATTGCCTTCGGCGATCAGGTATCCGCCGGTGATGAGGATGACGCGATCGGAGATGCGGTCGACCTCATCGAGAATATGGCTGGAGATGATGACGTGCATTCCCTGGCGGCCAAGCTCTTCAAAGAGCGCAATGGATTCGGCTCGCGCCATGGGATCGAGGCCGTTCAGCGGCTCATCGAGAACGAGAACGCGCGGATGATGGGCGATGGCTTGCGCGAGCCGGATCTTTTGCCTCATACCTTTGCTGTATCCGGCAACCTTGCGCTGCGCCGCTTCGCCAAGCTGCACGCGTTCGAGAGCTTCAATGGTCAAGTCGACGGCCATGGCCTTTTCCATCCCATGGAGCATCAGACTGTCGAGGATGAATTGCCAGCCGGTGATGCCGCGGGGAAAGAAATCGAACTGCGCGCAGTAGCCAACGGCCGAGAAGAATTCCAGCGCGTCGGCGGGAGTGAGGCCCAGGACGGAGAGATGACCGCTGGATGGTTGAATCAATCCCGTCATGAGATTCATGATGGTTGTTTTGCCGGCGCCGTTGGGGCCAACGAGCGTGGTGATCCCGGGAGGGATGGACAGGGAGACGCGATTGACGCCGAGAACTTCGCCGTAGAACTTCGAAACATCTTCGAAAATGATTCGGTCACTCATCCGCGGACCACCTCCCGCGCGCGGATGCGCTTGTCGAGCATGCCCAGGCAGAGAATGCACGCCAGAACAAACATGGCGACAATGGCGCCGGTGGGCAGGGCGAAACTGGAGAACTCCGGGGCACCGAGCAGACGCTGCCACAGCGTGGAAATCATGAAAGGAATATTGAGCAGGAATCCCCATTTTGTGCGCAGCACGGCGCTCACGATTCCGCCCACGCCGGCGGGAACAAACACCGCCGCGAAGATGATGCCGGTAGCTACCACTCTCCACTTGACCCATGAGGAAAGCGCCAGGCCGAGCACGGAGAGGAAAGCGATCCAGATGACGGCGCCCGAGAAGAGGCCGATAGCGATGCGAAGGTTATCGGCAAACCACGGTTGCGGCGAGGTATACCCTTCGTAAACGAAAAGCAGAAGGCAGGGAACCCATGTGACGGCGGAGAGGCACGTGACCAGCGCGATGAATTTGCCGGTAAGATAGCCCACGCGCGAAATGGGATGGCTGAGCAGAATGGGGAGGGCATTGTCAGCAAGATCGAAACTGATCAAGCGGGGCGCGATCCATGACGCCAGCACCAGTGCGAGCCAGCACTGGCCTTCAAGAATTTTCAAAAAGAACCGGGCGTCGATGGCGATCATCTGGCTGCCGCCGGCGCCCACCAGAGCCCGAGCCATGGGATTGTTGGCGAGATAAATTCCAAACAGAGATACGAGGCAAGGCAGCAGGCAGAAGATGAACAGCCCGACCGTGATCTTCGACGACCAGGCTTCAGCGAAGGCATAGCGCGACAGCACGAGCACACGCGTCCACGGTGTAGTTACCTGGCCCGTATATATCGAGTAGCTGCGCTTATAAACGGCCATTGGCAACCCTTTCCATGTCGTTGTCCATGGCTCTCAGGAAGATATCTTCGAGCGAATCGCGACGCTGATTCATGCGGCGTATCTGGACTCCCTGTTCGGAGGCGATAACATACAGGTCGCGCACTTCAATGTTGTCAGGGATGACGAGCTTGATACGGCCGCCAGGGAATGTTGCGCATTCGCAGCCCAATCCGCGGACGCTCACCGAGAAGCTCTCGGTGGCGCCGACGGTTTCCAGTTCCATGAAGCTGCGGTTGGAGCGGCGTTCTGCTTCAATATTGCACAGAGCCGCAATGCGGCCGCCTTTGAGGATCAGCACTTCGTCGCAGGTCTCATCGATATCGCGGAGCAGGTGCGAGGAGATGAGCAGGCGGATGCTGCCTTCCTTGCGAATGTCCTTGATGAGTTGAATCATGCGCTGGCGAGCGACGGGGTCGAGGCCGTTGGTGGGCTCATCGAGAATAAGAAGGCGAGGCCCGTGCGCCAGAGCTTGCGCCAGTTTAATGAGCTGCTTCATTCCCAACGAGTAAGTGTTTACCTTGCGGTAGCGTACCTCGCCGAGGCCGACGTAGAAGAGCGCTTCATGGGCGCGCTCAAGCGCAACTTCCGGTGGCAGGCCGGCAAGCTCGGCCATGTAGCGGACGAAGCGCACGCCGCTCATGTTGCCGATGAAGGAATCATTCTCTGGCATGTAACCGATGCCGCCGCGAATCTGCGCACGGTCGCGGTGCGAATCGAGGCCGAAGACACGGGCCGTTCCCTTGAACGGAGAATGGAATCCCAACAGAGTATTGATCAGCGTGGACTTTCCGGCGCCGTTGGGGCCCAGCAGGCCGATTGCGTTGCCCTGCAACTCTCCCGTGAGCCCATTTAGCACGACTCGATTCGCCAGCCGGACCTCTAGTCCATTGAGATCGATGATGCCCATGTCACTCTTTTACGTTCGCGCTTGCGTGATGGTTCCCGAGATTCAACAATGTTCCGAGGGTGACAAAATCGAATCCGAACAGATGGCTGTCGCTTTCGGCTTCAACGCTGTTTTCCTCTCCGCGGGCGCAAATGGCTGTGGGGCGGGCGTCGGCGGCCAACTGGCGCAGCGCATCGGCAGCATCGCCCGAGAATTGCGAAAGCATCGGAGTCAGCACCGGGGTCAGATTCTGATAAGCGACAGCTGAGTAATTCTCATTTGAATCCTTGGGAAGCAACGCTCTGAACGCCGCGGCGCGTCCCAGAGAATTTCCGGTGGTATTGGTTTGCAGGGCTTCCATGAGAAGCGCGCGACTGGGCGCGACGATCATGTAGCCATTGGAATAGGTGTATTGAGCAAAGGTGTTGGCGGATACCTGATCGACGATCGAGTAGAAGCGCTGACCGGCAACGTCGCTCGATTGAATGACGATGGAATGCGCGGGCTTGCCATGGCTCAAGCCGCGAATGGCTTCCGTCAGCTTCTCCAGGGTTTGCTCCAGGTGCTCAGAGTCGTTGACTTCGATCACCGCTTTCCACGAGGGCGTGGGCAGCACCGGGCCATCGAGAGACACGAGGAACTCTCCGCCCAGCGTTGCGGCCAGGTCGTCACGGAAATTGATCTGCAGCTTGGCCTCGGCTTCATTCAATTCCTGAATCGCATTCGGATTATCCGCCGTAGCCATGGCCAGGATGTCGTCGGCGATGGACTTGGGGTCCTTGGAAAGCGCGGCCACCGCAATTGCGGCATTGGGGGTGATGAAATTGAGCGAGCCCATGGGAGCGGGCGCGGCCAGCCAAGACGCGACGCCGTGACGGGCTGCAGAGAATTGCAAGCTGACCTGATTCTGCGGCTGCCCGTTGATCTCGCGATGCTCGGCGATCAGGTAGCGCATGTCTTCCATCCCGCTGCTGGCGAGGGCCTTCGAGCCCTTCGCGCTTCCGTGTGCCTGAGCGGCCTGGCTGGCGATGATCTGGTGAAGATCCGCAGCGAGGAAGATTCCTGCGCCGCGACTATATGCGGACGCGATCTGCTGGCCGAAGTCTCCCGACGCGAAGCCGCTGGCACCCGAATTCAATTGAGCATTGATGAGCTTCAGCGTTGCGACGCTGTTGGAGAAGACGACCTCGTTCGGCCTGACCAGAGCGAAGCCGCCGGCCTGCGGCTGGGAGGAAGGCTGAAGCGCTGCCAGCGAGGTCTGGTCGAGGACGGTCAGGTGCGAATTTGGAAGCTGATTTTTCAGGAAATCATCCAGGCCGCTGCGCTTCACATCCGCGATGATTGCGAAACCGGGATTGGCGGCCTGCTTGATGCCGGCAATCACGATTTCATCGCCGAGGTATTGACTCATCTGATGAACCTTCTCCACCAGCGCGTCGAGGTCCGCCGTGTTTTGAGCGTGTCCCTGATTCCACCACTGCTGCAGCACCGGGCTCTGCTTCAGTTGATCGTGAAAGATGGTGTTGGCTTCGCTGAGGAACTCGCCGAGATTGGGAACGCTGATGTACAACAAGGTGTCAGCGGGAACACGCGCGAGCAGGTCGCTGGAATAGCGGGGCTGCGGGAACGGAATCTGTTCGATGCGCTTCTCGAGGGTTGCGAACTGCGCCAGCAGGGGCAGATATTTTTCGCGATCGTGGCTCCACGCGATCTGTTGCTCGACGGGCGCGGGGGCAAGGTTGTCATTGGTGGAAACCTGATTACCGGCATGGATGACCGAATCTACGCCTGCATGGGAAACGTCGACGGTGCCCTGCAGCACGGCCACGCGCGAGCCCTTGATGCCGGAATCGACAGAAAACACGGTGCCGGTGACGGCGACGCGGCAGTCCGGAGTTTTGACGTATAGGTGGCCGGAGGTGCGCTTGGCGGCCTGAACGATCACGTCCCCATCGTCAAGCGTGACGGTCATGTTATTGCCGCGGGCGCCTACACCCAGCACACTGCGCTCGTTGACTTCAACGGTCGATCCATCGCTAAGGCGAAGGACGGCATGCGCGCCTCCACTGGTGCGCAGGTGGTCGCCCTCGGCAAGTTGGTCGCCGGGCGCAAGGGGACGGTCGCCTGTGGCCGAGATGCGATACGCGGAGCCGTCGATGGATTGCACTTCGGCGCGCACTCCGGGGGGGACCTGCCAGTAGGCCCGGTAGACAAAAAGGCTGCTCACCAGCAGCGCGAGAGCGCCGGCGAAGGACCAGCCGAATGCGCGAGGATGCCAATTGAACGCACGCACCGGCCGTGGAGCGGACCAATCCAATACAGCTGCTCCGGATTGGAAGCGTCGGCTGCAGACGCTGCACTCGTGCAGGTGGGCCTTGATCAGCAGCGAACGCGCCGGGGTAAGATTCCCGGCGCGATAGGACGGCAGCAATTGCTGCACGTCGCCGCAGCTATGAATGGAGTCAATGGCTACGTTGCTTACGCCAGCCATGCCGAGCCGGTCAGCGACGCGCCGGGCAGAAGCGGACACCTCTATGGCATCGGGTTCTGTTGCTTTGATCTCTTCGACGGCTGCATTCAGAAGCATTTCATCGTATCTCATAGTTTTCCCCGTTCGAGTTGCGTAAGTCGTTTCTTCAGCCTGGATCGTGCGTGATGCAGCGTGACAGCTACGACAGCCTGGGAGGTTGACATCAGCGACGCGATCTCGCGATTTCCCATGTCTTCCAGATAGCGCAGGGTGAACATCTCGGCAGCGCGGGGGGGGAGCTCCCCGATCGCGATCCTCAGGAGGTCGCCGAGTTCCCTGCTTGAAGCTTCCGCTTCGGGCGAACTGCCCGGGCCGGTCGACGCGATATATGCCGCGCCTTCCAAAGGCTCGGTCGAAGCAATCTTGCGCCTTCGCAAAAGGTCGAGCGCTCCATTGATGGCGGCGCGGTAGAGGTAGCTGCCGGCGTTGGTCATGGGCGCGCCGGCGCTCGACAGGCGCAGAAACACTGCCTGTGCAACATCTTCCGCGTCTGCCATGCTGCCGGTAATGCGGTAGGCGGCTGCAAGCACGCGTCTGTGGTGCTCCCCGAATAACTGGGAGAGGCCTTCCGTTACCGGCATGATTGCGCTCGCGGCTGCCACTGGTTCACCTTCTGGGCTCTTCATAGGGATGACGCTCTGGCTGAACAATTATTAATCGGATACGTATTTTCCTGTTACGGAGTTCTGAGCGGACTGATCTGGAGATTGAATCGGATTTCTCTCCTTGACAGTTTAGGAGAAGCGCGCTATTCTCCTTACCAGCTTAGGAGTATCCCCGTTGGAATGGGCGCGCGGCCTCCATTTACACCGCGCTAAACCGGCAGCAGGAGGAAGTATGAAAATCCTCAACTCGCTTCGTTTCCGCATCGCCGCGCTGTTCCATCGTTCCGGGATGCGCGCCGAGATGGACGAGGAACTTCGCTCCCACATGGAGCACCGCGCCGACGATCTGGAACGAGCCGGTTTAGACAGGGCTCAGGCAGAGCGGCGCGCGCGCGTTGAGTTCGGCGGACGCGAGAAGTTCAAGGAAGAAATCCAAGAAGCGGCGGGCGGGAATTACGTGGAGACCATTCCGCAGGATTTGCGATTCAGCCTTCGCGTGCTGCGCAAATCGCCTGCCTTTGCCGTCGCCGCAGTGTTGACGCTGGCATTGGCCATTGGCGCAAACGCTGTTGTCTTTGCTGTTTTGGATGGGCTGTTCCTGCGTCCGCTGAATGTGCCGCAGGCGCAGAGTCTTTATGCGATTCAGCGCGGGACCGACAAGTACATCGTGCAGTCGTATCCCGACTATCTCGACCTGCGCGATCGCAACCGCAGCTTCGATGCGCTGGCGGCTTACACCATTGTGCAGGCCGGACTCGATACGGGAAAGAATCCCTTGCACGTGTGGCTCTATGGAGTGAGCGGCAATTATTTCGACGCACTCGGAATTCAACCGTATCTTGGCCGCCTTGTTGAGCCGTCGGATGACCGCGGGCCCAACAGCGCTCCGTATATCGTTCTCTCCTTCTCGTTTTGGCACAGCCATTTTCAGGACGACCGCGGCGTGGTGGGGCGCACCGTTCGACTGAACAAGCATCCGTTTACCATCCTTGGAGTTGCGCCGGCTGAGTTCCGCGGAACGCTGCTGTTTTTCTCTCCCGATTTGTTTGTGCCTATCGTGAATCAGCAGCAGTTGGACGGAGGGACGGACTTGAATGCGCGCGGATCGCGATGGGTGTTCGAAGCGCTGGGACATCTGAAGGCCGGCGTCACTCCCGCCCAGGCGACTGCCGATCTGAATTCCATTGGCGCGTACTTGCACCAGGCGTATCCCAAGGACGATGACCAATCCAGCTTTTCCCTGGTGCGTCCGGGTCTGCATGGAGACTTTTTCGCTCCCGCGATCCGAGGATTCCTTGTCGGGTTAATGCTGCTGGCAGGTTTGATTCTGCTGGCCGCCTGCGCCAACCTGGGCAGCCTTTTTGCCGCGCGCGCCGCTGACCGCGGCCGCGAAGTTGCTCTGCGACTGGCGCTGGGCTCGAGCCGCACGCGCATCCTGCGCCAATTGCTGACCGAAGCACTGCTGCTCTCACTCGCAGGCGGGGTGCTGGGACTTGCGGGGAGCGTGGTGCTGTTGCACCGGCTGAGCGCATGGCAGCCTTTCCCGCAATTTCCCATGAATATTCCGGTGAACCCGGACGCAAATGTCTACATGGTTGCATTGCTGCTGGCGCTGGTGAGTGGGTTCCTGTTTGGAATTGTTCCTGTGCGGCAGGTGCTGCGGACCAATCCGTATGAGATTGTCAAAGCCGGTTCGAGCGCCAGGTTCGGAAGGCGGCTGACGGTGCGGGATGTATTGCTTGTTGTGCAGATTGCCATTTGCGCGGTACTGGTGACCGCTTCGATGGTCGCCATGCGGGGCCTGGCGCGCTCGACGCACAGCAACTTCGGCTTCGATCCTCAGAATGTCTTTCTGTTGAATACCGACCTGGGCATGGCCGGCTACAGCGGCGACAAAATACCCGCAATGCAAAAGCGGATGACTGCAGCGATGCAAGCGATTCCCGGCGTAACATCGGTTGGCCTGGTGGATACGCCGCCCTTGCACATGGGCTGGGCTATTTCACCTGTTTTCACGGATCAAACGACCGATCTGAGACCATCGAATGCCGCAGCTGTGGCAATCCAATTCGGAATCTCTCCTGAATACTTCCACGCAGCGGGAACGGCCCTGTTGGCGGGCAGGGGATTCAGCCAGGATGACGACGGAAAAGCTCCGCGCGTGGCGGTCGTGAACCGGGAGTTCGCCGGCAAAATACTTGGCTCTGTGTCGGCCGCGATCGGGAAACATTTCAAGATGCCGGACGGAACACGCGTGGAAGTGGTGGGCATTGTCGAGGACGGGAAATATACGGCGAACCTGGCCGAAGATCCGCAGCCGGCGATGTTTCTCCCCATCCTGCAAATCCCTGCGAGCGACACATGGCTGGTGGTGCGCTCAAATCGAGATTCACAACAACTGGTGACGGCGATGCGCAACAAATTGTCGAGCCTGGATGCGGGACTGCCCGCATTCATCCAGACATGGGACGAAGAGATGAACGGGGCCATGTTTGCTTCGCGCATGGCGACGGTTTCGCTGGGCGTGCTGGGTGTGATGGGCGCAATGCTGTCGATTACAGGGATCTTCGGGATGGCTGCGTACTCGGTGAGCAAGCGGTTGCGGGAGTTGGGAATTCGCATTGCCCTTGGCGCCCAGCGGAAGGAGGTACTCAAGTCAGCGCTGGGGCGGCCCTTGAAATTGCTCGCCCTCGGTTCCGCGGCTGGACTGATCCTGGGAATTCTGGCCACGCGGGTGCTGGCTTACATCGTGTACCAGGCTACGCCGCGCGATCCGCTGGTGTTGGGTGGCGTTGTTTTCGCAATGCTGTTGCTGGGGATGGTGGCTACGTGGATTCCGGCACAGCGGGCGCTTTCGATTGATCCGCTGGTGCTGCTGCGGGAGGATTGAACTGCCAGGGCGCGGCGCCGACGGAGGTTTGAGGTTCCCAACCTTGGCACAAAAGCAAAGACGTGCCAAGGATGGGGCACCCAGAGCATTCAGTGAACCATCGCCACGATTATGTCCTAGATGTCGAGGTTCTTGACGTCGAGGGCGTTGTCTTCGATGAACTTGCGGCGCTTTTCGACGTCTTCGCCCATGAGCGTGGTGAAGATCTCGTTGGTTTCGACGATGTCTTCGAGCTTGACCTGGAGAAGGGTGCGGTGCTCGGGGTCCATGGTGGTTTCCCAGAGTTGAGTCGCAGTCATTTCGCCGAGGCCTTTGTAGCGCTGCACGGAGTAGTCCTTCTTGCCTTGCTCGACGATGTGCGTGTAGAGTTCGCGGGCGGTCTGCTTCTCTACCGGCTCGCGGGCCATGCGGGCGGTGCGGCGGGCCTGCCTCGCTTCCGCCTGGCCCTCTGCGGTTCCGGGGGCGGCATCCGCTTCGGCTGGCTCGGCTTCTTCCCCCGCTGACTCCGCCGTCGCCGTCCTGGTGGCGTATTCGATGAGGAATGGCGGCTCGAGGAAGCACTTGATGAGGATGTACTTGGACATCATCTGCTTGAACTCCGGGCTTGACGCCAGAGCCCAGTCGACGCAGCGGTGGGCGCCTTGCGAATCGGTAAAACAGATGGACCAAGTGTGGTGCTCTTCGTCCTCGACCGGAAGGTTGACGGATTTGAATTGGAACTCGTCTTTGAGTTCGGTCAGCTGTTCATACAGCGCGGTCAGCTTGGGCGGAACATCGCTTTCCGCCTTCGATGCGAAGTCGGCTCGGTGCACGAACTCGGCGCGGGCCAGCAACTCGGTGAGTTTTTCGTTGCGGACGCGCTTGTCGACCTTCTCGACGAAGTCAAGATATTCCTTCAGGGTCCCCATGAAGCGGATGAGCTCGGCGCCCTCGATGCGGCTGGCCGCCTCGCCGTGGCGAACCACCATGCCTTCGGAGGCGCGATTGACCATGACTTTGTCGAACTCGCGCTCGTCCTTTATGTACTGCTCGAAGCGGCCCTTCTTGATTTTGAACAGCGGCGGCTGGGCAATGTAGATGTTGTCGCGCTTGATGAGCTCCGTCATGTGGCGGAAGAAGAAGGTGAGCAGGAGAGTACGAATGTGCGAGCCGTCCACGTCGGCGTCTGTCATGAGAATGATTTTGCCGTAGCGAATCTTGGTGGCGTCGAAGTCGTCTTTGCCGATGCCGCAACCGAGCGCGGTGATCATGGCGCGGATTTCCTCATGGCCAAGCATCTTGTCGTAGCGCGCCTTTTCGACGTTGAGGATTTTACCCTTGAGCGGGAGGATGGCCTGGAAGCGGCGGTCGCGGCCCTGCTTGGCGGTGCCACCGGCGCTCTCGCCCTCGACCAGATAGAGTTCGCAGCGGTCGGGGTTGCGTTCGGAGCAGTCGGCAAGCTTGCCGGGCAGGCCGCCGCCGTCGAGCGCGCCTTTGCGGCGAGTGAGGTCGCGGGCCTTGCGCGCGGCTTCGCGGGCGCGGGCAGCTTCAATGGCCTTGTTGATTATTTTTTTGGCGACGGGCGGGTTCTGCTCGAGGTACATGCCGAGGCGCTCATTGACGAAGGCCTGCACTGTTCCGGCGATATCGGAGTTGAGCTTGCCCTTGGTCTGGCCTTCGAATTGCGGCTGGGACAGCTTGACGCTGACCACTGCTACAAGGCCTTCGCGCACGTCGTCGCCGCTCAAGTTTTCTTTCATGTCCTTGAACAGGCCGAGCGACTGGCCGATGGCGTTGATGGTGCGGGTAAGCGAGGTGCGGAAGCCGGAGAGATGGGTGCCACCGTCAACGGTGTTGATGTTGTTGGCAAAGCTAAAGACGGTTTCCGAGTAGCTGTCGTTGTATTGCAGCGCGATGTCGATCTCGACATTGTCGCGCATGGCTTCCATCACGATGGGCTTCTCATGCAGCACCTGCTTGCCGCGATTGAGGTGCTTGACGAACTCGGCGATGCCGCCGGCGTATTTGAACTCCGCACGGCGGGCTTCGCCCGTTTTGGCGTCGGCCGTGCGCTCGTCGGTGAGGGTGATTTCGAGACCCTTGTTGAGGAAGGCCATTTCTCGCAGCCGCTGGGCCAGCGTGTCATAGTTGAACTCGGTCGCGGTCATGATGCTCTTGTCGGGCAAAAAGTGGACTTTGGTGCCGCGGCGCTTGGTGGTGCCCACCTGGCGCAGTTCGCTCGTGGGAGCGCCGCAGCCGAAGTCCATCTCCCAGGTGAGGCCGTCTTTCCATATCTCGACGTTGAACTCCTGCGAGAGGGCGTTGACGCAGCTCACGCCCACCCCGTGCAGGCCGCCGGAGACTTTATACGTGGAAGAGTCGAACTTGCCGCCGGCGTGGAGCTTGGTGAGCACCACCTGGACGGCGGGCATCTTCTTGCCGTCGGGCGTATCCATCATGTCGACCGGGATGCCGCGTCCGTCGTCGACCACGGTGATGGAGTTATCCACATGGATGACGACATCAATCTTCTTGGCGTAGCCAGCGAGGGCTTCGTCGACGGAGTTATCCACCACTTCATAGACTAGATGGTGCAGGCCCATCTCTCCGGTCGAGCCGATGTACATGGCCGGCCGCAGGCGGACAGCCTCCAAGCCTTCCAGAATTCTGATGTTTTCGCCAGTGTAGCTGCCGTTGTTACCGTTTTCGTCGGGCAGGGGTATCTCCTCAGTTACGTTGAGAGCCATAGAATTCCGTTCGCAAAGTTTTCGATTTGAGATCCACGGCAATTGCGGCTTCCAGCGACCGAAAACGAGGTAGGGATTTCGAGGATTAACCGCCTGAAACCGGGGAGCTTTACGCGAATTTTCGTGTCTTTATTTTAGCATGTTTGGAGGGGCGCTGGGGAGCAAGAGCAAGGTGGAAAAGCCGGTAATTTACGGAAAAAACGACCGACAATCAATTACCTTAGTAATAGCGGCAGTTACTAACTAGGTATCTTAATGAAATAACTGGACTTACGTGTATTTCCATACTACTCTGTATTGGTGCAGGGAGAAAGTTCTTCTGCGAATCCAAAAAACAGAGAGGTTACCAACAATGAAACTTGCTATCCGTCTTTTCGGGCTCCTGGTTGTCTTTGTCGGCGTCGCTGCTGCTTCGGTCTCGAATTCTTCCGTACGCGTTCTTCCCAGCCACCAGTCGGCCACGGCCAGCAATCCGATTCCGCTGTGCGCCCCTGGATTGCCCGGCTGCCCGGACCTGCCTCCTCCGGGAAAGTAACGCCAAGGTAATGGCCCAAAAGTGCCATTGGTGTGAACGGTTTTTCCGTTGTGAATTCGGGGTCATCGGCTCTATCCTGAGATAGTTCTCCGGATCGTGAGCGCACTCGGATGTCTTCACAACTGGCAATGACCTTGATGAGCACGGCTGAGTTCCTTCTCTCGGCCACGCTTGGCTTCCTCTTCTGGAAGAAGGGGCTGCAACGCCGCTTCCCGGCAATGGGAAGCTATTTGGCGTTGCGCGTTGCTGCCGCACCCGTTCAATCGCTTCTTATGATGGGGCAAACCGGCCGCCTGGTGGCATCCCGCCAGTTCGAGGTGAGTTGCGCCCAGGGTTATTTCTTTAGCTTTTATACGGTTTACATGGCCAGCGCCGTGCTTCTGTACTTTATCTGCATGGAGGTCTTCCGTTCTGCGCTTTCGTCGTTGCCAGGTCTGCTGAAGTTCGGCGTCGTGGTGTTTCGCTGGGCCGTTCTGGTTTCAATCATCGTTACCATCTCTTCGATTTCCTTTGCCCACCGGGGCGTGATGATCATTCCCGACATAGCCATTGCGTTGATGCGTTCGGTGAGCCTGCTGGAGTTGTGCCTTCTGGCTTTCCTTTGCCTGAGCATGAACGCATTGCGCCTGTCAGTGCGCGACATGGCCTTCGGGATTGCATTGGGATTTGGCGTAATGGCTTCGAACGATTTCGTCACCGTATCGTTGATCTCCCGGTATGCGTCGCTGACCGCTCCGTTGCAGTTCGTCTATGAGTCGGTGATTCTGTTCTCGCTGGGCACCTGGGTTGCTTACTGCGCGCTTCCTGAGCCGGTGCGCAAGCCGGTGGTGATGCCAGTCAACTCCACCATCTATCGCTGGAATGAGATTGCCTCGGCGCTGGGACACACAGGGACGCAGGTGGCCGTGCAGCAGCCCGCCAACAGCTTCTTCCTAACAGACGTGGAGAACGTGGTGGAGAAGGTGCTGAAGCGGAATCTGCAGAGCCGGGAATCGGAGTCGTAAGAGCAGGGATTAGGGAACAGGGATCAGTAGAAAAGGCCATCCGCATGAGCGAATGGCCTTTTTGATTGCTTGAGAGTTGAACTACTCGGCCGGGACGGGTTCGATGGAAGCAAAGCGACCGCGGTTGCCGCGGTCGGCGAACTTGACCCGGCCGGTGACCTTGGCGAAGAGCGTATCGTCTGAGCCGATGCCCACGTTGACGCCCGGCTTGATCTTGGTGCCGCGCTGGCGGATGATGATGGTTCCGCCGGTGATGAGTTGGCCGGCAAAGGCCTTTACGCCCAGCCGCTGTGCATTCGAGTCGCGTCCGTTTGTGGAGCTGCCTCCACCCTTCTTATGTGCCATTGCTCAATCCCCTTTTCCAGCTTTCAGCTCTAAGCTGTCGGCCTTCCGTTCTGCCCATTTGGGCCAATGCTCTTCGTTCCCGCGATTCATAAGTAAGAGCTGAAGGCTGATAGCTTCGTCTTACTGGGCGGCGGTGTAGGTCACGCCGTCGGCCTCGATGGCCTTGATGCGGACCTCGGTAAAGTTCTGCCGGTGCCCCTGCAGCTTCTTGTACTGCTTCTTTCGTTTGAGGTGGAAGACGAGGATCTTGTCGCCGCGGCCTTCGCCGAGGACTTCGGCGGTTACCTTGGCTGTGCCCGGCGCGGCCACGGTGCCGGCTTCGCCGCTGACGGCGATAACATCACTGAATTCAACCGTCTTGTCCTCTGAAGGGACACTTTCGATCTTCACCACGTCGCCCGGAGCGACCCGGTACTGCTTGCCACCGGTACGAATCACTGCGTACATAAACCCTCCAGCGCTCGTCTCCCGCCGCGACGGGTGCGCTTCTGCTTCACAAAATAGCTCGGGCGGAAACTTCCGGTCCGTGGTACTTGTACGCTCAAGCCCTGAGATCGGACGAACGACTCGCTCCACGGCGACAGGCAGGAATCGCCAAACTAGAGTAGTGTACCGGTTTTGCGGGGTGCAGGTCAATCTCGGCGCCGGCAATCGCGTGAATCTGTTTTGGGCCTGCGCGTGAATATCGCAGCGCCCCTCCGGGGCGCGAGGAACATTGTGGATCGCGTTCCCAGGGCAGCGCTCCGCTCGCCCTGGGCTATTTCCATACGGTCCCTTCGGGACCTAAGCCGATTCTCCAAGCAGAATTGGAGCTACGCGTAGTGGATTCTGAGTTCATGCGATTGCCCTGAATCTCGGCGGATGAGTTTGCGTCGAGGATGCTCCTGCGGAGACCGGCGTGGCCGATGAATCGGGTAATTGAAAATTGGGCTTGACTCTGACGTTTGGTCAGGGCTGAGGATTGCAATTGGGGGTGGACGCCCGTGAATGGCCCTTATCGAATCCAGGAGTTCGCCCGGCTGGCGGACGTGAGCGTGCGGACGCTGCATCACTACGACCGCATGGGACTGCTGAGGCCGCAGCGGACGCAGGCGGGCTATCGGCTGTACACGGTGCGGGATCTGCAGCGGCTGGAACAGATTCTGGCGCTCAGGTTTCTGGGAATGCCCTTGCAGCAGATCAGAACACTGCTGGATCACGATGGGATGTCTTTAGCGGATTCGCTTAAATTGCAGCGAAGCGCGCTTGAAGAGAAGCGGGAAACGGTGGAAAGGGCCATCCGGGCAATCAAAGATGCGGAGAGCGTGATGCAGCGGGACCAAGCGCCGGAGGCCAAAGTGCTGGCCACCATCATTGCGGCATTCAAGGAGATGAACAATATGGAATTCATGGAGAAGTATTTCAGCGAGGAAGCGTGGGCGAAGTTCAGCGGACGGCGGAAGGAGATGCCGCCAGATGCAAAGAAGCGAGCTTCGCAGGCATGGATCGATCTCTACACCGAGGCAGAGAGCCTGCTGGGCGAGGACCCGGCAAGCGAAGCGGCGCAGAAGCTGGTAGCGCGCTGGCTGGCGCTGGAGGATAGGTCGTGCGATGGCGACAAGGGCATCAAGGAAGGCTTCAGGAAAGCGTGGAGGGATCGCCAGAACTGGCCGCCGAAGGACCGGAAACGGATCGAGCAGTTCAATGTGGAGAAGATTGCGGACTTCATTGGCCTGGCGATGGGCGCGAGCATGAAGAAGTACTATAGCGACGCGGCCTGGGCGAAGCTGATGAAGCTGCGCGCGCAAACCGATGAAGGAGCGCGGAAGCAGACGGGGCAGGCGTGGTTGGAACTGTTCCGCGATGTGGATGCCTCGCTCGACGAGCATCCCTCGAGCAAGGCGGCGCAGGAACTGGCCACGCGGTGGTTGAAGCTGGTGGAGCGATCGATCGGAGACGATCCCGGCATAAGGGCAGGAGTGCGCAAGGCGTGGCAGAACCGCCAGGATTGGCCGGAGAGCATGCAGGAACAGCTTGCCGGGTTCCGGATGGACAAGATCGGGCAGTTCATTCACAAGGCGCTGGCGCTGCGCATGTAACATTGCAACGCGCGGCGTACCGATTAGGGCGATTTCGGTGGCGGTATTGACATTCGGGGAAGGGTCGAGGCTCCATCCTTTGTGCAAAGGCAAACAAAGAATGGGACACCCAAAGTTCCATAAACACTTGATACCAGAATGCTCTAGTACGCAGAGGCAAAGCCGAAGACGTTGGGGGATTCAATGCTGCGCAGGACATGGCTGTGCGTATCGAAGGTTCCCAAAACGGCGGTGCCTTTGATGCCATAGACCTCTGTTTGCGATTTCTGCTCGACGTCCATGCCTGATTGCTTTAGGCGCTCGATGAATTCGGGTTCATACGCGCCTTGCGGAATGATCTCTGGCCTGGTGAAGAAGGTCTCACCTGCTTTGGGCGGTTCCATGTTGAGAAGCAGGGGCGGCGCTGCCATAGCAGTGAGCGGATCGAGGTGGTTGGCCAATGTGCCGACGATCAGGCGAACGGTCTCCGGGATCAGCGACGAGCCTACGCTTGCGATGGCCAGCACCGGCTGGGTTCCCGACATTACGATGACCGGCGCCATATCTTGCGGGACAGGGTCTCCTGGTTTGATTGCTGCCAATCGTGCTTGCTGAAACCCTGCTGCATCGGGGATGGGGATTCCGTCGACGACGATGCCGGTTGAGCCCCAGACCACGGTGTTGATGGAGTGAGAAAGAGCTGCAATACTCCCCCAGCGGTCAATGACGACAACCGCATCGGTGTGAGGCGAGGGCGACGCTTGCGGGGCCTGGCCGTGAAATGCCATGAGTGCGGCCACCCTTTTCGCATAGGGCTTGGAGATGCGGTCATCGCGGAGCAGGCTCAATCCATTCTGGCGCTTGTAGTCCTGGACCTGCGGAATGGCAAGGCTGTCGAATTCAACATCGCTCAGGATGCGCGAAAGGGCCTGGAAGGCATTGGGATCCTTGGCGTAGGAGCCCATCCGATCGAGCTTCAATTCTTCCGCCAGGTTGAGGGCTTCAAGTACCTGGTAGGCGCCATCGTTGCTGCGGCCTGGGGCGAAGATGGTGTGGCCCAGGTAGGTGGTGCTGAGCGGCTCTTCCCAGATGGGCTGATAACGCTTCATGTCTTCCATGGTCGCCTTGCCGCCTTCGCTCTGCGCGGCTGCGACGAAGTGCTGCCCCCACGGGCCGGAATACATGGTTTCAGCTCCGTTGGCGGCGACGGCGCGAAGCGTGGATGCGAGACTGGCCTGGACAAAGCGGTCTCCTGTCTTTGGCAGAGGAGACCCGGCCTGATTGAGGAACGCGCGGCCTTCCGCAGTGCGCGAGAGGGTGGTTTCGCGCATTTTGAAATAGGCGTCGAGGAGCGGGGTGATGGTTACGCCGTTATCCGCATACCAGATGGCCGGCGCAAACAGGTCACTGAACGGAAGACGGCCGAAACGCCGATGCATGGACTGGATGCCGGCCATGAATCCGGGGACAAGCGTCTTGCGGCCTTGTGCGCCATCGCTGGGCTTTTTGCCAATCGGCAGCGAGCCCAGATCCGCGACAGGGATAGTTCTAGGATCGGTCTCGCCGAGATAGGAATTCCATCCAGCGTTCATGGAAGAGACCTTTCCGGATTCGGCGTCGTAGTAGACGAGCTGCAGAATTCCTGCGTAGGAAACATACGAGCCAAGGGCGGTGGTGACCTGGGTGAGAGCTACGGCGGCGGCAGCATCGGCAGCGGTGCCGCCTTGGCGGAGCGCTTCAATTCCCGCGCGGACAGCGATGGGGGACATGGTTGCGGCTACGAGGCCCGAATTGCCTTCAACGACCTTCGCCTGGAGCGGCCATGGGATCATCTCAGCTTGCTCAGCTTGCGCCTTTTCCGCCGGTGGCCATTTCGCCGGGGAGAGGTCGGCGCCAAAGACTAGTTGCGAACAGAGAACAGCGTTCAATGCGATTGAGGAAATCCGCTTGCAATAGGTCATCATCGGCTCCGGAACATCGTTCTCTGACGATCCTCAAAGATGACGTTGCGTCAGAGTCAAGGGAATTCTGTCCTATTTGTTCCGCAGGCTCAGAACGTTCCCGAGATATGCCTTCAAACTTCGGCTGAACACCTACGGAAGCTCAATTGGAGGCCAGCGAGTGAGTTCGGGATGAATTCAGCAAGTTAGCTCCGGCTACGCCGGAATGGCGAGATAGCAAGTTGGCGGGAGAATCGGCCGGCGAAGGTCTGTTAAGAAACTGTCGGGTGTCCTGAGTCGAAAGTTCGTAGCATGATCTCCGAAGTGCAACCGCGGGTCCCCATTCGACTTCGCTCAGGGCAAGCTTTCGACTCCGTTGTGCACAAAAAACGCGCCCAACTGCGCTCAGGATAACAGCGCTTTGTGTACGAGCTTCGACTCAACGTACTAGTCGCCTGCTGGTTGACTGAAGGCGCCTAGAACCTTGAGACGCGTTTGCGCCAGACGGTAGCTGGAGGTTGGAAGGGCGAGGATTTCCTTCGGCTTTTCGAGCTTGCGGTAGTCGGCGATGGCGGTTTCGCGCTCTCCATACTGCTCAGCGATGCGGCCGAAGGCGTACCAGTAGTCGTCGTCGGGTTCGTCGAGGTTGAGGTCGTCCATGCTGCGCAGGAGCAGGTCGCGCGCTTCCTTGGTTTTGCCGGTTTCCGCATAGAGGCAGGCGAGCGTGTGCAGGATGTGGGGATTGTCGTTGGCCAGTTGCGTGGCCTTGATGGCGGCGGCGATGTCGGCGTCGTTGATTTTGCCGGTGAACAGGGCGAACCAGGCAATCTCGTTGAGAATCTCCGCATCCTGCTTGCCCTGATCGACCATCTTGCGCCCCA
>JBEKFD010000076.1:0-18429 GCA_050013495.1 Occallatibacter sp. | reverse complement strand
GACAACTGAGCAATTCTTGCCGCCGAATTTGCGGCAGTTGTTGGTCGCGCCGGAGATGGCGCCGGAACGGTCAAGATCGGACGAGGCGAACCCCCAGGCGCCGTCGGGCGTGCTCTCGGCCAGAGACAGGCAATTGTTTCCGCCTGCCACAACAACTTTGCAATCCTTCTGGCCACCCTTGGCGCAGCTTCTTATCGCGGACTGGTCGGCCGCGGCCTGCGTAGTCTCGTGCCACGACGCGCCCCAGGCCGGTCCTGAGGCCGACTTGGCGATCGATGAATACCATGTGCCGGCGAAGACCGGCGCGTGCGGCGCACTTTTTTGATAGGAACAGTCGTACTCGGGAATCTGCGTTCCGGGATCGAATCCGGTGATATAGCAGCCGTCCATGGTCTGTGCCGAGGCCGTCGCGCCGCCTGCAATGAGTCCGAGTCCTGCAAGGCACGCAAGCGCAATGAGAAGCCGTTTCCCCATGTCCGTCTCCTTTGCCGGCGCTATTTCAGGCCGGCAGTTGAAAGGATGATAGCGCCGGGTTGCAAAGCGCGGCAATCAGAATTGCGGTTGGAGTCAATTTGCGGTCCGCGCCCGCGTGACCCGGTAAAGCACCAGGTGTCCATTCTCCTTTTTGTGGTAATAGAGCGACTGCTCATCGGCGGAAAGAGTCGGGCCTTCGACAAACCCTGACAGCGCCGCGAGTCGAAGAGGCTTTTGAAACGGCTGCGTCTTGTCCGCTCGTTTGGCCATGTAAATAGCCGGACCTTGCGGTCCCGCACGCGTAAAGAAAACCTCGCATTCATTCGCTGATGTGGCGGGCGCGTAATTCAACCCGTCACCGTTGATGGACTGCATGATCGATGCGCCGGCCGGGTCGCGAACAAACGTGTTGCCGTTTCGGTGGGCAAGCAGAATGTGCGCCGATTCCGGCTGGCGAAAGAAATTGAACTGGCTCTCAACAAAATAAAGCGTGTTGCCGTCCGCGCTGATCTCCGCGTCGAAGTTCACAATGCCGGGCTTGGCCAGCGAAACCCCTGGAACCAGTTCAACTCCGCTCAGAAAGCCATTGGCGAACTTGGCGCGGTAAAGCGTGGAAGCGGTCTGGTCATAGCTGCGATTGGAAACAAAGTAGAAATTGCCCTCTCGATCCATCGATGGCACGCCTTCTAAAGCCGGCGTGTTCACGCCCTGCAACTCGCCGCGATATTTGAAGTGCAGATCGTCGATGCGTTCCGCCCAGTGCAGGTTGGTGTTCACACTCGGTTCATTCAGATTGTTGAAGAACAGGTATTTCCCATCGCGGCTGATGAAAGGCTCCATCGCATCGCCGTCATACCCCTCGATGGTGACTCGTTGCGGATTCTGAAAGGCATTCGATGAGGCGTCAACCGGTCCCTGGGCACGCGGGGGCGCACACGATAGCACTAGCGCGCAGGCGAAGAATGCGGAACACACGTTCAACCATCGAGACACGGGAACTCCCTCTAAGGTATGAAAGCGAATTATATTCCGCGGGAATTGAATCGGCATTGAAGTTGTGGGAGAACGCCGAAGCGAAGGAATCTCGTGTGGTGAGTCCAAAGTTCATTCAAAAACGCTGTCGTCCTGAGCGCAGTTGGGCGCGTTTATTTGCGTCCAACGGAGTCGAAGGATCTGCGGTTGCACTTCGGAGATTATGCAACGAACTTTCGACTCAGGAAGCTAGATCTTCTGCAGATTGGCAAACTTCTCCATCAGCTTTTTCATGCCGTGGCGTGAGAAAAGCACGGTCAGCTTGGCGTCTTCGCCCTCGCCCTCACGCATAAGGATGGTGCCCTCGCCGTATTTTGAGTGGCGGACGCGATCGTTCTTCTTGAGATTGGCGGCGCCGCGGGGCGCGGGGATTTCCATCGGCGGGCGGGAGGATGCCGGACGCGGAAAGGCCCCTGGTTTGATGGCTCCTGCTTTTCCGCCAAAGAAGCGGGCGATGTTGTCGATGGAGCGCGGGTCCGACGCTTCTGCCGGCGCTTCCGCGTTTTCGGCAATTGGCTTGGAGCCGGTGATGGGGGAAGCGGGATTGGTTTTGGACGCCATCCACGCGGCGACGAAAGGCTTCGCGGCCGAACCCTTCGATCCGGCTCCGGAACGGCTTCCGCCGGCTGCGGCGGTGGACTCCTGGCTCTCGTCTTCGTAGTTGTAGTGCTGGTCGGCAAATTCGCTGAACTGGCTGGGGCGGCGGCCAGGGCCGTATCCCGAAGCTCGCGAGCCGTAGCTGGGAGTGGACCAGGCAGGGGCGCGGCCGCCCAGGTTTTCAACCAGCGAGTTGGGCACTTCTTCAAGGAAGCGGGAGGGGACGCTCATCTCCGGCGCGTCGTTGCCGTAGCGGCGGCGATAATGCGCGCGGGTCAGGATGAGGTTGTTCATCGCGCGCGTCATGCCCACGTAGCAGAGGCGGCGTTCTTCTTCGAGTTCCTCGGGGTTCATGAGGGTGCGCGAATGGGGAAACAGCCCTTCTTCCAGGCCCGCGAGAAAGACAAGCGGAAATTCGAGCCCCTTGGCGGCGTGCAAGGTCATGAGGGTGACGCGTGCCTCGGGATCGAACTGATCGGTGTCCGAGGCCAGGGCGGCGTGGTCGAGGAACTCCGCCAGGGTCTCGCCGCGGGCTTCGGCGTCGTGGGCGGCGTTGGCAAGTTCCTTCAGGTTTTCAATTCGGCTGAAGGCCTCAGGCGAGCCTTCGGTTTCGAGAGCCTTGATGTAGCCGGTGCGGTCGATGAGGAATTTGATCAGTTCGGGGAGGGTGGCGGCGTCGCCGGGGGCGCGGAAGGCGCTGCCTTCCTCTTTCGCGCCGTTCGCAATCTCTTTGGCGATTTCTTCGGGATCGGATTCGAAATCGGGATTGGGTGGGGTTGGGATCCCAGAGCCTGCCCTGAGCTTGTCGAAGGGTCTCAAGTTCGAGACCGGGGTCCCCGCATACAGGTCTTTGTCTGCGGGGTGGGAGACCGGGGTCCCCGCATACAGGTCTTTGTCTGCGGGGTGGGAGAACTGGGGCACCCCGGCTGTTTTGGGCATTTTCAGGAAGGGGCGCTTGGAGGCGGCGGCGAAGGGCGAGAAGCTTGCTGCGTCGAGCAGCGTGAGCTGGTTCTCATTGCCGCCGAAGTTGAATTCCGCAGCCGCTTCGAGCTTATCCTTTTCCTCCAAAGACGGCTCTGCGGCGCCGAATTCGAAGCCGGTGTCTGCTTCCTCGCCGGCCTCAGCGGCAGCGGCCACATCTGCGGAAAGCTTGCCGGCGAAGTCCGGGTCCATCATGGCCTGGGCGTCGAGGATCAGCTGGCGAAACGAGTCCAGAGCCATCTGCGCGCGAGCCGGGATGAGCCTGTTCTTGAGCGCCGCGCCCAGCGCGTCCCAGGTGGACTGGCCGGTCTCAAGCGCCAGCCGCTCCAGGGTTTCAAGCGTCGTCTTGCCAATGCCGCGCGCGGGCGTGTTGATCACGCGGTTGAGCGCCATTGAATCGTGCGGATTGCGCACCAGGCGCAGATAGCCGAGCAGGTCCTTGATCTCCGCGCGCTCGTAAAAGCTGAAGCCGCCCACCATGGTGTAACGGATGTTGTACCGCCGCAGCGCCTCCTCCACCAAGCGCGACTGCGAGTTGGTGCGGTAGAGCACAGCGCAATGCGCCTCATCGCCCGCGTCGCCGGCTTCGCGCAGGAACTTCTGAATGCGGTCGGCGATGAACAGGGCTTCATTCTCGCCGTCGGGAGCTTCGTAATAGCCGATCAGGCTGCCACCCTGGCGATCGGTCCACAACTTCTTGCCTTTGCGGCGCACATTGTTGGCCACCACCGCCCCGGCCGCCTCCAGAATGATCTGCGTTGAGCGGTAATTCTGTTCCAGGCGGACGATGCGGGCGTTGGGAAAATCCTTCTCAAACTCCAAAATGTTGCGGATATCCGCTCCGCGCCAGGAATAGATGCTCTGGTCCTCGTCGCCCACCGCGCACACGTTCTTGGCCTCGCCCGCAAGCAGCTTCATCAGCTCGTATTGCGGGCGATTCGTGTCCTGGTACTCGTCCACCAGGAGATATTTATATTTGCGCTGATAGCGCTCGCGGACTTCGCTTGAGACCTTGAGCAATCGTACAGCCTCAAGCAGCAGGTCGTCGAAATCCAGAGCATTGTTCTTGCGCAGCTCGGCTTTGTAGCTCTGGTAGATGTGGGCAATGCGCTCGCTGTTTGGATCCTTCGAAGCCAGGTAGTACTCCTGCGGATCGACCATGTGGTTCTTGGCCCAGCTGATGCGGCCTAAGACTGTTCGAGGTGTCAGCTGCTTGGTGTCCAGGCCCATGCGCCGCATGACCTGCTTGACGATGGCCTGCTGGTCGTTCTCGTCGTAGATCGCAAACGATCGCGTCAGGCCCTCGTTCCCGATCTTCAAGGCTTCAATGTCGCGCCGCAGCATCCGCACGCACATCGAGTGAAACGTGGCAATCAGCGGCTTGGCCAGCGACGAATGGCCCAGCAGTTTGTCCACCCGTTCGGCCATCTCGCTGGCCGCCTTGTTGGTAAACGTCACAGCCAGAATCGAGTCCGGCGCTACACCCTTTTCGCGGATAAGCCAGGCGATGCGGCTGGTGATGACACGAGTCTTTCCGGACCCGGCGCCAGCCAGAATGAGCAGCGGCCCTTCCGTGGTTTCAACGGCGGCGCGTTGTTCGGGATTCAGGTTGTTGATGAGCGGCTGCACGGGGCGGGTCCGGGTGGGAAAGGTCCTGCATCTAGTGTACCCGGCATGAGGGGCACGCGCAGAAGCGTGGAAACTGTGCCGGCTGCCGCCTTATGCTGGCTAGAAAGGAGAGCGGAACTATGGACAAGCAGTTCACCGCCAAGCTGCAGAAATCGCTCGCGAAAGGTGGATGGACGTACGTCGTCATGCCCGATTCCGCGAAATTCTTTGATACCCGGGGGCTTGTCAAAGTCCGCGGAACCATAGACGGCCACCCCTTTCGGAGCTCCTTCATGGCGTTGGGCGACGGAACGCATAAGCTCCCGGTGAACGGCGATCTTCAAAAGCTTCTGGGCAAAGGCGAGGGCGACTCGGTGACGGTTTGTCTCTTGGAGAGACTGTCCAAATAAGTGGGAATCAATCTTGAAGAAGCTCGAAGAGTAAAATGTACAATTTGTCTAATTTGTACAAATTGTACATTTTTGTTAGACTGCCCGTATGCCGACCGTCTCCGCCACCCACGCCAAGCAGAACTTTGCCGCAATGCTCGACCAGTCGCAACGCGAACCGGTCCGCATCCAGCGCCACGAGCGGGATGTGGCCGTACTCATCTCGGCAGAGGAGTACGAGCGGTTGAACCGCGACAAGTGGGCCGAATTCAATCGGCTTTCGAAGCTCGCCTCAGAGCAGGCGAAGGCGAATGGCCTGACCGAAGAAATTCTGGCCGAGATTCTGGCTGAATAATGCCGGCCGCCGAACGGGTGGTTCTTGATACGAACGTGGTTCTCAGCGGGCTGCTCTTTTCAGGCAGCAATCCGAGCTTGGCGCTTTTGAAGGCGCAGGGCGGCCAGATGCTGGGCTCGGACGCAACATTGCTCGAACTGGTGGAAGTGATGCATCGTCCTCGGTTCGATCGGTATATCGAGCGAGCGTTCAGAGAGCGCCTCGTGGCCGAGTATATGAACGCATGCGAGGCGGTGCCGATTCTTTACTCCATCCGCGCCTGCCGCGACCCCAAGGACGACAAGTTTCTCGAGGTTGCGGTGTATGGGCAGGCGGATGCGATTGTGACCGGCGACCAAGACCTGCTCGACCTCCATCCCTTCCGAGGTATCGCTATCCTCACGCCGCGCGCGTACCTTGGGCTGGAATAGCCTCCTCTTCCGACCCGTTATTCTGGGATCACCATGACCATCACCCATAATGCTCGACGATGCGTCGCCGTTTACTGCGGATCGGCCGACGGCAACGATCCTGCCTATCTGGCGGAGGCTCGTGCGCTCGGAACAGCGATTGCCGCCGCCGGGCTCGGCGTGGTTTACGGCGGTGCCAGCGTGGGCCTGATGGGCGCAGTAGCCGATGCCGCCCTCGCCGGCGGCGCCGAAGTGATTGGCGTGCTGCCCAGTGTTCTGGCGGGCAAGGAAATCGCCCACGCAGGACTGACGAGGCTGGAACTGGTCTCTACTATGCACGAAAGGAAGGCGCGCATGGCCGAACTGGCCGATGCGTTTCTGATTCTGCCCGGCGGCTATGGGACGCTGGAAGAATTACTCGAAATCGTCACCTGGGCGCAACTGCGGCTACATGCCAAGCCCTGCATCCTGATCAATACTGCTGGCTACTGGAACGGCCTGCTGGCGTTTCTCGACACGGCGGTTGCGGCGGGATTCCTGAAGCCGAAAAACAGGGTACTTCTGCGGGTGGTTGCGAACGCCCAAGAGGCAGTAAAGATGACGGACCTCTGAAGCCGATCACAGTTTAGAAAGCCCATATCGAAGCCGCGGAGTGTCAAGCCGCGCGGGGAAACCTCTCCACCCTGGGCCTCTTCCGTTTAGCTGCGTGCCACAGGTCGTACTGCTGCTGAAGGTCCAGCCACATGCCCGGCTCGGTGCCAAATGCATCGGCCAAGCGCAGCGCCATTGGCGCAGTGAACGAAGCGCGCCCGTTCAGCAGGCGCGAAAGCGTGGAACGCGCCACGCGCAGCTTTTTTGCCGCCACGCCAACTTGCACCGAGCCGAGGTACTCGCGCAGCAATTCGCCGGGGTGAGGCGGGTTGAACATCATTGGCATGGTGATCCTCCTATCGACCGTGGTAATCCTGATAGTCCACGAGAGTTGCGTCTTCTCCGTCGAAGGCGAAAGTCATTCTCCAGTTTCCATTCACCTTGACCGACCAATGATCGATCAAATCTCCCTTGAGGGAATGCAGATTCCATCCCAGAACATTCATACGAGTTGCATTTCTAGAGATGTTCAAGGTACCGAGTTGAAGGCCCAACTTCTTCGCGTGCGGGGCTGGATGCCTGCCTTGCTTCCGGTGAAGAAGAACTTCTCCAGTCCAGCGTGCCGGAATGACCGGATCATATACAGAATGTGGCGCGTAGCGCCTCGTGCGTCAAGGATTCAACCCTCTATCCGCAGTAATAAGCTGTTTAGTTGGGTGTTCCGGTGGTTTCCTGGGCGGCGAAGGTGCATTCGCGGCACTGGCAGACGCGGCGCAGATACTCCCACGAATAGATACCGGCGGTATGACCGTCTTGCCAGTTGAACTGCAGGGCGTAGCGGCCTACAGCGTGGGCGCTGGCGGGCTTGGGCGGCGGGGTGTACATGGGCAGCACGGCGGCCGGTTTGCGCTTGGGCTGGCCCGGCTTGCGGCCCTCGTTCCCGCGCTCCTCGTTGCAGGTGGCGCAGGGGCAGGCGTCGCGGAGCCAGGCAAAGGTCCAGGCGCTCTTGTGCCCGTCCTGCCAGTCGATCTCCAGGCCTTTGCCCTCGGAGAGCAGGACGCGTACCTTCTCCGGAGTGACGGCGATGCGCGGCAACGGGCGATTTTCCACCGACTCGCGGGCCGCGTGCTCCTTGTCGACAAAACGAATGCCTTCGTGGCTCATAAGGACAGTCTACAGGGGTTAGGGATCAGGGGTTAGGGGTTAGTTCTTGGTTGCCGGCCAGGAAAGGTCCAATGCAGGCTATTCACTTTCGAGCTTGGAGCCCGCAAGTCTTCAGGGAGGGCCCGGGGAGGGCTTTTGCTAACCCCTAACCCCTGACCCCTAACCCCTGCCTTTACGGGTTTCTCCAGAAGAACCAGGCGGCCATCCCCAGGCCGATAAAGACCACCAGCCCGCGCAATACGGGCTGCGGCACGCGCCGGGCAAAGCGCGCGGAACTATACCCGCCAATGGCGCAAGTGACCATGGCCAGCAGGCAGTAACGCCACACCACCTGGCCCTCCATCACAAAAATCACGAAGGCCATGCCGTTGGCCATGGTCGTCGAAACCACTTTGAGGGCGTTAATCTCGTTCAGGTCCTGGAATCCGAAGAGCGAGAGCAGCGTAATCAATAGAAATCCGGCGCCGGCTCCGAAGTAGCCGATGTAGAAGCAGACCGCAATCGTAGAAACGAAGACGGGCAACAGCCGGGGTGGGCGTTCCGCGGAGTCCGCCGAAACGCTTTTCATCCTCGCCAGCCAGCGCGTGATCGGCCCGGTAAGGGCGAAAATGCCCGCGGCCACCAGCAGCAGCCAGGGCACCAGGTGCAGGAACGTGGTTTGCGGCGTGTTGAGCAGGACGACTGCCCCGGCCGTACCACCCAGAAATCCAGCCAGTCCCATGGGAACGGCCAGCCGCCGATTTTTACGGATATCATCGCGATACGCTGCAATCGAAGTGAGCTGTCCCGGCCATAAGGCCACCGTATTGGTCGCGTTGGCCTGGACAGGCAGCATCTTCATGCCCAGCATGGCCGGGAACAGCAGAAAACTGCCGCCGCCGGCCACGGCGTTCAACACTCCGGCGAGAAAGGCGGCAACGGAGAGCCAGAGCCAATGCCAGTCAATGGTTTGGGGAAGGCTGAAGGACGGCGTCATCTGTCATCGATTGTAGAGGGCGAACAAAGCGAACGTCGGAGGGGCGACGCCGGGTGCGTACGCCCCGGGAAGCTCACAAACCGTCCTAACAATTCATGGTAGGCTGTCACGCTGCGTTCATCCGCCGGAGTCGCGCTTGGGTTAAACTGGCGAGACCAGTAAGCCAGAGCCGGGGCAAAATGGCAGGCGCCGATTGGGAGTGGAAGGGCGCCAAGCGATTCCCACGAAAAAGGATCGGAAGCAACTTTCGTCGTTATTCCAGTGTGCGTCTTTGCCGGATGCCGGATTTCCTTTGTATCGCACAACAATTGCCTCACAGGAGGGTTTACAGGGATGAGGACGCAAGAAAGACTGATGACACAGCGAACGTACAAGCCACCCCTGGGCACACCACGCGATTCGGCTCCCGCCCACAACTCGGACTTGAGCACCCAGCGCGCAAACGGCGCATCCCGATGTGAAGTGGGAACGCCCGAACACTCCGCGCTGGTGGAAGCAGTGAAGCGCGAATTCCCTGAGATTTTCCATCCTTCCCCGGCGTGCGGAAATGTCGAGTGTTCGTAGGCACCGGGTTTGACCCCCTCCCAGGCAGCCTTTCTGAAAAAATCCCTCAAATCATGCGGTGAAGCACCGAGCGGCACCTGTTTCGCGCCCACGTCTCCTTTGTAAGTTAAAGAAAATAAACGACTAATCTCATGTTCTAGAATATGAGTGTAAATCGCTAATATTTTATGAATCACTTGTGCTATAGTGACATCAGATTGGTTGAGCGGCCGAGACTCAGCGTCCCGGTCCCGATCACAATCGAGAATCCATCTGGAGGAAAGCATTTATGACAATCACTCGTTGGGATCCATTCCGGGAAGTCGTAGCACTGCAGAACCGCGTGAACTCGCTGTTCCGCGATCTGAATGACGGTGAGGAGGCTGCGGCGGCCCCGAGTTTTGCGCCGCCGGTCGATATTTATGAGGACGCAAAGAAGGTGGTTTTGAAGCTCGAAGTTCCGGGCATCGATCAGAAGGACCTTGACATCCGCATAGAGAACCACACGCTCACCGTCAAGGGCGAGCGCAAGTTCGAGGCGGAGGAGAAGGAGCAGAACTTCCATCGCATCGAGCGGCGCTATGGCAACTTCTTCCGTGCCTTCACCCTGCCTTCGACCGTGGACACGGAGAGCGTCCAGGCCAGCTACAACGCCGGCGTGCTCAAGCTGGAACTGGCCAAGAAGCCGGAGGCGCAGCCCAAGCAGATCAAGATCAACGTGGGCGGCGAAAGCACCGTGAACGCGGCCAAGAAGGTGGAAGAGCCGGAATTGGCGGGAGTGCGGTAAAGCAGCTTTCAGCTGCTAGCCTCTAGCTGTCAGCCCGTTTGTGGCAGGCAAGCAGTTTGGGATTGAAGGGCGCCGGGGAGGCGAATGACAATTTGCCCACCCGGCGCCTTTTTTTTGCGCAACAAAAGAGAGAAGAAGAGAATCCTTGTTGATAGAAAGCTGTAGTGCTGGCAGCCTCAAGAAAGATCTGAAAGCTGAAAGCTAACGGCTAGGAGCTGATTTTCATGGCAATTCGTTGGGACAAATTTACGGTTAAATCGCAGCAGGCGATGCAGCAGGCGCAGACGCGGGCCGCGGAACTGGGCAACCCCGAAGTGCAGCCGGTACATTTACTGCTGGCGCTGGTTGAGGACCGCGAGGGCGTGATTCCCTCGGTACTCGAAAAAATTGGCGTCCCTACCGAACGGCTGGAGCACGACCTGCACCAGATCGAGGAGAAACTGCCTCGCGTGGCCGGTTCTGCCAGCCAGCCGGGGCTGAGCCAAACGCTCAACAAGGCGCTGGAGCAGGCCTTTCGCGAAGCTGCGAACTTCAAAGACGAATATGTCTCAACGGAGCACCTGCTGCTGGGCGCGGCCCACGTGAAGGGCGACCCCGCGCGGGACGCGCTCCTTGCCCTGGGCGCGACGCACGAGGCGATTCTGAAGGCGCTGACCGCGGTGCGCGGGTCGCAGCGCGTGACGGACCAGAACCCCGAGGGCAAATTCCAGGCACTCGAAAAATATGCCAAGAACCTCACGGAACTTGCGCAGCGCGGCAAGCTGGACCCGGTGATCGGGCGCGACGAGGAGATTCGCCGCGTGATCCAGGTACTGAGCCGGCGCACCAAGAACAATCCGGTGCTGATTGGCGAGCCGGGTGTGGGCAAGACGGCGATTGTAGAAGGCCTGGCGCGGCGCATTGTCTCCGGCGACGTTCCGGAAAGTCTCAGGGACAAGCGCGTCATCTCGCTTGACCTGGGCTCCATGCTGGCCGGCGCCAAGTATCGCGGCGAGTTTGAGGACCGTCTCAAGGCGGTGCTGAAGGAGATCGAGGAGTCGAACGGCCAGATCGTCCTTTTCATCGATGAATTGCACACCCTGGTAGGCGCAGGGGCAGCAGAAGGCGCCATTGACGCCAGCAACATGCTCAAGCCGGCCCTCGCGCGCGGCGAACTGCGGGCCATCGGCGCAACCACGCTGAACGAGTACCGCAAATACATTGAGAAGGACGCGGCGTTGGAGCGGCGCTTCCAGATTGTCTACGTGGGCGAGCCCAACGTGGAAGACACCATCGCCATTCTGCGCGGCCTGAAGGATCGCTACGAGGCGCACCACAACGTGCGAATAAAGGATTCGGCGATTGTGGCCGCGGCCACGCTCTCGCATCGCTACATCAGCGACCGCTTTCTACCCGACAAGGCCATCGACTTGGTGGATGAGGCTGCCGCTTCGCTGGCCATCCAGATCGGGTCGGTGCCGACGGAGATCGACCAGTTGGAGAGGCAGAGAACCTCGCTCGAAATTGAGCGCGAGGCCCTGAAGCGCGAGACGGATTCAAACAGCATTGCCCGCCGCGACGAAGTGGAGCGCGAGCTGGCCACGATGACCGAGCAGATCACCGCGCTCAGGTCGCGCTGGACGCGCGAGCGCGAGGCCATCAGCCACATCAGCGAATTGAAGAAGCGCATTGAGGCGCTGCGCTTTGAGGCCGAAGAGCAGACACGCAAGGGCATGTTGGAGCGGGCCGCGCAGATCCAATATGGAGAGCTGCCCAAGCTGGAAGCGGAACTCAAGCGGCTCAGCGACGCGCAGGACGGCAATGCGGGCGTGGCGCGCATGTTGAAAGAAGAAGTGGACGAGGAAGACATTGCTGGCATCGTCAGCAAGTGGACGGGGATTCCCGTGTCGCGGATGCTGGAAGGCGAAGTCAAGAAGCTGGTCGCGATGGAGACGCGGCTCAGGGAGCGCGTGGTGGGCCAGGATGCGGCGCTGACCGTAGTGGCCAATGCGATCCGGCGTTCGCGTGCCGGGCTGAGCGATCCGAAGCGGCCGATTGGAAGCTTCATTTTTCTTGGACCGACGGGCGTGGGCAAAACCGAAACAGCGCGCGCCCTGGCTGAGTTTCTTTTCGACGACGAGCAGGCCATGATTCGCATCGACATGAGCGAGTACATGGAGAAGCACGCCGTGGCGCGGCTGATTGGCGCGCCGCCGGGATACGTGGGCTACGACGAGGGCGGCCAGTTGACTGAGGCCGTGCATCGCCGCCCCTACGCGGTGATTCTGTTCGACGAAATCGAGAAGGCGCACCCCGACGTATTCAACATTCTGCTGCAGGTGATGGACGAAGGTCGATTGACTGACTCCAAGGGTCGCACCATCGACTTCAAAAACACGGTGCTCATCATGACGTCGAACCTGGGCGCGGCCGCGCTAGCGGTCGACACGCTGAAGACCGAGCACGATTTCGATATGGCTCGTGAGTCCGTAATGCGTGTGTTGCGGGAGCACTTCCGGCCGGAGTTCTTGAATCGCGTGGACGACATCGTGATCTTCCGTCCGCTGGGCCACGCGCAGATGGCGCATATTCTCGAACTGCGCCTGAACGAGGTGCGCAAGCTGCTGGAAGACAGGCAGATTTCCCTTGAGCTCACGGAACCGGCGCGGCAGCTGATTCTGGCTTCGGGTTCGGATGCGGCTTATGGCGCACGCCCGCTGAAGCGCGCCTTGCAGCGGATGATCCAGGACCCGCTGGCCATCAAGATCCTCAACGGCGAAGTGCTGCACGGCGCGCATGTGCGCATCGACGTGGATCGCAAGTCGAACCAGTTGCACTTCGAGCCCATGAGCCGCGAAGCAATGGCGTAACCACTCGCCGAATTGGAAAAGCCGGGGCTGAGGCTCCGGCTTTTTTCGGTCCTTGCCCGCGTCGCTGGCCCGCTGAAAGGCTGCATCGATTTTCGTTGCCGCTAACTGGCTAACTTGCAATGCCCGCGAAGCGGTCGTTGACTCGCTGCTTCGGTTTTGAACGCCTGATGGCCGGCGAAGCAATTGAATCGATTTCAATTTCGGAAACCGCTTGCAACCCGATCTTCCCCACGGCTAGACTTGTCGCCATGAAATTGACTACGCCCCACTTCCCCGGAATCCTCGCTGTCCTGCTGTTCGTCTTGCCCGCTGCCGTTGCCCTTCATGCGCAGGACTGGGCCAAAGCCCGGCTTGAAGCCTCGCCGCGCCATCACGAATATGTTCCGCTCAAGCACGGCAGCCGCACTGTGCAGGCCTTTGTGGTCTATCCGGAGGTCAAGTCCAAAGCCCCCGTGGTGGTTCTCATCCACGAGATCTTCGGCCTCACCGACTGGGCGAAAGAAATGGCAGACGAACTCGCCGGCCAGGGTTTCATTGTGATTGCACCCGACCTGCTGAGCGGCTTTGGCCCCGGCGGCGGGGGTTCGAGCGAGTTTCCCAGCCAGGACGCAACCATTAAGGCGGTCTCCGGCCTGGACCCGGATGTCGTGAACGCCGACCTCGACGCCGCAGCCGACTTTGGCAAGCACCTGCCCGCGGCCAACGGAAAGATTGCCGTGGCCGGCTTCTGTTGGGGCGGAGGCAAATCCTTCGCATTCGCCGCGCACCGCAAGGATCTATCGGCGGCATTTGTTTTCTATGGGCCAGGGCCAGCGGACGTTTCGACCATCACGGCGCCAGTCTATGGCTTTTACGGAGGGAACGACCTACGCATTGGAGCGACAGTTCCCGCCACGACGGAAGCCATGAAGGCCGCCGGCAAGAAGTACGAGCCGGTGACCTACGATGGCGCCGGGCACGGGTTCATGCGGGCGGGCGAGGATCCGGGGAACACGGTTCCAGGCAACAAGACGGCGCGCGAGCAGGGATTCGATCGACTCGTCAAGCTGCTGCATGAAATGAAGAGCGCCCCGATTGCCATGAATGGCGGCCACAACAAGTCGACCGCAAGCAAGGATAAGGCTCACCCTGTTATGTGCCACAGCCCGGCACCGGCCGCGGTACCGACGGCATCCATGTAGCGCTTCCAGGATTTTCTCTCAAGGCCGCAAAAAGAACTCCATCAGAGGCGCGCACTGTGTCAGGGCATGACTTTACAGGCCGCGGAAACCTGGCTCTCGCGAGAATTCTCGGCTGCTTTGTGTCAGGGCAGGACTTCAGTCGTGCCGCAAGCTGCACAAAAACCGTGTGGGTTTCAGCCCCTGAGGGAACCGATCCCTCGCTATTGTCCCAGCGCCGCTTCAATCGCCGCCGTAACCTGGGCCGAGTCCGGAGTCACGTTCGGCTCAAACCGCGCCACTGGCTTGCCACTGCGGTCGAAAAGAAATTTCGTGAAATTCCACTTGATGTCTCCGGCGAACTGCGGGTCGGTGCCTGCGGCGGTGAGGAACGAGTAGAGCGGCGTCTGGTCGTCGCCTTTCACCGATATCTTGGCCATCATGGGAAACGTCACGTTGTACTTGTTCGAGCAGAACTTCTTGATCTCTTCGTTGGTGCCCGGCTCCTGCGACATGAAGTTGTTGGCCGGGATGCCGACGATGACCAGGCCGCGGTCTTTGTACTTCTCGTAGACCGCTTCCAGCCCCGCATACTGCGGCGTGAATCCGCATTTGCTGGCCACGTTGACGAGCAGGACAACCTTGCCGCTGTAGCTCGACAGGCTAACCGGCTGCCCGTCAATCGACTTCATCGTAAAGTCGTAAATGCTCTTCGACTGCGCGCTCAGGCCGGCGCACGCCACACACAGCATCAGGATCAAAAAGAACTTCCGCATCGGGACCTCCCAAAAAGCTATCTGCGATTCTACCGGATCGAGATGAGTGAATTGTTACGGAAATGTCATCGCGAAAAGGGTGAATCAAGATTTTGTACCGAGGGGTTGACGGTCATGCTCGCTTTCAGTATCGGCTAATACAGCCTCGGCCTCGGGATTATTTCCCAATTCAAGAATCGTAGGAGTTGTAGATATCATGCAGCATCTCTGGTTCCTGGTTCAAAACCGTCACCTCATCGGATTCACTCATATAACGAAGCTCGATTCGACCCCTGTGCTCGCCACTTTCGATGGCGCGAACACCGTCGAGGACACAGAAGAAACCGAATAAAGCGTGGTCGACAGCTTCATTGAGGACATTGGCGAGCCTCTTGCGCTGACTCTGGTCCAACGTCTTGTACCAAGTGGAGTCTGCGACTAATTCTGCAGCCGGGCGCCGGCCCGGAGGTGCTTCCAGGTTGTGGATCACGTCGGCAACTGCCCCATTCCGCACCACTTGCCTGACCACAGCTACAAACTGCACTGCATCCATCGCGATACCTCATCTTAATCTCAAATCCGATCCTATTCACTGCCTCAACTCCACCAGCGTCGCCCCCTGTCCACCTTCATTTTGCGGAGCTTCGGCGATGGTGGCCACATGCGGATGGCTCTTGAGGAACTCGCGCACACCCCGCCGCAGAATCCCCGCTCCGTGGCCGTGGATCACGCGGACGCGCGGTAGGCCGGCCAGAAACGCGCGGTCCAGATATTTCTCCAGTTCGCCGGTCGCTTCGTCGACGGTGCGGCCGATCAGGTTGATCTCCATGCGCATGTCGTCGGTATTGGCGCTGGTTACAGTCACGTGGACGTTCTTCTGCTTGCGCGCGTCTGCAAGCGGATCGGCTTTCTTTCCGGCCGCGGCATCGCCGGAGGCCTGCGGCTCAGCAAGGTCGTCGCGCTTCACCCGCATCTTGATGGGGCCGAGGGCGACTTCGAATAGATCCTTCTCGATTTCGCGCTGCACTACCGCGATTTTGTTCATCGACTTGATGCGCACCTGGTCGCCCGGAGCGACGTGCTTGAGCAGGTGCGGCTGGGCGTTGGCGTCACCCTGGTCGGCGCCGGTGCGGTGGGCGACGACCGTCTGGTTGAAGCTCTCCTGAAACTCGCGGCGCAGGCGCGTCATTCGGCGCTCGGCTTCCTTCGAGAGTTTCTGCTGGGCGGCGCGGTCCTCAATGGCGCGCACCGTCTCCCGCATCTGGAACTCGAAGTCCTTCAGCAGCGAAGCCAGCTTCGTTTCAAGTTCCCGCGTCCGGTTGCGCAGTTCCACATCGCCCTCGCGGGCCAGTTTTGCGCGGGCTTGATTGAACGCGTATTGCTCTTCGCGGGTGGCTTTGCGATCGGCTTCGAGCTGGGTGAGCTCGTTGTGCAGGCGGTCGAGGAAGCGTGCGATGTCCACTTGCTGCGAGCCCAGGCGCTGCCGTGCCGCGGCAACGATATCGGCATTGAGGCCGAGCCGCTCCGCCGTCTGGATGCCCGCCGACGCTCCCGGCACTCCAAGCCGAAGCTGGTAGTTGGGCACCAGGGTCACTTCGTCCACGCCGGCAGCGGCATTGAGCACGCCGGGAGTGTTGGCGGCGTAAACCTTGAGCGAGGTGTGGTGCGTGGAGATCAGCGACCAGGCGCCCACGGTGAGGAAATAGCTGGCAATGGCGACGGCCAACGCGCTGCCTTCCTCGGGATCGGTTGACGAGCCGAGCTCGTCGAGCAACACAAGAGACTGAGGGCCGGCAAGGCGCGACAAGCGGTCGAGGTTGGTAATGTGCGCGGAGAAAGTGGAGAGCGCGGCTTCAATCGATTGGGCGTCGCCGATGTCGGCCAGGAAGGCGGTGAAAATGGGGAAGCTGGCCGCGGATGCCGGGATTGGCAGGCCGGCCTGGGCCATCATGGCCAGCAGTGCGGTGGTTTTGAGCGTGACCGTTTTGCCACCGGTGTTGGGGCCACTGATAATGAGCTGGCGATGCTCTTCGGTGAGTTCCAGAGTAAGCGGGACAACGCGACCGCCCGTTGTGCGCAGCCGCTTATCGAGCAGCGGATGGCGCGCGGCATCAAGACTTAGCCGATCCGGCGTAATTTCCGGGGCCACGCAATCGTAGTCGCGGGCAAAGCGGGCGCGGGCTTGCAGGCTATCGACCAGCGCCAGCACGCGCGCGCCTTCGACCAGCCCGACCGCGTAGCCGCCCACCTGGCGCGTGAGCTCGACAAAGATACGGTGAATCTCGGCCTGCTCCTCTTCGATCAGGCGGACCAGTTCGTTGTTCTGCTCGATGGTTTCGAGCGGCTCAACGTAGACCGTCTGGCCGGAGGAACTGGCGCCGTGGACTACGCCGGAGATGCGCCGCTTCAGCTCCGCGCGAACGGGAATGACGAAGCGGTCGCCGCGGATCGTGATGAGATCTTCCTGCGTAGCGCCGTCGGAAGAGAGCTTGCGCAGCGCGGCGCGCAGGGATTCTTCAATAACCCGCTGCTGGCGATCCTGTTCGCGGCGGATGCGGTTCAATTCCGGAGAGGCGTTGTCGGCGAGCGAGCCGTCGGGTTGAATGGTGCGCTCGATCGCCTCGGCCAGCGGTTGCAGGCTGGTGGTCAGCGCCGCCGAAAGCGCTGAGAGCCCTGGCAGCTTGCCGGCCAGGCGCGCGGGCGGCGACTGAAGCAGCGCCTGCCATGCGGCCACGTCGTTGGCCAGGCGGGCGATGGCCTGCAGTTCCGCGGCCTCAAGCGCCGCGCCCGGAATCTGCGCCTTGGCGGCCAGTTGCGTAGGGTCGAAGAGTCCGCCGCCGGGGATAGAAACCTGCTCGGCCAGCACCAGGCGAAGTTCCGCGGTGAGCTGATGCTGGCGCGCGATCCAGTCTTCATCGGTGGACGGGCGCAGGTCGAGGATCGCCTGGCGTCCGACTGGCGAAGCGGCGAAGCCCGCGACGAGAGCAAGCAGTGGCTCCCACTCCAGGGCGGCGAAGTCGGCGTGTTCAACGGGAGACGGGATGGGATCGAGCAGCGGCATGTACAGCTTTATCTTACTGGTGCGACGCTTGGCCTCGTGGTTGGGTTCCACTCGATCCCGGTTGGATTTCGGGCTTCTCCCCGTTCGCAGAAGCGAGATATGGGGCGCCCGGCAGCCAATCCTCAAGGGATTAGCCAGAGACTGCGGTTACCTTCAATTCGCCTTCCCAGCGGGCGACTACGGCAGCCGCGAGGCAGTTGCCGAGGACGTTCATGGCGGTGCGGCCCATGTCCATGAGCGTGTCGACGCCTAACAGCATGAGCACGGCTGCGGCGGGAATCTGGAATGAGCTTGCCACCGCCATCAGAATCACCAGCGTCGCGCGGGGAACCCCGGCAATGCCTTTGCTGGTGAGCACCAGCGTGGCCAGCAGAACGATTTGCTGGACGACGGACAAGTGGAGTCCACCGGCCTGGGCTGCGAACAGCGCGGCCATGGAGAGATAAATGCTGGAGCCGGTCATGTTGAAGCTGTAACCGGTGGGAATGACAAAGGAGACGATCCAGCGGGGTACGCCGAACTCTTCCATCTGCTCCATGGCCAGCGGCAAAGCGGCTTCAGACGACGTGGTGGCAAAGCCCAGCGCGGCGGGCTCGGCGACGGCAGCGGCAAATCGGCCGACGGGAATGCGCGCAAACACCAGAATAAGCGCCAGCAGCAGCAGGAAGACGCCCAGCGCTGCGTAGCAGGTCACGAGCAGTTTGCCCAGTGGCAGCAGCGT
>JBEKFD010000075.1:0-18448 GCA_050013495.1 Occallatibacter sp. | reverse complement strand
CAAGCAAGATTCTGCCAGTGGTCGCTCCGATTCCTCCAGCGCAATTCAATCCAGGAAACACGATCAAATGGAACAAGGTACTGTGAAGTGGTTCAATGACGCGAAGGGCTTCGGCTTCATCTCGCGTCAGAACGGCGAAGACGTATTCGTGCACTACTCTGCGATCAACTCCAGCGGTTTCAAGAGTCTGCAGGAAGGTCAAGCCGTGCAATTCAACGTAGTGAAGGGCCCCAAGGGATGGCAGGCTGCCGACGTGCAGCCGCTCTAGACCGAACAGGCCGGATTCCGGCAGAATCTAGCAATCAGATCCGAACCAACAACACAAGGGCTGGGACCCGTCCCAGCCCTTGTGTTTTGCGCCCAGTCGCCCCGTTCGGCCAGGGTACCTCAAGCCAGAAGTTACCTCAAGCTAGATAGCGGCTTTTCCGCCCCCGCAGAAGCTCCGCCGTGCGCTACCATGCAGACAGAAGCCAACAGAAAGACTAGAAGCCAACGCAGGGACTCAATCTCACCGCATGAAGCAAGGCACAGCCATCATCATCGGAGCGGGTCCCGCCGGGCTGACCGCCGCCATCGAGCTTCAGCGGCAATCCGGCATCAAACCCATCCTCATTGAAGCCAGCCACGATGTCGGCGGCATCTCCCGAACCGTCCGCTACAAGGGCAACCGCATGGACATCGGCGGCCACCGCTTCTTCTCCAAATCCGACCGCGTAATGCGCTGGTGGCTCGACTTCATGCCTGTCGAGGCCGACGCGAGTCAAGGCAGCGCGGAGAAAACAGGCCAGCTTCGCTACCAGGGCCAGCAGCGCGACCTGCCCCAGCCCACCTCGGCTCCCGATCCCAACTCGGAAGACCTGGTCATGCTGATCCGCCAGCGCAAGAGCCGCATCTACTTCCTGCGCCGCTTTTTTGACTATCCCATCAGCCTTACCGCGGCCACTTTCCGCAATCTCGGCCTGGTCCGCACCTTTCGCTGCGGCGTCAGCTACATGCGATCGGCGCTGCTGCCCCAGCGCGAAGAAAAGTCCCTGGAAGACTTCATCATCAACCGCTTCGGCAAGCAGCTCTACCTCACGTTTTTCAAGTCCTACACGGAAAAAGTCTGGGGTGTGCCCTGCAATGAGATCAGCGCCGAGTGGGGCGCGCAGCGCATCAAGGGCCTATCCCTCAAAGCCGTTGTTGTGCACTTCATCAAGAAAACGTTCGGCGGCAAGCCCTCCGGCGACATCGCCCAGAAAAAGACTGAAACCTCGCTGATTGAGAAGTTTCTCTACCCCAAGCTTGGCCCCGGCCAGCTCTGGGAGCACGCCGCCGACCTGGTCCGCGCCGCGGGCGGTGAAATTCACTTCGGGATTCAAATCGACCGCATTCACCTAGCCGGAAATGCAATTGCCTCCATCGAAGGCACCAACGAAGGTGGTGAGCGCGTCACCTACTCCGGCGACTACTTCTTCTCCACCATGCCCGTTCGCGATCTGGTCCGCGCAATCTCCGCGACGGCGCCCAGCCTCGTGCCCGCCGACGTGACCCAGGTTGCCGAGGGGCTGATGTATCGCGACTTCATCACCGTGGGCCTGCTTGCTTCCAAGCTGGCCGTCAAGGAGAAGGACGGCTCGCCACTCAAAGACAACTGGATTTATATTCAAGAACCCGATGTGGTCGTCGGCCGCCTGCAGATCTTCAACAACTGGAGCCCCTGGCTGGTCAGCGGACCCGGCAAAGTCTGGATTGGCCTGGAGTATTTCTGCAATGACACTGACGATTTATGGAAGCTCTCCGACGAGGCCATGTCCCGGTTCGCCATCGCCGAGATCGCCAAGATCGGCATCCTCAACGCCGAAGATGTGGAAGACTCGCACGTCGTCCGCGTGCCCAAGACCTACCCCGCCTACTTCGGGACTTATGATCGGTTCGATGTCATCCGCAATTATCTTGACGGATTCGAGAATCTCTTCCTGGTGGGCCGCAACGGCATGCACAAATACAACAACCAGGACCACTCCATGCTCACCGCCATGACCGCAGTAGAAAACATCGTCAACGGCGTCAAAACCAAGCAGAATATCTGGGCCATCAATACCGAGATGGAATACCACGAAGAGAAGGCAGCCAAGTAGCAGTCGTCTACCAGCTTCGCTAAACACCGGAAGATGAAACTCTGTGTGTGCCCCATCCATGCGACGTGCATTTGGTCGCATGGGTGGGAGGGCACGCACCCGCCTACGGCCGGTTCAACCTCCAGAACTCCTCATTCAACACACTCGCAAACGTCACCCAGGCCAGGTAAGGCGCCATCAGCCAAGCCGCCGCGGGCGAAACGCGCGCGAACACAAGCGTCGTGATTCCAATCGCCGCCCACAGAACCACCACTTCGGCAAGCGCCGCTCCCAGCGCGTGTTGCCTGAAGAATATCCAGGACCAGGCGAAGTTAAGCGCCAGTTGCACAAGGAACAGCGCCAGGCCCCAGGTTCGCGGCTGAGAAGTACCCGTGAGCCAAACTCGCCAGGCTGCAATGGCCATCAGCGCATAGAGCAGTGTCCACACCGGGCCAAAAACCCAGTTCGGTGGCGCAATCGCCGGCCTCGCCAGCGTCCGGTACCAGCCGGGAATCTCAGCCGCGGTCCAGCGCCCGCTCACCCCGGCAACGCCAAAGCAAAGTCCCAGCCACCCAACGAGCCAAATCCAGCGCATTCCCCGTCACCCTCTTTGTCGAATGGAATCTTTGCCTCTCTGGCCAAGCTTATCCGCATCGCCCCGGGGCGGCGTCGCCCGGAATTCATTCGCTGAAAATTGTGGCACGAAATTCTTGGCTGCTCGAAAACTGCGACCCGCTTCGGCAAATCCCAAAAAATAAGATGCCGGCAGCGATGACCACAGAGGGTATAGTCGCTGTCCGGCATCTCGGAAAGAACCAAGGTTCTATGAATTCCGGGGGTGCTCTCCAGAGCTAAGCCCGGAACTCCAGGTGAAACAGGTGCTGCATTTTGCCTGAGCTCATCGTTTTCATTCTCCCGGCCCTGCCGCCTTCGGAGCTCAAGTTCGTCTTCCTGCAATCTTCACTGCGCACTCGGATCAAAGCCCATGAGGGCAATCCTAGAGAGCCCAACTCGGGGCATGACCAAGGATCGCCGCTCCCGATGCTGAAGTGGAACCGTTCCATTCTGGAACCAGGAAGCCGCCGTTCGGATGCGCCTCAGAACCCTTCTGGGCGCGGTGCTGATGACGCAGCGTCTTCTGAATCTCTCTCATGGATTCGATTCGTTCGGCGCGCGACTGGCGCTCCCAGAACATCACGAATCCCTGCCCGCATATGCTGCAATGCGTCTCCGCAAGTCCTTTGGTGCTTTTACACAGAACCTGCATGCCTCTTGCCTCCGCCCGAATATCTCTGGTCTACGAAAGTGACAATATGCCGTATTTGTAGCGATTGCCCATTCCCTTTATCGGCTGATGTTCCGTTCTTTTGAGCCACCCACCACTGCCTATTTCGTGGGATGACTTTCCCCGTCCCATTTTGTTTCGCGTTCTCACCGGACGCTGCCGCTCGACGTACCGCCCTTCGCCCTTCTATCCTCTAAACAGCGGTCGTCTCCGTATTTCAACCCTGCGGCCGCACTGGATTCCCGACCATCATGAGCACGCAGACAATTGCCGTACACCTGCCCGATGGGGCCATTCGCGAAGTGCCCGCCGGCACAACGCCCTTCGACATCGCCAACGCCATCTCTCCGCGCCTTGCCGGCGCCTCTGTTGTGGCGCGGCTGACCCCCGTCAACGGAACTGCAAAGCCTGCCGCCAACCCCGGTGCTCAGCCCGCCGAAGCCGCCATGTACTCCGCGGAAGACTCCGCCGCTCCACGCCTGGTCGACCTGTCCACTCCACTTACGGCGGATACGCGCCTCGAACTCATCACTGAGAAGGACCCCGAAGCGCTGAAGGTTGTGCGGCATTCCGCCGCGCATGTCATGGCGACCGCGGTTCTTGAGCTGTTCCCGGAAACAAAGCTCGGCCACGGCCCCGCTACCGACGCTGGCTTTTTCTACGACTTCTATCGCCCCACCAACTTCACGCCCGAAGACCTCGCCGCCATTGAAGCCAAGATGAAAGAGGTTGTGGCGCGCGATGAAAAGTTCGATCGCATCTACGAGCCGCGTGAGTTGGCGCTGGAAGAGTTCGAGCGCGACGGCGACTTCATGAAGACCCACTTCGTGACCAAGTTCACGGAGCCGGGATCGGAAGTCAGCTTCTATCGCAACGGCGATTTCGTGGATTTCTGCCGCGGCCCGCACGTGCCTTCCACCGGCCGCGTAAAGGCCTTCAAGGTGCTGTCGCTGGCCGGGGCATACTGGCTCGGCGACGAAAAGAATCCGCAACTGCAGCGCGTTTATGGCACCGCATTCTTTTCGCAGAAAGATCTCGACGCACACTTCGCGCGCCTTGAAGAAGCAGCCAAGCGCGACCATCGCCTGCTGGGCAAGCAACTTGACCTGTTCAGCATTCAGGATCTGGCGGGACCCGGTCTCGTCTTCTGGCATCCCAAAGGCGCCATCATCCGCAAGGTCATGGAAGACTGGATGCGCGACGAATGTCTGCGCCGCGGCTACCAGATGGTCTTCACGCCGCATGTCATGCGCCGCGAACTGTGGAAGGTCAGCGGCCACGAGGGCCACTACGCCGCAAATATGTATGCTCCCATGGAACTGGACGACGCGGAATATCGGCTGAAGCCGATGAACTGCCCCGGCCACATCCTGATCTACAAAAGCTCGCCGCGCAGTTATCGCGACCTGCCCCAGCGCTATGCCGAGCTGGGCAATGTCTACCGTTATGAGCGCTCCGGAACCATGCACGGCCTGCTGCGCGTACGTGGCTTTACGCAGGACGATGCCCACATCTTCTGCACCCCCGGCCAGATTGAAGATGAGGTGGTCGGCTGCATCGACTTTGCCGAAGCCGTGCTGAAGACCTTTGGCTTTTCCGAGTTCAAAGTCGAGCTCTCAACCTGGGATCCCAACGACCGCGCCACCTACACCGGCTCCGATGAGAACTGGGCGCTCGCAGTGAGCGGCCTTCAGCACGCTCTCGATCGCAAGGGAATCGCCTACAAAATCATCCCCGGCGAGGCCGCCTTCTACGGCCCGAAAATCGATGTCAAAATCGTCGATGTCCTCGGCCGTCTCTGGCAGTTGTCCACCGTCCAGTTCGACTTCACGCTCCCCGCGCGCTTCGAGCTCGAATACGTGGGCGAAGACGGCGAGCGCCACCAGCCGGTCATGGTGCACCGCGCCCTTTTCGGCTCAATCGAGCGCTTCTTCGGCGTTCTCATCGAGCACTACGCCGGCGCATTCCCGCTCTGGCTCGCGCCCGTGCAGGTGGGCCTCGTCCCCATCAGCGAGCGCCACCACGCCTACGCAAAGAAAGTCGAAGCCGAACTCAAAGCCGCAGGTCTGCGCGTTGAAGTTGATGACCGAAATGAAAAGATGAACGGCAAAATCCGCGACTTCGCCAACCAGAAAACGCCGTACATATTAGTCTTCGGAGACAAGGAAGAAGCTGCCAACTCCGTCAGCGTCCGCACCCGCGCCAAAGGCGATCAGGGGTCAATTCCGTTAGCCGACTTTGTCGCCAGGTGCAAAGAACTCGTAGCCAGCCAGTCAATGGAACTGTAGTGTCGGCCTGCAAGTCTTGGTGGCGACTCGTGATCCAATGAGGATAGAAGATTGGAAGATCTGGATCGGCACTTTTTGGACGTGCTTAAGGGCCTGCGGACCGCTCTCAAGGAGAACGGTTTCCGCTCGTCAAGCCAGAATTTCATTTCGGAATCTCCAGACTGCTGGGCGGTCATCAATCTCCAAAAGAGCCGCTGGTCGCAACCGGGCGAAAAGACCTTTTACGTGAACGTGGCAGTAACAGCGAAGCGATTGATGACTTTCGACGATGAGCCTGCGGACAGACCGCCAGCCTATTGGAAGTGCATTTGGAACAATCGCGCTGAGCAGTTTGGGCCGGAGCCGAATGTGCAACAGTGGACCATACGGGACGACCAAACCGCGGCAAAGGCTCTTGTCTATATAAAGAAACTGATTTGCGACTTTGTCATTCCATCCATTAAGCCCAGGATGTCCGAAGTTGCCTTATTGCGCGCATGGGCAAATGATCGTAATCTCGGCTATCAACAACTAAAAGCAAAATCGGTCTTGCTCGCTGCATCTGGTGACACCACAAATCTTCGAGTATCTGTACAGGTCCTAACAGAGACATTTGGAGGCGGCGGCGTAGCCGAGGGAGTAAGAAACCATATCAAAAAACTGCGAACAAAATTCCCTGCGGCTATGGAGGAGATCGACGATTGAGTGTCACCACTTCAGGCGTTAATCGCCATCCCCTCCACAGCCCCATACGCATCCAGCAGGCTCTCTGACAGCGTCGGGTGCGCGTGGATGGTGAACATCATCTCCTCAATCGTTCCTTCCAACTCCATCACCGCGACGGCCTCCGCAATGATGTCCGTCGCTCCCGGTCCAAGGATGTGCACGCCCAGAATCTCCCCATACTTGGCGTCCGAAACAACCTTCACAAACCCGTCGTGGCTGCCCAGAATCGTGGCCTTCGAGTTGCCCGCAAACGGAAACTTGCCCACCTTTACTTCGTAGCCTTTTTCCTTGGCCTGCGTCTCGGTCAGCCCCACGCTGCCGATTTGCGGCTCGGTAAACGTGCACGCCGGAATCCGATCGCGCCGTATCGGCCTATACTTGACGCCGGCAATCTTCGCCACTGCAACCATGCCGCTCATCATGGCCACGTGCGCCAGTTGCGGCAACCCTGCCACCATGTCTCCAATGGCAAACACGCCCGGCTCCGCAGTCTCCTGCGCTTCATTCACTTTTACGAACCCGCGGTCGAGTTCCACCTTCGTCTTCTCCAGGCCTATGTCGGTCGTACGCGGTGCGCGACCCACCGCCACCAGCACCTTCTCGGCCTCCTTTACCTGCGGTTTGCCGTTTGCATCGGTATAAGCGACTTTGACGCCGTTCTCGGTCTCTTCAACGCTCTCAACCTTCGCGCCGGTGTTCACATCGATGCCGCGCTTCTTAAAGAGCCGCGTCAACTCCTTGGAAATCTCCTCGTCTTCGAGAGGCATCATGCGCGGCAGAAACTCGAGCATCGTTATTTCGGCCCCATACGTCCTGAACATCGAGGCGAACTCCGACCCCACCGCGCCCGCGCCAATCACCACCAGCGACTTGGGTGGCTGCTCCAACGAAAGGATTTCGATATTCGTCAGGATGCGTCCGCCGGCCTTGAGACCGGGCAGCAGTCTCGCCTCCGACCCGGTTGCCAGAATCACGTTCTTCGCCTTCACCTGGCTCACTTCACCGGCCTTATTGACCTCGACCGTATGCACCCCATCCACCGCCGGACCGGTCAGCCGCGCATAGCCATCGATCCGCGCCACCTTGTGCTTTCGAACCAGAAAATCCAGCCCCTTGGTGTGCCGCACAACGATGCCGTTCTTGCGTGTCTGCACCGCGCCCCAGTTCAAGATTGGCGCCCCCACACCCTCAATCCCGAACTCGGCCGCGTGCAGCGCGTGGTCCCAGATCTCCGCATTGAACAGCAGCGCCTTGGTGGGAATGCAGCCCACATGCAGGCAAGTCCCGCCCAGCTTGTTGGAGCTTTCAATCATCGCGACCTTGAGTCCATACTCCGCGCCTCGAAACGCCGCCGTATATCCACCCGGCCCGCTGCCCACAATTGCCACGTCGTAAATCGTGTCTGCCACTCGCCATCTCCAATCGCCAGCGCTGCCCATCCAAGCGCCGTACTCCACAACCTAGTCTAAATCTCTGTCTAACCCCACAGCCCTTTGCGCCATCGAAGCATGTGGTACTCTTCCCGCAAGCTCCCGCACGTCCGGAAACGCCGATGCCGCGAAAATCCCTCTTCCTAGCCGCTATCTTTTCAGTCATCCTGGTCGCATTGCCCGACTTTCTGACGGCTCAGGATATGTCGCCCGCAGGCCGCTCGGCAACCGCGAAAGGCATCTCCATCCCCGACGTCCCAGGCGTGCCCTTTTCCGCCACTGTGGTGCTTGAATACGAGCGAATCTGGCCCGATGGCTCCAGTGAGATTCGCCGCACCATCAATCTGATTGCCCGCGACTCGCAGGGCCGCACCCACAATGAGACCCGCCGCCTCATGCCCGAATATTTCCACGGTTCGCCCGACCTGATGAGCGTGCGCCTCTTCGACCCGCTGACCCGCATCCGCACTATTTACGAGCCCGCTCTGCACATCGCCCGCCAGCAGTTCGTCCCCAGGCAGCCGAAGGCAACCGCGCCGCCCAACCCCTCAATCCGCATCGAAGACCTCGGCACAACCACGCTCAACGGCCTCCAGGCCAGGGGAACCCGCCGCATTAACTCCATTCCCGATTACGATGCCGGCGAACTGATCAAAGTCGAGGATGAATTCTGGTACTCGGAAGACCTGCACCTCAACCTGCTCCTCCGCCATTCCGATCCCGGCTTCGGCGTCGAGACCGTCGGCGTCTCCGATCTCAAGCGAGTCGAACCACCCGCCTCCCTGTTCCAAGTCCCGCAAGGTTACAGAATTCTGGACGTAACCCCGCCCAAGGCGCCCGCCTCACCGTCCGCACAGCGCCCCGGCGATGGATCCGGCCTGGAGCCTCCCTCTTAGGATCGCCCTTGTCAGTCCCGAGTCCGTTGGTCCCTCAGTCCCTGGTCCCTAGTCCCTCGTCTTTCACCAGTTCCTTCGCTGCCGTTACCGTCTCGGCCTCGTCCCCAAACCTTTCCAGCCAGTGGACCTCCGGTTCCCGCCGGAACCACGTCAACTGCCGCTTGGCATAATTCCTGTGTCCTTGTTGCGCAGCTTCAATCCCTGCCTGCTCATTCAGCTTCCCCTCCAACACAGCACGTGCTTGCCGGTAGCCGAGAGAATCGAGCGCCTTCACAGGCCCGTATTGGTCCAGCAGTCCGCGCGTCTCCTCCACCAGGCCGTCGGTAAACATGGCCGCGGCGCGCCGATTCAGCCGCCCATATAACTCCTTGCGCGGCGGATTCAGCCCTATCCGCAGCAGCCGGAACCCACGCAACGGGTCGCGCGCCCGCTCCCGGCTTGCCAGCACCTCCGACATCGGCCTCCGGCCTTCCAGGCAAACCTCGATCGCCCGCATCAGCTTGGCCGCGTCGTTCGCATGAATTCGAGCAGCGGTGGCCGGGTCCAGCCGCATGAGCACGCGATGCAGCCAACCCTCCGCGTGCCGCGCCCGGCTCCGCGCCAACCGCGCCCGCAAGCCCTTTTGCCGAGCCGGCCCGGCAAACAGTCCCTCCGTTAGCGCGCGGAGGTAAAGCCCCGTCCCGCCTGTCACAATCGGCAGCAATTTACGAGCGGTGATATTCTTGAGCGCCGCTCGCGCCTGCCGGCTGTACTCCCCGGCCGTAAACGGAACATCCGGTGTGGTCACATCGATAAGATGATGCGGCACACGCATTCGTTCCGCCGTGGTCGGCTTGGCCGTCCCCAATTCCATGCCGCGATAAACAGCAACCGAGTCGCAGCTCACAATCTCGCCGTTGAAGCGGTCGGCCAGTTCGAGCGAAAGCGCTGTCTTCCCGCTCCCCGTAGGCCCCAGCACGACAACCACAAGAGGCTCGGTCTGTTCATCCATCGAGCTCAAGGCCGCCACCACCCCGGGGGAAATATCCACGCCGGATTGGTCCGGAACAGCCAGAAGACCAGAATCGCCCCTGCCACCAGCACCAGCCCAATCGCCTGATTCCGCCGGAAGGCGCGCGTCTGCTCCGCCCGCCGCTTCTCCTCGGCCTTCTCCTCGAAATACGGCTTGATGCGGCGGTCTACCAAAGTGAAATTCTCCTGCATCTCGGACTCAAGGAAGCCCTCACGGCCGATACGCCCAAGTATAGGGGTTCATTTCCACTGCTCCGTTTGACTTCCCACCCCCACTTTGCTCAGATAACCTTTCAGCATCTACCCAAGTCAACAAGCAGCGAGAGCAGGGAAGCACCCATGAAAGTCTTGATCTTCGGTTCCGGAGGCCGCGAACACGCGCTGGCCTGGGCGGTCAAACGCAGCGAAAAAGTCACCGAGGTGGTCTGCGCCCCCGGCAACGGAGGCATCGCTCAAATCGCCCGCTGCGTTCCAGCCGATCTCAAGGATCTAGACACCCTGGTCCGCATTGCCCTCGATGAGCAGCCCGGACTCACCATCGTTGGCCCCGAATTGCCCCTCTCGCTGGGAATTGTGGACGCGCTCCAGGAGCGAGGCCTGCGCGTCTTCGGCCCAACCAAAGCCGCCGCCATGCTGGAGAGCAGCAAGGGCTTCGCCAAGCGTTTTTTGCAGCGCCATAACATTCCCACTGCCAACTATGACGTCTGCACCACAGCCGAAGAGCTTGAAAAAGCCATCGAAATCTTCCACCCCCCCATCGTCGTCAAAGCGGACGGCCTGGCCGCGGGAAAGGGCGTCATCATCTGCCAGTCGCGCCGCACCGCTGCCGAGGCCGCGCACGGCCTGTTCACCGGCTTGCTGCTCGGCGAGTCCGAACACCAGGTGGTGATCGAAGAGTTCCTCGAAGGCGACGAAGTCAGTTTCCTCTGCCTCTCTGACGGAAAGCACGTCACCCCGCTTGTTCCCGCGCAGGACCACAAACGCATCGGCGAAGGCGACACCGGCCCCAACACCGGCGGCATGGGCGTCTACTCGACTGACACTCTGCTCGAACCCGGCATGACCGAGTGGATTCTCCGCCACATCGCCGAGCCCACCGTCCTCGGAATGGCGGAAGAAGGCACGCCCTTCTCAGGCGTGCTTTACATCGGCCTGATGATGACCGCCCGCGGCCCCCAGGTGCTCGAATTCAATGCCCGCTTCGGCGATCCGGAGACACAGGCCATCCTGCTCCGGCTCGATTCCGATCTCGTCGAGGCCCTGGAAGCCTGCATCGATGGCCGTCTCGACCAGACCGAGCTTCGCTGGTCGCAAGGCGCCTCGGCCTGCGTCGTTGCCAGCTCCGCGGGGTATCCGGGCAGCTACAAGACCGGCTTTCCCATCTCCGGCCTCAGTGCCGCTGCTCGGGTTCCCGGCGTCCAGATCTTCCACTCCGGCTCTGCTCTTCTCGGCAACCAGCTGGTCACCGCGGGCGGACGCGTCCTCGGCGTAACCGCCGCCGCTGCATCTCTGGAAGAAGCACTTGACCGCGTCTACCAGGCCATGGCCGAGATTGAGTTTGAAGGCATCTACTACCGGCGCGATATCGGCCACCGCGCCCTGAGGAGGACACTCTGATTCCTGCCGTCACATTTGCGGAACTGCTCGACTGGAATTGCCAGTCGTCTGACTTCTGGAAGGCCCACCTGGAAGCCAATCCCGCGCTCCTGGAACTACCCTGCGGCATCGCCGGAATGCCCAACGTCCAGGCTCTCGTGCGCCATATCTGGGCAGCGGAGTTGATCTGGAGCCAACGCATCGCGGCTCTGCCTGTCAGCGATCGCAGCGGTCTCCCCACGGGTCCAGTGGAGGCGCTCTTTGACCTGCATCTTAAAGCCGTCCAAAACTTTCGTACCCTGCTTGACGACACGGGCTACAACTGGGAAGAGCCCATTGCGATGGACTATGCTTGGCTGCCGGCCGAGATCCGCAAGCCAACCCCGCGCAAGCTCATGGCTCACGTACTCTTCCACGGCCAGCGCCATTTTGCGCAGCTCTCCACGCTGGTTCGCGCCGCCGGATTTCCGTCCGGGTTCAAGGGGGATTTGCTCTTCAGCCGAGCTCTGGAATAGGATCCTGCCCAACAATATCTTCAATGGACAAAGGCTCCTCCTGAGTTGCGGTTTGCTATACGGTTAGAGCCGCCGGCTTGCCCGCCTGCTTCTGGAAGCACGACCGGCAAAGCACCGGCCGGCCCTGCGTCGGCTTGAACGGCACGGTGGTTTCCTCGCTGCACTCCGAACATGTTGTCCGTGTCTCCGAGCGCACTCGGGGGCCACCGCGCACACGCTTCGCCTTGCACTGCTTGCAGTGCTTGGGATCGTTCTTGAATTGCTTATCGTGGAAAAACAACTGCTCGCCGGCCGTGAATACAAAGTCAGCGCCGCAATCGTTGCACTTCAATACTCTGTCAATGAATTCCATGGCCGGCTTCCCTGAAGCAGGAAAACTCGATGAAATCGGCCATGAGTGCTGGAAGCTTGCCGTTCCCGTTTCCCTGTCTTCGTACGTGCTTGCACAACAAGGGCCCGGGCCGCAACAAGTCCAGCGGCAAATTCAATTTCCTTCCTAACTGACTGGAAGACTTCTCTAACTCTTTCGCGCAGTTTAAATGCGCAATGATAATCACCAGGTGCTCAACCGTGATAGGCCGCCCCGGCTCTGTCTGACTTGCTGGAATCTCCCGCTCAGGTTCAGCGAAGATCGCCGGGGCGCCGTGAGTTACAAACTGTTTGAACGTTAATCAGCCTCTTTGCGAGCCTTCTTGCGATTCCGCTTGCGTGCCAATGCTGCCTTCACGCGGCGCTTCTCACCGGGCTTCAGATAGTAGGAGTGACGCTTCACTTCCTTGATAATGTCCTCCTGCTGTACCTTCCGCTTGAACCGGCGCAGCGCATTTTCGAGCGGCTCGCCTTCCTGTATGCGAACCTCTGCCAAGAAATCCCACCTCCAAACCCGCCAAATGGCCTTATCTATAATAACTTAACTCCCGACTCTCAGGTCAAGGAAAGCCCAGCTATCTTTTGTGTCGACATTCAGATAAGTCAGCCGCAGACCTTGCAAGCCCATTCCAGCCCCCAAATGAAATAATCTTCGCGGAGGCGTTCATCCATGATTCGCAGTTATCGGGGCCGCGTGCCCCGGGTCCATCCAAGCTGTTATGTCGATCTATCCGCCCAGCTCATCGGCGACGTCACCCTGGGCGAACACTCCTCTGTCTGGATGAATGCCGTCCTGCGCGGCGACGTCAACTCCATCCGCGTCGGCTCCAACTCCAATGTGCAGGACTGCGCCGTCCTCCACGGCCAGCGTAACCTCTACCCAGTCTTCGTTGGCGACTGGGTCACCATTGGCCACAACGCCACCGTGCACGGCTGCGTGGTTGAAGACGAATGCCTCATCGGCATCGGCGCCCGCGTCCTGAACAACTGCCGCATCGGCGCCGGCTCCATCGTCGCCGCCGGCGCCGTAGTCCCAGAGCACACCGTCGTTCCGCCGCACACACTGTGGGCCGGCGTTCCCGCCAAGCTCCGCCGCGAACTCACAGACAAAGACCGCGCCCTGATCCTCGAATACGCCCAAAACTATCTCGACTACACCGAAATTTACCTCGATGAGCCAAAAAGCTGATTGCCGCGCCGAAACAAACAAGGGCCGAAGATTCGCCTTGGCTGCGACAGTGGATTCTGCAAATCTGCCGCTAACTTGCTAACTTGCTAACCTGCTATTGTGCGCGGAGCGCACGCCAACTTGCCAAACAGTAAAGCCCACATGCCCACCGCTCCCACTCCCCTTCGCGGCAGAAGCCAAGGCGCAATCCATCCCCATTGGGTTGCCCTCCTCGCCGCCGCCCTGGCGATCCCCTTCGGCAGCGTCGCCGCCGCTCAATCGCCGTCCGGGCCGCCGCCGGCCGTTGACTCAGGCGGCGTTCCCGATATGCCACAGCCGCAAGTCGCCAACCCGGCGCTGCCCAGCCCTGACGACAAGGAGAAAGTAACCCTCCGCGGCACACCAAAAGACATTCTCAAGGAACAGGAAGCCATCTGGACCAGCCCGGTTCGCATCCGCGATCGCAATCTCGCCTACCTGGTTCCGCTGGGCCTCGCAACCACTGTCGCCATCACCGCAGACCACCAGGTGATGTCCTCGGGCCGCCTCGATGACCCCTCCCTCAACAGCCACGCCAGCACCGCATCCAACGGCCTGCTCGGAGGCTTTGTCGTTGCGCCCGTCATCATCTACGGCCTGGGCCACATCCACCACGACGATCACGCCACCGAGACTGGCATTCTGGCGGGCGAAGCCATGGTAGACAGCCTGGTTGTCGATGAGGTGCTGAAAGCCGCCACCATGCGCGAGCGGCCCACGCTCGACGCGGCCAAGGGAAAGTTCTTTCAGCGCAGCGTTGGGCTCGATTCGTCCTTCCCCTCAACGCACAGCATCATTGCCTGGTCTTCCGCCGCCGTAATCGCTTCGGAATACCCCGGACCCATGACCAAGCTCACCGCATATGGTTTGGCTACCGGCCTCAGCATGACCCGCATCCTCGCGCGCCAGCATTTCCCATCGGATGTTCTGGTCGGCAGCGCCGTTGGCTGGCTGGTTGGCCGCTACGTCTTCCACAAACACCACAACGACGACTACTAACCATCGCCCTCGCGTTGTTCCTATTCCCTATTCCCTATTCCCTAGTCCCTAGTCCCTAGTCCCTAGTCCCTAACCCCTGCCTTTATCACACCGGCGGCGGATTCCGGTCCGCAAATCCCCGCTGGTGCCAATAGGGATAAATCAGCGGCACCTCACTGGCCCTATCCAATGCTGCGACCTGGTCCGCGGTCAGATTCCAGCCCTCTGCACCAAGGTTTTGCCGCAATTGCTCTTCGTTACGCGCGCCCACAATCACAGAAGAGACCGTCGGCCTTTGCAGCAGCCAGTTCAGCGCCACCTGCGGCACCGTCTTTCCCGTCTCTGCCGCCACTTTGTCGAGCGCGTCTACAACCGTGTAGAGGTGCTCGTCCGGCACCTGCGGCCCGAAATCGGCCGTCTTGTGCAATCGGCTCACCTCCGGCAGCGGCTGGCCGCGCCGAATCTTCCCCGTAAGCCGCCCCCACCCCAGCGGACTCCACACCAGCGCTCCAACTTTCTGGTCGAGCCCCAGAGGCATCAATTCCCACTCGTACTCGCGATTCAGCAGCGAGTAGTACACCTGGTGCGCCACAAATGGCGTCCACCCAAACCGCTCCGCCACTGCCAGCGACTTCATCAGATGCCAGCCGGAGAAATTCGATGCCGCGATATACCGCACCTTGCCTTCGCGCACAAATGTGTTCAGCGTGTCCTGCACTTCTTCAACCGGCGTCAGTGCGTCAAACCCGTGCAGGTGGTAGATATCGACGTATTCCGTTCCCAGCCTTCGCAGGCTGCCTTCGAGAGACCGCTGCAAGTGGTAGCGCGACGACCCCACATCGTTCGGCCCATCGCCAAACCGGAATGTCGCCTTGGTGGAGATGAGCGCCTTGCCGCGCTTGCCCCCGAGCGCCTTGCCCAGCACTTCTTCCGACTTGCCATTCGAGTAGATGTCCGCTGTGTCGAACAGGTTCACCCCTGCCTCGAAGCACACATCGATCAGCCGCCGCGCCTCGTCAACCTGGGTCGATCCCCATTCTTTGAAGAACTCCGTAGCCCCGCCAAACGTCCCGGTGCCAAACGAAAGCGCAGAAACCTTGAGGCCTGAGCCTCCCAGCAATCGATATTCCATGCAAATTTGGATGCAGGGGTAACGCTGAGGATGCAGACCGCTGTGGATTGGCACTCTACTCGGGTTTCAGTTTCAACCCGAAGTCGGCTGGATCGCCCAAGGCTGCCCGGTAGTAGTTCTCTTTTGGATAGGGGACATAAAGCTTGTCAGGGTACTTGACGCTCGCATACTTCTGCCAGCGTGGATTGCTATGGTCTTCGCCCGCCAGATCAGTAAAGGTAAACGTCATCCACGGCCATACGCGGACGTATTCCACGGCAACTTCGGGCACTTTGCTCTTCTCCGCTGTCACTTTTCCGTAGACGCGCACCAGCGCCAAAGCCGGAATCTCTGCCGGATTGAGCTTGAGCCGGGCCAGAAAATCCCCATCTCCGCTTTTGGCTACCAGCATGATGTGGCAGTCAGTCTCTCCATCGAAGAAATGATGCTGAACCAGCAGTGTCACGTCGCCGCCAGTCTCCGCGGAAGGTGTAATACCGCGGACGATCCCGTACCAGCTAACGTACTTGCCGGTTTTTCCGTGGATTGTATATTTGCCGAACAACGAGTCATTTGCCTTCTCGTTATTGGCCAGTTTCCCAAAGAACCGAGATTCCGTGGCAACAGGGCTGTAACCGCAGGTGGCGAGGGTTCCGTTCGGTACCAATTGCTTCACTACCTCAACATCCATCGGGGTCTGCGCTGCGCCTGTAGCAGCAAACGCTCCAGCCGCAACGAACAACAAGGAAGCCAACCGCATAAGTGCCTACTTTCCGGGAAGCTGCAGTTTCGACGCAGCAGAGGGTCACAGGTAACTGAGATATCTTGATTCTCAGGACGTACCCGTTGCCAGGCAAACATCGCGCTGCAGTTCCTGTTCGTCTTGTCCTCAATTCGCGTCGTCTTTTTTTCGCTGCCATGCACGCGCTGTTCCGGCTTTTGAGCCTCCGCCACTCAAGCCATACGCCCGCCAGAACGACTCCGCCGCCACGCGTCCAAAATCAAACGGCCCCTTATGAGCCTCTTTGTGAAAAACATGCCCATACAGCAGCGGCCCCAGCAGCAGCGCCATTGCCGCATCGAAATCGAGCGAGCCCGGCAACAGCCCGCGCTTGATGGCCCGCCGCAGAATTCGCTTCAAACACACCCGCGAGGGCTCCATCACCCGATGCCGCCAAGCCTCGCCAAACTCCTGGTGCACTGCCGAGTACGCAATCATTGCCGGCATCATCCGTTCCCGCGCCGCATCAAACTCATCCGGCGGCCTGCGGCTCAAGACTGTCGCGAGGTCGCGGCACACATCCCCCGAATCCACATCCTCCGGATCGCGCCCCATGCCGTTCACCATCAGCATCACGTCGATCAGCAGCGCTTCCTTGTTCGGCCAGTGGTTGTAGATGGTCGCCTTGCTCACGCCGGAAGCCTGCGTAATCGCATCCATGCTGCTGGCATCAATGCCGCGCTCACCAAACAAACTCAGCGCCGCTCGCAACACCCGATCATGCGCTTCTTCACTCCGTTGCCGCGCCATGCCCTAGATCTCGATCTTCGAAAAGCGGTAAGCGCCGATCACAATGAACACCGCCGCCACGGCCAACAGCACCTCAAAGTCGATCATCGCCCCGTAGTGCGACTTCTCCAGAAGGATCGATCGCATCCCGTCAACCCCGTACGAAAGCGGATCCGCCATCGTCACCGCCGCCAGCACCTTCGGCAGCCCGTCCAGCGGAAAAAGCGCTCCGGAAAGAAAGAAGATGGGCATCACCAGGAAGTTCATGATCAGCTGAAATCCCTGCATGTCCTGCAGGCTCGACCCCACCGCCACTCCCAGTCCCGCGAATACCGTAGCAATCAGTAGCATGAATCCCAGCGCCAGCCCGGCCGTGCCCAGATGGACCGGACGGAAGCCGGCAATCACGCAAACCACGGTTACTAATAAGCCCTGAAGCACCGCGACCGTGGCCCCGCCCAGCGTGCGTCCAATCATGATCTGAAGGCGCGGCACCGGGGCCACCAGCGTCTCTTTCAAGAATCCGAACTGCCTGTCCCACAAAATGCCCAGCCCGGAAAAAATCGACGAGAACAACACCGTCATCCCGATCACTCCCGGTGCAACAAACTGCAGATAGCTCCCGCTGCCCGCGCGCCGAAACACCGGCCCCAACCCAAATCCCAGTACCAGCAGGTACATCATTGGCTGCCCCAGAGAAGCCAGCAACTGCACCCGCGATCGCGTATACCGCTTCAGTTCCCTCAGCCACAAAATGTAAATCGCGCTCATCGCCTGCCTCCTTGCCACATCTTGGCAAACTGCCGCATCTGGTCTGCCGATCCCGCGCTCTCGTCGCGAATGGTCGACCCCGTCAACTTGAGAAATGCCTCTTCCAGGCTCGCCGTCCCCGTTTGCTCCTTGATGGCCTGCGGAGTCCCTTGGGCCACCAGCTTCCCGTGGTCGATCACGCCCACCCGGTGCGCCACCCGCTCCGCCTCGTCCATGTAGTGCGTCGTCAAAAACACTGTGACCTTCTCCGCTTCATTGACCTTCTTCACATGCGTCCACAACTGGTTGCGGCTCTGCGGGTCGAGCCCCAGCGTCGGCTCATCCAGAAACAGAATCTTCGGCGTATGCAAAAATCCCCGCGCAATTTCAAGCCGCCGCTTCATGCCGCCGGAAAACTTCTTCACCTGGTCCTTGCGCCTGTCCCACAGCTCAAACTGCTTCAGCAGCGCTTCCGTCCGCTGCCTGCGAACCTTGTGCGGCACGTGGTAAAGCACGCCGTGGATCTCCATGTTTTCCTCGGCCGTCAAATCCCCATCCAGGCTGGGGTCCTGAAACACGATCCCGAATCGCCGCCGCGCCTCATTCTGCTTCACCTCAGGATTCAGCCCATCCAGCTCGATCGATCCGCTGGTCGGCTTCAGCAGCGTGGTCAGCATCTTGATGGTGGTCGTCTTTCC
>JBEKFD010000074.1:0-20140 GCA_050013495.1 Occallatibacter sp. | reverse complement strand
GAAGAACTGTCGTAGAGAAATGCCGCGTTCCAGCCGATGACCGTGAGGTCGTTGGCATAGTAGGAAATGCGCGATTGCAGCACCTCGTTGATTTCGCTTTCGGCAAGCTGGCCGGTGTCTCCGCGTACCACCTGGGCAATGCGCGAGCCGTGCTGCTGGATGAGTTCAGACACGGTGGGGCTGGCGTCGATTTCCCGGATGTGAAAGATGAGGTAGTCCTCGCTGAGCCATTCCTTATAGGGCTTGATGAGGGCGGGCGCGGCGCGCTCCAGGCTGCTGCGGACAATGGCCGTGGCCTGGGCAGCGAAATCGACCTCCCATACCCAGCGGCTGGCCAGGCGGATCAGCTTGCCCCAGCCGTCGGCAAAGGGCAACTCGTAGACCACGCTGACCACGCCGTAGTCGTAGTACTTGATCTCGCCCTGGAGGCGCTCGCCGCTTTCGAGGACAAGCGTTTCCAGCGGCACCACCACGGGCGGCCGCTGATAACGGACATAGCTGGGCGCGGGATGCTTGAGGCTGGGCTGCTGCACGGTGCGGGCGCGAATCAACTCCTGCAGGCGGTCGAGGCGGATGGCCTCGGCCACGTCGAACTGCAGCAGGACAAGCACGGATCCCCGGAGGGTGGTCTCAACGGCGGGATTGGCGGTGTCCGGCATGATGGGATGATCTTACCGTGCCGACATGAAGGGGATAAGAACGGGGCGGCAGTCAAGGGCGGCAGCAGCCATGGCGCAGCAGGGGAACATAGTAGGTATCCAGCCACCATGAGAGTAGAAACAGAAGCGCCATTCCGCTCATGGCACAACAGAAAAGCCGGATGGGAAGCGTGGAGAGAAGCGGCTCGGCAATTTGTGCATGGGTGCGGTCTTGTCCATGCTCCGGCAGAGCATACAGGAGCCCGCTGGAAAAGCATATGCAGGCAGCGAACACGACGCGGAGTAAAGCCATCGCGAGCCGTTCCTCCCAACGCGTGCCGGGCACAAAGAACGCGCTCAGCATGACCGGGTAGAGCGAGAGCATGCTGAGGATGAAGGAAACCGGTCTGGCCATTTCCAGGAGCATTTTGACGGCTCCCCTGCTGATTCGTGCGCCGTGCTCGGAGCGGACAATTTCGCCTGCTGGCATTGTATTCCTGTCTGAATTGGCCGGAGAAGTTTCGGGCTTTCCTCGGCGACACAAAGCAGATGGCTAGTCTTCACTCGGTTCCAGTAACTGCACCAGCTCACGGCCGCCGTGCACCACTCCTTCAATGCGCACCGCGTGCGGGCGGATGCGAAAGAGAATGACGTAGTTTCCCACCACGGCAAGCCTTGCTTCCGGGCCCAGTTCAGGCCGGAGCCGATACATTTCCGGATGCCGGGAGATTTCTTTCATCTTGGCGCGCAGCAGGCGCAGCACGCGCAATGCATGTCGCGGGCTATCTGCAGCGATGAAGTCTGCGATCTCTTCCAGATCGCGTGGCACAAGCGGAGAAAGGCCCATTGGCCTTGGCGATGCGCTCATACTTGGCTTCCAGTTCATCGAAAACGGCGCCTGGCTCGATGCCTTCGGAGTCATCTTCCACAGCCTCCAACCACTTCTTCCGCAAACCCGCCAGACCTTGCTCGCGAAGGTTGCGCTTGTGCGTCCAGTCGCGCAGCGCGTCGCGGATCACTTCGCTGTTCGACGAATATTCCCCAAGGTCGACAGCACGGCGAACAAGTGCAGCCATTTCCGCCGGTAGTGCGACGCTCAGTTTTTCGATGGTAGGCATAAGGTGCACTCCAGTAGTAATAAATCCTACCACCTCTGAGGCTGGGCGAGTCTTCTTGAAAGCGGTTCGTACTCAAGAAGTCCGCGCCCGTGCCAACGCAAACCGGTCACTTGCCGAGTGTGCGCCCATCCCGTTAAAGTGACACCCACGCGGGCTTTATTCGGCAGTGACCTCTTTCAGGACCGCCGCGCAGCTGCGACTCTTCTTCCTCAGAAGGATGTTTTCATGTCTTCTTTGCCCGTTCCCGCCCTTGCCAATCAGGATATCGATTCCACCCTGCGTGAGAACCGCGTCTTCCCGCCTCCGCCGGAGTTCAGCGCCAAGGCCCACATCAAGAGCCTTGCGGAGTATGAGGCACTCTATAAGCGGTCTATCGACGATCCGGAGGGCTTCTGGGCAGAGGCAGCGAAGGAGTTGCACTGGTTCAAGCCGTGGGACAAGGTGCTGGATTGGAACCTTCCCTGGGCGAAATGGTTTGTGGGTGGGAAGCTCAACCTGAGCTATAACTGCGTTGACCGCCATGCGCTGGGTACCCGTCGCGACAAAACAGCACTCATCTGGGAGGGCGAGCCGGGCGAAATTCGCCGCCTGACTTATGCGGAGTTGTACGTCGAGGTGCAGAAGTTCGCCAACGCGCTCAAGGGCCTGGGGATCAAGAAGGGCGACCGGGTAGCCGTCTACATGGGAATGGCTCCGGAACTGGCCATTGCACTGCTGGCCTGCGCGCGCATCGGCGCGGTCCATTCGGTCATCTTCGGCGGGTTTGCCGCCAACGCCATTGCCGACCGCGTGAATGACTCGACCTGCGTGGCGATTCTCACCCAGGATACGAGCTACCGCCGTGGTGGCGAGATCAAGCTGAAGCAGACCGTGGACGAGGCCATGAACGCCTGCCCCACGGTGAAGCACGTTGTGGTTTACCGCCGCAGCGGAAGCCCGGTGACCATGGTTGAGGGCCGCGACCATTGGTGGCACGACCTGGTGGCCCAGGCCGCTCCCGTTTGCCCCGCCGAAGAGCAGGACTCGGAAGATCCGCTGTACATTCTCTACACCTCCGGCACCACCGGCAAGCCGAAAGGCCTGGTTCACACCACGGGCGGCTACGCGGTGCAGACCTATCTCACCTCGAAGTACGTGTTCGACCTGCGAGACGAGGACGTTTACTGGTGCACGGCAGATATCGGCTGGGTTACCGGCCATTCGTATGTGGTCTACGGCCCGCTGCAGAACGGCGCAACCGTGCTGATGTATGAAGGCGCGCCCAACTGGCCGGATTTTTCCCGCTTCTGGAAGATTGTGGACGACCACAAGGTCACCATCTTCTACACCGCACCGACGGCGATTCGCGCCTTCATCAAGTGGGGCGACCAGCACGTGGAGAAGCACGATCTCCGATCGCTTCGACTCCTTGGGACAGTGGGTGAGCCAATCAATCCTGAAGCGTGGATGTGGTATCGCGAGAAGATCGGCCACAACCGCTGCCCGATCGTTGACACGTGGTGGCAGACGGAGACGGGGGCGATCATGATTGCGCCCATCCCCGGCGCGGTGCCCACCAAGCCGGGCTCGGCGACGCGGCCATTCTTCGGCATTCAGCCCGCAGTGGTGACAAAGGAAGGCAACGAGGTGCCGGCCGGCAGCGGCGGCCTGCTGGTGGTGCGCAAGCCCTGGCCGTCGATGGCGCGGACTGTTTATGGGGATCCTGAGCGCTATGAGAAAACCTATTTCAGCGACGTGCCCGGCTGCTACTTCACCGGCGACGGCGCGCGCATGGATGCGGACGGCTACTTCTGGCTGATGGGCCGCGTGGACGACGTGATCAACGTCAGCGGCCACCGCCTGGGGACCATGGAAGTTGAGTCAGCTTTGGTGGCGCACCCCAAGGTTGCCGAGGCCGCTGTGGTTGGCCGGCCGGATGAGTTGAAGGGGCAGGCCATCTCTGCATTTGTCTCGCTCGAAAGTGGCAACCAGCCAAGCGAGCAGTTGAAAGACGAACTGCGCAAATGGGTTTCGAAGGAGATTGGCTCGCTGGCGCGGCCGGACGATATTCGGTTCACCGAGCAGTTGCCCAAGACGCGCTCCGGCAAGATCATGCGGCGTCTGCTCAGGGAGCTGGCTACGCATGGGGAGATCAAAGGCGACACTACGACGCTCGAAGACTTCACGGTGATTGCGAAGCTGCGCGAGGCGGAGGAAGGGTAGGCGGTCGTCGCTGCTTGCTTTCGGGCCGATTCTTCTGGAAATGCGGCAGACAAAAAAGAGAGCGGGGAGTGATCGACACTCCACGCTCTCCTGGTTCCTAAGTTTTATTATGCGTTCGCTCAGCGGGCCAGCTTGCGCCGGATCGTTCCAATCAGTCCCAGAGCGCCGGTACCCAACAGCAGGAAACTGCCTGGCTCGGGTGTGGCTGGGGGTGTGGCGGAATATGACTGCTCATCTGCGCCCCACTGGGTGTTGCCGTTAAAGTCGTACAGAAAGAAGTCGACTGAGGATTGCGCGCCGGCGCCGGTGCCCCCATTGAGTACCTGCAGTACCGATGTGTAGTCTCCGGGGTTGCCGATGACCCAGGATTCACTCAGCCCGCAATAGCTAGAGTTGCAGCCAAAACCCGAGCCCTGATAACCGAAATTGTCAATCCAGCCATCTTCAACGATTGGGGTGTACGGCGAGAACCCGGATTCCGGAAGGTCCACTGCGGAAGAGTTAAATGCTAGCCCAATAATGTCTCCCGGGCCGTAGTCCTCCAGGTTTGCGGCAATGGTTCCATCGCCATTGAGGGTGAGGGTGATCTGCCCGATAGGCGCTACGAGTGTCGGCGAAGCACTGCCGGGGACTGCGGGGTCGCAACCTCCGAGCGTCGGACAGGTGAGGTTGAAGTATTCTGTTAAGGAATCGGCATGGCTGGCTGCCACGCCAAAGATGGCCAGAATCGCGGCCAGTAGAACTGTGCGGAATGCGCGCATAACTCCCTTTCACTCATCAGTTGAGGTGCATCTTCAATGTGGTGTTATTCACTGATTTGTGACACCGCAATCCCATACGAATGTGCGTGCTGATTTGTCCGGTTCCGGAGCAGATCGCCAAGCTGCACAACGAAGAGGAGGGGTAGACTGGCCTGAGCGGAGGAAGACATGAGGTGTTTGCGTTATGGCGTGGCAATGAGCCTGGACGGATTCATCGCCGGACCCAACGGCGAGTACAACTGGATCGTGCACGATCCAACCATCGATTTTGCGGCGATGTTTGCCGAGTACGACACGCTGCTGATGGGACGCGGGACCTACGAGGTCGCAAGCGCAGAGGGCAAGACCTGGGACAGCTTCGGCCAGAAGTGGGTGGTTGTTTCGACGACGCTGAAGCCTGAAGATCACCCCAATGTGACCATTCTCTCAAGCGGCGTTGCGGAGGCCGTAGCGTCAATGAAGGCACAGGAAGGCTCCCCGCCGCAAAAGGACATCTGGCTCTTCGGCGGAGGCGTGCTGTTTCGCTCGATGCTTGATGCCGGGCTGGTGAATACGGTGGAAGTCGCGGTGATGCCGGTGATGATCGGCAGCGGTATTCCGCTCATGCCGGAAGGGAAACGCCAGTCGCTGCATCTGGACGAGAGCAAGACTCTGCCGAGCGGCATTGTGATGCTGAAGTATTCGATTGTGCCGCCGGAATCCGTCGACTGAGAAACCAGACCGGAATCCGATTCGGGCGTACAATCAATTGCAAAGAGGCCTCTGCCATGGCGGCGACTACTTCCCTGATTTCCGTTGAAGAGTACCTGAAAACCAGCACTGACCCCGACTGCGAATACGTGGCGGGGAGGCTGGAGCAGCGTCCCGTGGGCGAATATGACCATTCGACCTGGCAGGGTATGATTGTGGGGTATTTCCTTGCCTGGGAAAAAGAACTGGGGATTCTTTCCCGGCCCGAGCTGCGCGTTCAGACAGGCCCGGATTACTTTCGCGTTCCCGACGTAACGCTGCTCAGCCGCAGCGCCCCGCGCGAGCAGGTCATTACGCATCCTCCGCTGGCAGTGTTTGAAATTCTGTCGCCGGAGGACAGTATGACGAAGATGCTGGACAAACTGGCCGAGTATGAGCAGATGGGCATCGGCGCAATCTGGATTATCGAGCCGAAGAAGCGGCTCTACTTCCACTATCTCGATGGGCAGCTTGCTCCGGGAACCGTCTTCGAGTTGCCCGGAACCCAGTTCAGCGTTCCATTCGCAGAGATTGCCGCAATGGTGGAATGATTTGGCGGGCGCAAGAACTGAAAGAGGCGTCCATTGCGGACGCCTCTTTCAGTAGTCGAATTTCTTAGCTCTGGCAAAAGTGGAGAGTTCAGAAAATACATCCCTCAGGGGCTAAAGCCCCGCCGATTTTGCTGCCCTTGCGGCTTGACTTAACTTAAGTCGTGCCCTTTCAAAACCGGACTCCCGCCACAGACTGTTAGCTCAGAAGTGATACACGGCGCCGATGGAAGCGCGCGAATCCCAGGTGCGGTGGGGCGAGTTCGCAAGCTCGGCGGAGTTCCCGGAAAGCGAGAACGATGCGCCGATCAGATCTCCTGAGGCGCGCAAGGAAAAGTGGTCGGTCAAGCTGTACCCCAGGCCGCCGCCGATGCCACCGGCGAAGGAGATGTTCGGGGTCTGCTTCTCGCCCCCCGTATGTTCGCCGCCCAGCAGCCCGTGCACGAATCCATCGAAATGGCCATAGAGGTTGGCGCGAATTACGGGTCCAAACAGCACCGATGACACCGTCGGGTTGACTGTGCTGCCAACCACTTCCGGAGATCCGAAAGATTTGTTGTAATAGTCTCCCTCCGCCGTTACGCCGAAATATCTGCCGAAATCGCGCGTAACCGAAACGTTCACGCCCTGCAATCCGTAGCGCGACTGGTTCACCTGGTTGAGGCTTGTATAGGCATAGCCGGCGTAGAGCTCGTACTTGTAGGTATGCTCCCCAGGTTCAGAGGCTTTGGAACCACCGGATGAGGAAACCTGGCTTGTGGCTGCCAGGGGCAGGAGCGCGGCCGGAACCACGGCCAGAATCGAAAACAGGAACATCCTCTTCAACTTGAAACTCTCCTCAACAACGTGCTGTGACTTGGCTGCCATGCGCAGGCCGTCTTTCCCTGCGCTTCTCAATACTACAGTTGCACTTGCGCCAGAACGCCCCGGAGCTTCCCAGGTCCGGGCCTAAAGGCCATGATTTCGGGCCCTCGTTCCGGGGGCTGAAGCCCCCGCTCCCTCCGTGTCCGGCATCTTCATGTCCGGCATCTACAACCGTATTATTAAGCAGAGCCTCGTGTGAAATGCAGTACCCTCATAGACTATCCTCTACCCCCCAATTCGACGAAGTCCGGCCCGCATCAGGCTGCCGGGAGCCGACGCGCAATCACTTCGTCTGAACCGGCACCGGATCGGCCAGGGGTTGGAGTTTGCCCGGTTTGTCTGATACTGTGACGGCGATTCCGCCGCGAAGGTAGCGCGCTATCACTTCTGGTTGAGCCCAATCCAGTGCCCAGCCGTCCTCAATGGCCACCACGGTGTACTGCCCGGGCGCCACATCGCGCAAGGAAAAGCTGCCGTCGGAGTCCGACTGGTCGCGGCGGGAAAGCGCAGGCAGCGCAGCCAGCTCCCTGGGCGCCAGCACCACCATCGCGCCGGCCACGCCCTTGCCGCCGCGCTTGGCAAACCCCGTAACGCGCGTGGCGCCCTGGGTAACAGTTACAACCACGGAAAGCGGCCGATCCTGCAGCGTGATCAGGTTCCCGGCCCGCGTCCGGTTGTCTGCTGTAATCGAAGCAATGGACAACTGGCTCCCGGCTCCTTCAGCGGAGACCTGCCACTGGCCTGCCGACACGGAAGAAAAACTGAATGCCCCGCGCAGGCAGATGGCTTGCATCGAGTTCTGCCGTGCTGAGTTGTCAGCGGATTCAAGGCTCACGTTACATTCGTCCGTCAACGGCGCACCCGCAGACGTGCGCAGGGTGCCGCGGAGAGAGACGGTGGGCACGCCGAGCGTGGGGTCGACCTGCATGCTCGATGAAGCGTCCATCTCCAGGATGCGCGGCGGGTCGCCCTGCGCGATCTCATAGTGGCCTGGAGCTACGCCTGTAAATTCGGTGATTCCGCTTCCCCCAGGGTCGAAGAGCGCGGTGTTCTCCGCTCCTACCACCGTGCCGAAGACGGTTTGGCGAAGCTCGGCGCGGGCGATCGAGCCATCGGGCTTGCGCGGCGTATCCACATCGATACGCAAGGCCGGCGTGGCGTGCAGAGTGATGTTCGCCTCCACCCGGCTGCCTCCGCCAAGCACGATGCGGCTGGCGGAGGCTTCGTCGGTGGTGGAATCGAAATACGTCACGGGATATGCTACGTCGAGCGCGGCCGCTCCTGGAGCCGTTCCCACGCTGTCCGCACTCTCGGGGTTAAGTTGGGGACCACGGCTTGCCCGCCTATGCATTGCGTACCAGGGCTCGGCCACCACGGCGAGCAGGTACTCGCCGGCGGCCAGGTTGTTGAACTCGTAGGCGCCGGTATCATCGGTGTTCACATTGTCTGACTGGGCAAGGCGGCCCTCTTTCTTACCGTCACGGGTCTTCTGGAACAGCATGACCCGGGCGTTCTCCACGGGATCGCCGCCCTCGGTGATCACTACGCCGTGCAGAATGGCTCCCGGAACAAGCCGGAAGGTCAGGTTCGTGGTTTCCTGGCCCGGCCCGGTTACGATCGCGGAGTTGAACTCCTGGTGCTCGTCGTAGAAAGCGGTGCGGAATCCACGCTTGGAGGCAGTGAGTTGATACTTGGCCGCCTGCAAGTGGTCGAGCGAGAAATGGCCTTCGCTGTCGGACTCGACCGCAGCTACGGTGTGGCTGTCCTCCTCAGACAGCGCGGCCACATTGGCATGACGTATCGGCTCGCCCGATGCTGCGTTGACGACCGTTCCGGCAATGCTGAAGAGCGAGGGGCCGGACGATGGGAGGCGGGCGTCCTGAGCGATGGCGGGCGCAGAAAGCGCAAAGGGGATGGATAGTGCGACGAGGAGAACAGTTTTGAATGGACACGACTTTAGTCGTGCCGATAGCCGGCCAATTGAGTCTTCGGACTTCAGTCCCCGTGTGAACGTGTTTCGTCCGAATTGCTTTCCCTCGGCGGCTAAAGCCGCGACTATTCTGGGTTCATTAGCGGCACGGTTGAAGCCGTGCCCTTTCAAGGACACGAGATTTGACGCATCCTCGAAGCTTCGCATCAATGCTCCGGCGCCTCCAGGGTGAGGCTGGTGGTTGCTCCGCTGGAGATCGTCACCTGCTGCCCGGTACTGGGCAACGCGGCGGGGTTGCGGTATTCCAAGTGCACTGGCGAGTCGAATGCGTAGACGTGGTAGCTGCCTGGCGTGAGGCTGTCGATGGTGAGCGTGGGTCCTGAAGAGGGATGCATGGTCATGGGCGGAATATCGGCTACTGTGTCGAAGTCGGGAACCACGTAGACGGTGTAAAAGGGCTCTTCTCCAGGCACCAAGGCGGCCTGGATTCCGGGCAGGGAAAGGGCCAGCGTGCCGCAGTCGTCGCGCAGTTCGAATTCCATGGGCGGAACCGGATTGGCGAGGCTGATAACCAGGGGCTCGCGCGCCAAGTTGAAGCTGCCGGCGGTAAGAGCTCCGGCGCACAGTCCCTTGCGCGGCAGATAGCCGCTGAGCCAATATGCGCCTGGCTGCGCTGTGAAGGTGATGGCGTCCGGCTCAATGTCCATGGACCAGGTGCCTTCTCCACTGTTCATGGGGATGCCGCCGGCGGGGTCGATGTTGAAGTTAACGGGATCGACGGAGTTGCTGGCGCCGCCGGGGTTGATTGTGTTGTGCAGAAATCGCAGATGAACCGCAGCGGCCGGCGGGGGCCCAAGCGCAAAGCGCAGGCCGGTGAGCGGATGGCCGGCGACGGTGAACTCCACAGTACCGGCTAACGCGCCCATGCGGTGGAACTCCCGGTTGGGGCTCCCGAGCCCATAGCCGAGATTCTGCGGCTGCATGAATCCGCGAACCACCAGGAGATAGGTCCCATCGGGCAGATTGGCCTGCAGGCTGTGGGTGGCTTCGTCGTATTGCGCGGCATAGGAGAGTAGATGGCCCGAACCATCCATCACGCTGGCTGTGTAGCCAGATCGCATTCCGGTTTTTCCGGTGCCGCTGGTGCTGGTTTGCGATGCGTCGACAGCCGTGACGGGGTAAAACGGTTCCAGCGCGAGAGCGAAGTTTGCGTCGGACTGAGAGCCGCCGGAGACGCGAATGCGGGAAGCGCCGGCAAGGTCGCGCGCATCGGGATAGTAGACGCTGGGATAGCCGCTGCGGGCCACCCTGGCCGCGCTTCCGGCTGCCACCACGCTCACTGCCGGCTCACTTTCGAGCGCGGGCTGGGTGTAGACGATGTACACGCCGTCCGGCAGCCCGCCGAAACGGTAGGCGCCATCGCCGTTGCTTCGGGTGTTGGCAATCTGCGCCCAGACCGTTCGGCCAAAGCGCACCACCTGCTTGAGCAGTGTCACGTTGATTCCGTCGGCCGGGTCGCCCGTGGAGAGCTCGATGTGTCCGCGGATGGCGCCATCGGGCGCGAGCGAGAATGTCAGTTCCGGCATCTGCGCGGCCAGCAGCACGCTGTGCGCCGGCCCCTCGGCCTGCATGCCTGTCTCCTCGGTGGCGTAGGGGCGATCGCGAAATCCCGGCTTGACCACGCGGATGGTCTGCGGACCGGCGGGGACGCCTGGAATTTCGAAGCGGCCTTCGCCGTCAGTCAGTGTGCCGGTGTCGGCATCGCCCTCAATCTGCACCAGCGCGCGGGCCAGCGGATCGCCGGTTGCCGCGTTGCGCACCACTCCGGTGACGGTAACGCGGGAAGATTCGGGGATTGTTCCGGACTGATCCGGCTGCGTTGCCGAGTAAATGCCGCCCTGCACCTGGGCTGCAAGCGGCGACGCGATGAAGAGGGGCAGGGTTGAAAATAGGAACGCATTCAACAAGGCCCGATTTGGCCGCCGGATGAGGATTTCCGGGGCGCTGTGTTTTTCGCGCAGTCGCTCATGGGTTATACGAGGGTCCACTCACCATTTTGACCGCTGAGGGGGCGGAAAGGGAATCCAGCACCGGGAAATTGGTTGGTTCTCGCCTGCTCCGGCGAAAAAGGAGATGCGTTGAGGCGATCGTAACTTCAATCGCTCAGGCCTCACTTCTCTTCCAGATACCAGGGAATGTTGATGACAATAATGCGCCGGTTGCCGCGCATGAGAAGAATCACCTTCAGCAGGTCGGCGCGCCTGTTGTGCAGCAGGTTTTGCCACCAGTGGCGCACCACCAATTCCGGAACCAGCACGCAGATTTTGTGGAAGCTGGACTCGCGCTCCACTTTGAAAACATAGTCAACTACCGGCGTAAGGATGTAGCGGTAGGGCGACTGCAGGATTTCAAGCTTGGGAATGCACTTGCCGGCGGCGCGCAGCGGCGCAACCACATCGCGCTCCCAATCCCTGCAGATCTGGTCCGGCTCATCGGCAACCTGCACGTGCAGGCAGCGAATGTCGTTGGACATGGAGAGCGCGAAGGAGAGCGCCTTCTCCGAGATGCGGCTCCAGCGGTCGATGGGGAGGATCACAATCGGCTCCGTCACTTCGGCAGGCACGAGCGGGCGGTCGAGGTTGATTTCGCGGTTTACACGTTCATAGTGGCGTTTTACCGCGCGCATCACCAAGATCATGATTACGATCAGCAGCGCAGTTACCCAGGCGCCTTCAACAAACTTGGCCACCAGCACGACCACGGCGGTAATGCCCGTTGCCACTGCTCCCAGACCGTTGACGAACATGCGCAGCCGGAACTTGCCCTGGCGCTTCCAGTGCATCACCATGCCCGCCTGCGAGAGAGTGAATGCCATGAAGGCGCCGATGGCGTAAAGGGGAATCAGCCGATCCGTGACGCCGCCGAACACGATCAGCAAAATGGCGGTGAGCCCCACCAGGACATAAATTCCCCAGGAGTAGAGCAGGCGGCGTCCGCGCAGCAGGAAGACCCGCGGCATGTAGTCGTCCAGCGCGATGGCGCGCGTCAGGCGGGGAAAATCGGCAAACGCGGTGTTGGCGGAGAGAGCGAGCACCAGCAGCACTGAGGCGATGGTTACGTAGTAAAACCAGCCGTGCCCCATCACGGCGCGCGTGAGCATGGAGAGCACGCTCTCATAGCCCGGCCCTTCTGGATCGGTGGCGACAATCCCATAGCCGCGGCAAAGCAAGGCAATGCCGAGCAGCAAGATGGCCAGCAGCGCGATGATGATGGTGAGCGTGATCTTGGCGTTCTTGCGGGTGTCGTCGCGGAAGGCCATCACGCCGTTGCTTACTGCCTCCACGCCGGTCATGGCGGTGCAGCCGGAGGAAAACACCTTCAGCAGCAGCCAGGCGCCGACCATGGCGGTGGCCGCCGGAATCGCAGGGAGCGGCGTCGCCGGGTGAGGATGTCCGCCGGTATGCAGAACCTGCCAGGCGCCCACGGCGATCACGATCAACAGCGTCGCGGTGAACAGGTAAGTGGGAATCATGAACACCACACCGGTATCATGCACGCCGCGCATGTTGACCAGCGTCAGGATGAACAGGACCCCAAGACACAACTGCAGCGTATGCGGCTGGAGGCTGGGCATGGCGGAGATGAGCGCGCCCACGCCGGCCGAGATGCCCACGGCAGCGGTGAGTATGTAGTCGATCATCAGCGCCGCCGCGGCCAGCAGCCCGGCTCCTTCGCCTAAATTCTGCGAAGCCACCGTGTACGATCCGCCGCCGTGAGGATACGCGTCGATGGTCTGGCGGTAACTGAAATAGACAATGGTGAGCAAGGCCACAATCGCTGCGCTCACGGGGACGATGAAATGCACGCCCAGCAGGCCCAGAGGAATGAGCAGCGTGAGCGCGGCCTCAGGGCCATACGCCGCGGAACTCAGTGCGTCCAGCCCGAACACCGGTATGCCGGCGATGGGGCCAATGTGCTCGGCGCGCTCCTCGCTGGTGGCCAGCGGCCGTCCAAAAAGCAGATCCTGAATGCGAGTGGTAATTGCCATGCGCGATGTTGTCCAGCGGCTTTGGATTGGGAAGGGAAAAGCCGTCGAGGGCATTGTCTCACGACCGGCCAGAGTCGCCGCCTCCTAATTGAGCGAGACACAGAAAATGCGCAGCCATCCAATGGACAAGAATGCCCGCAGGTGAAGGTCGCCAGCCTTCATCTACCGACTCCGCCGGCTAACTTGCTAACTGGCTAGCCCCGCCGCGGCGGGGCCAACTTGCTGCAATAAACGCTCCCACCGATTGCGCCACTTGCTTCCTTTCCGGTTTTATGTATACGCTGTATACATGAGCGCTCGCCCCACCGTGGAAAGAATCGCCGCCGCCGCCCGCCGCCTGCTCGATGAAGAAGGCGCCGAAGCGGTTACCATGCGCCGCGTGGCCGATGCCGTGGGTATCACCGCCATGGCCATCTATCGCCATTTCCCTGGCCGCGCCGGCCTGCTGAACGCGGTCGCAGACCGCGGCTTCGAGGAACTGGCCGCCAAGCTGGCGGGGATGCGGTTCTCCGGCGACATCGAAGACCGCCTCACCAAGATGGGAAACATCTATCTTGACCACGCGCTCAAGCATCCGCGACTTTTCGAGTTGATGTTCCTGAAGCCGCGTGAAGGCGCGCGCCGCTATCCGCGCGACTTCAAGGCGGGAAAATCTCCCACTGCGAACCTGATGGTGGACGCGCTCAAGGAGGGCATGGCCAGCGGTTATTTTCGCGAAGACGACCCATGGGAGATTGCCTTCGAGATGGGCGCGCTTTCCCATGGCCTCATCATGCTTTACCTGGGCGAACGAATGAGTATGACGGCTGCCCGCTTTCGCGCCCTCTATCAACGATCCTTCCGGAGGTACATCCATGGCATTCGCAATTGATTCCCGCCGCATCGGTTTCGCCGTGCTCGCGGTGGCCACGACTGCCGTCTTGATCTGGTTCGGCACCGGTCTCTTCCCCATGTGGCCGCTGATGTGGTTTGCGCCGCTCCCGGTGCTGCTGTTTGCGGGGCGCAGCTCGTGGTGGGCAACGGCTCTGGTTGCAGGGTGCGCCTGGTTGATCGGCATACTGAATATTTGGCGTTATCTCCACTTATTTCTGCAGGCGCCCGTTCTGGCTTGCGTGTTGCTCTCGTTGGCGATTGTCTTCGTGCTGGCCGTGTTGCTTTACCGCGCGCTGCTTGGGCGCGGCGCCTGGTGGAGCGCAATGCTGGCCTTCCCGGCGACATGGGTTTCTTTCGAATACCTGCTCAATCTTGTTTCCGTCCATGGCACCGCGAGCAGTCTCTCCTATTCACAACTGAACTTCCTGCCGTTCCTGCAACTTGCTTCCGTCACCGGGCCGTGGGGCATGAGCTTTCTGTTGTTTCTGTTTCCCTCTACGCTTGCAGTTGGTTTGCATCTGTGGCGAGGCGAGCGGAAACAGGCAATGCGCATCCTTGGCGCGGGGCTGGGAGTGATTGGCCTGGCGCTGATCTTTGGTGCGGTGCGCCTCTCCTTGCCCGTGCCTGGACCCCGTATAAGGGTCGGTTTGATTGCGTCGGACCTGGCGGCCAATTCTGACATAGCGGATGAAGGAGCCGAAACGGCGCGTTTGTTCCATGACTATGCCGTGCAGGCGGAGGCGCTTGCGGCCCAGGGTGCGCAATTGATTGTGCTGCCGGAGAAACTTGGCGTTGTCGTAGAACGGAGAACCGCCGCCACCGACACTTTGTTTCAGTTGCTGGCGGACAAGACCGGCGCGGAGATCGTGGTGGGACTGGTCTTCGTGAACTCGTCCGCCGAGTACAACCAGGCGCGCGTGTATACGCCGCACGCTGCGGTTGTGAGCTATAACAAGCACCACCTGCTGCCGCCGTTCGAATCGTCGCTCAAACCCGGCAACACGCTCACGTTTCTCCCCGAGACGCGGAATAGAATTGCAGTGGCCATCTGCAAAGATTTGGACTTCACTCCGTTATCACGCCAATATGGCGAGGCGGGCACGGGACTGATTCTGGCTCCTGCGTGGGATTTCACGATGGACCGCGTGTGGCATGGTCACATCGCGATCATGCGCGGCGTCGAAGACGGCTTCAGCATTTCGCGCGCCGCCAAACTGGGCTTCCTGACAGTGAGCGATAATCGCGGACGGATCCTGGCGGAGAAGCGTAGCGATTCCGCGCCCTTCGCTACGCTGATCGCGGATGTTCCTGCAGTGCATGAAAACACGCTTTATCTCTTGTTGGGCGATTGGTTCGCATGGGTGGTGCTGGCGGTCCTGGCATTCACGCTGGTGCGGTTAGTCCAATTCGCGTTTTTCAACCGTCAACCAGCTCACTGATCAACCGGCCCATCTGTTCTTCCTGCTGTTCAATCGATTCGACCAACTTGAATTGGGTGCGGCAGCGGTCAAGGTTCTGTCCGTCGCGATGCACTTTGTAATACGTGTCGCCCGCGAGATAGTCGGTAAGGAAGCGGATGCCTTGCTCGAATGTTAAGAGTTTTCCGGCGGAGGCGAGATGCGTTTTTTCGGCTTTCGTCAGGAAACTGCCCGCCGAGCTCAGGTAGCCGCGCGCCAGCGCCTCGAACATGGGAAACTGCATCGTCACGCGCGCCAGGTCCTGCTCGTCTTCCATGGCGGCGCTGGTCGTGGTCCGCACCATGTCGCCGAAATCGTTGAGCGCCAGCCCCGGCATTACCGTGTCGAGATCGATGACGCAGATGCCTTCGCCGGTCACGTTGTCGAGCAGGACGTTGTTGAGCTTGGTGTCGTTATGCGTAATGCGCTCGGGAAGGCCAGAATTCAGCAGCACGCTGACGATGGGTTGGTGCGCGAAAGCGAACCCAATTTCCTCGCGTGCATTTACTGCGCGATTGGCCACGTCCGCAGCGACGGCCTGCTCGAAGGCCGCGAATCGTCTGGGCGTGTTATGAAAGTCGGGGATGGTGTCGTGCAGCCGCGGCGCGGGCAAATCCACAAGCAGCTTCTGGAATTCTCCAAACGCCTTGGCCGCCTGAAAGGCCTGACGGGGAAACTCGACCGCATCGTAAGCGCGCGCTCTTTCAATAAAGCGATACGCGCGCCAATAGCCGCCTTCCGCGTCCACGTACCAGGCTCGCCCATCGCATGCGGGAATCAGCGTAAGCGCTCGCCGCCCGCTGTCTGGCTCGCGAGCAAGCTTCGCGGCCAGATGCGAGATCACACGCTGGATGTTCTCCATCAGCGCAGCAGGCTCTTTGAAGATGGCAGCGTTGATGCGCTGCAGGATGAAACGCGCTTGAACGCCGGCCTGATCGAAGACCGCACAATACGTGTCGTTGATGTGCCCGCTGCCGTACGCGGCGATCGCAGATAACTTGCCGTCGATCCGGAATTGCCGAGCCACAGTGGCACGGGTGTCTTTGATCATAGGAAATCTCAGTAGAGATCATAACCAACCCGGAATTGTACGCGTTTAAAACGTACATCGTTGACTTCCGATCCATCCGGCTGTACGATTTGAATGTGTTAACCATCGGAGATTTATATGCCAAGAATCGCGGTTCAGGATAACAACCGGATGTCTCTGAGGATTCGCACCGCCGAAAAGACGCTGCTGCTGCGGGCGGTGGCACTGAGGCAGACAGACTTGACGGAATTCGTGGTCAGGCAAGCGGTTGCTGCTGCCAAAGAGATTATCGCGGAAGCGGAGCACGTGCGGCTTTCCAAAAGGGATAGTCAGCGGGTACTGGAATTGCTTGAAAATCCACCCAAGCCCAATGCGCGATTGATCGCCGCCGCGCGTTCGATGCCGAAGCGGCCATGAGTGGGCTCGCCTGGCACGAGGAGCCGATCGCCAAGCAACACGATCGTGAATCGTTCGACTGCGGTGAAGATGCTTTGAACGAATTCCTGCGTAGGTACGCTCGCAAGAGCCACGAGTTGGGAGGCGCGAAAACCTTCGTTGTCGTCGACGACAGCGACAGTAAGACCATCCTTGGCTTCTACAGTCTCAGCCCCGCGTCGATTGCTTATTCACGGACTCCAGAGAGCTTGACTCGCGGTCTTGCACGCCATGATGTGCCCGCATTTCGCCTGGCGCGCATGGCCGTGGACCGCCGCTACCAAGGAAATGGCCTTGGCGGTCAGTTCTTGCTTGCGGCGGGAAGACGTTGCCTGCTGGCTGCGGCGGAAGTCGGAGGCGTCGCACTGCTTATCGATGCGAAGGACGAAAGGGTGGCGGGCTGGTATGCCAAATATGGCGCTGTGCCGCCCTTGGACGCGCCATTGTCTCTGCTGTTACCTCTGAAGACCATTGAAGCGGCGCTGAAAGCTGGCGGGAAATACCGATTTGCAGCGAAGGCATGAGCACTTGCTGTCGCGAATGGCTGATAGTTTGCGCGGGGAAACAACCGAAGCGGTCAAAAGCCTACAGGCCGCTGGGGACGTAAGCGGGGAGCGTGAAGTGGAAGCGGCTGCCTTTGCCTGGAGTGCTTTCGGCCCAGATGCGTCCGCCGTGCTGCTCCACGATGCTGCGGCAGAGCGCGAGGCCCAAGCCGGTGCCGCCCAGGGCTCGGGAGTCGGAAGCGTCGCCTTGCTGGAAGCGATCGAAGATGCGATCAAGCTTCTCAGGGGCAATGCCGCGGCCCTGGTCTTCCACGGTGAAACAGACCTGGTCCGGACTTTCGGTTGCCCGGCGTTCTGGGTAATGTTTTTCGTCCGCGGGGCTTCCGGTGTTTGCAGAAACGGGCTGCGCCGAGAGGCGGATGGAAGTGTCTGGCGGGGAGAATTTGATGGCGTTGACCACCAGTTCATTCAGCACTTGCAGAATGCGCTCTTCGTCGGCGAGCACCTGCGCGGAGGGAGCTTCAACGCGGACGCTGATGTGCCTCTGATTGGCCGCGCTGAAGGCCACATCAGCGGCGCGGCGCAGCAGGTCAATGGCTTCTACCGGCTGGCGATCGAATGCCAGTTTTCCCTTTTCAACTTTCTCGAAATCCAGAATGTCGTTGACCAGGCGAATGAGACGGTCAGAGTTGCCGATGGCCATGTCCAGCATCTGGCGCTGCTTCTCGGGCCGCTTGTCCAGCGTGCCGGAGGAAATAAGTCCCAAAGATGCGCGCAGCGACGTGAGCGGTGTGCGCAGCTCGTGGCTCACGGTGGAGATGAACTCGTCTTTCATGCGTTCCAGTCGGCGCCGCTCGGAGACGTCCTGAAAGGCGACCACCATGCCGGAGATGAGCCCGTCCTCGATGAGCGGATTGGCGCTGTATTCAACCGGGAATGCCGACCCGTCGCGACGCCAGAAGACTTCGTCGCGCATGCGGATGGACTCGCAGCGGCGCAGCGCCTGCAAGATAGGGTTGGTCGATTTCGAGTAAGGCGTTCCATCCGCGTGGCTGTGGTGGATGACCTCATGCAGATCGCGGCGGATCAACTGCTCTGGCGTGTATCCCAGGGCGTGTGCGCCGGCCTGGTTGATGAAAGTCATCCGGCCTTCGAGATCGATGCCGTAGATGCCGTCGCCTACCGATTCGAGAATCAGCTCGCGCTGCCGCGTGGCCATGTGCAGCGCCTGCTCGGCCTCGTGCTGCTCGGTTACGTCGGTGCCGTGGAGGATGATGAAGGGCCGCTCGCCGGGCAGTTCCATGCGGCGGCTGCGGCAAGCAATGCGGCGATACACACCGTCGCTGCGGCGCAGGGTCAAGGCGCCCTGCCACTCGTCTTTGGTCTCCAGCGTGCGCAGGCAATCCTGGAAAGCAGACAGGCCTCCAGCATCCAGAAGCTCAGCCACAAAACGCCCCGTAAGAGCCTCGGAGCGGTAGCCGAGCGTCTCCGCGGTAAAGGCATTCAGCGAAGTGAGCCGTCCCTCAAGGGAGCAGGTGAAGACAAAGCCGAGTGAGTTCTCAACTACTTCGCGGTAGCGCGCTTCGCTGGAGTGCAGCGCCATTTCCATTTGCCGCTGGTCGGTCACATCCTGGCCGCTGACAATCAAGTACTGGATCTCGCCATCGGGCCCCTGCAGCGGGCGCAGCGTCCAGCTCACGCGCCGGCCGAGCCCTCCCACTACCCGCCAGATGGTTTCGTGCGGCCCTGAGACATGTCCGTTGACGGCTTCGCGCAATCTGGCGTCGGCCCAGGAGCGGTCTTCGGATTGCAGAAACTCGTCGACAAACGGACGGCCAACGGCGTCTGCCAGGCCCAGGCCGGTCAGTTGGGCGCAGGAGTGGTTGAGACGCACCGTTCTGCCCGCGGTATCGAGAACGACGACCAATGCGGGAATCGAGTCCAGCGTCGCGGCTACAAAACAGCGCTCGATGGCCAGGGCGCGTTCGGTGCGCATGCGGACGCGCTGAGCCTGTTCCTGGGCGCGCATGCGGGCGTAGAGTTCCAGACGCGTCACCACCTGGCGGCCCAGCACCTCAAGGAGCGTAATGTGTTCCAGGCTCAAGCAGGCGGGCTCGAGCGCCAGTACTGCCAGCGTGCCCACCACCTGCTGCGAACTGGAGATCAACGGAACGCCCGCATAGGAGCGGCAGGGCTTCGCGCCCAGCAGCGGGATCCCGGTTGGAGGGAAGCGGCTGTCCTGGGCGGCATCGCGAATCAGCAGCGGCTGACCCTTCTCCAGCAGCCATTGGTCAGCGGTGGTGGAGCGCGGCTGCTCCTGCGATGTAAACCCGAATCGCGACTTGAACCACAGGCGATTGAAATCCATCCAGCCGATGTACGCGTAGTCCGCATTGCACAGCACTGCGGAGAGCTCGGTCAGTTCGTCCAGCGCAGGGTCAGGATTGCGGTCGAACATCTCGAATTCCTGCCGCAAGGCTACAGCGAGATGATCGACGGGATGTTGACCCTGCATTGTGTCCATAAGATACACGATCACCCTCCGCAAGTATCGAGGATCGAGAGGAGATTGGCCCTGCCACAAAGATGGGAGTTTTGGTACTCGCGAGTTACGACCTAAGTAATTCAAATATCGGCACAAATGCCCGTATTTGTGTTACTTCAAGAAGCTCCAGAGCGCCGTCGAAGTATTACCAGCGGAGGTTACTGTTGACTCCCGGAACCGATGAGCCGCGTCTTCTTTTCAGTGCTTGTTTGGCGCCGCTCATGGCAACTGAATGCGGTAGAGATTGCGGCGCGTGTTGGTTCGGGTGTAGGCGTAGGTCGATATGCCCACGGCCGACTCAGCGTACCAGGGAATTGGGGAATTGATGTTCTGGTTGGCGAAGTCTTCGATCCGCACGAATCCAGCGGGCGGGGCCTTGGGAAGGCCCGTGGACGGGATCACCGGCATCGCATAGCTATTCGGACTGAGATCCGGGAAGAAGAAATAGAAGTACCTTCC
>JBEKFD010000073.1:0-18947 GCA_050013495.1 Occallatibacter sp. | reverse complement strand
TGGCTGCTCTGGCCTGGCTCAAGATCATTACCGTATGGGAAGTGGTACTGCTGTCATTTCTCAACGGCCTCGCCATGGCCATGAATGCACCGAGTTACCAGGCCCTGGTGCCGCGCCTGGTGCCGCGCGAGGACCTGACCAATGCCATCGCGCTCAACTCAGCGCAATTCAACATGTCGCGCATCCTCGGTCCCACGCTGGGCGGCTACGCCATGGCGCTGGTGGGCGTGGCGGGCAACTTCTTCCTCAACGGCGTGAGCTTCCTCGCTGTGCTTTGGGCGCTCACACGCATCCAGTATCCGGAGCAGGAGCCATCGCATTATCCGGGCTTCCTTTTGAGCCTGCGCGAGGGCTTCGCGTACGTGCGCGGCAACCAGCAAATGCGAGTGCTGGTCTGGATGACGGGCTGGGCCAGTTTCCTCGGCATTCCCTTCATCACCTTCATCCCGTTCTTTGCGCGCATGCGGTTACACACGGGAGAGGCCGGCCTGGGCTGGCTGATGGCGGCATCGGGGTTTGGCGCTGTACTAGGCGCGGTCACCGTGGCTGCCCGAGGCACGCTGCGCCATCGCGGCAGGGTAGTCACCGTGGGCGGATTGGTATTCTTCTCCGCCATCATCGCGTTCAGTTACTCGCAGAGCTTCGTGTTGTCGCAGTGCCTGCTTCTGTTCGAGGGATACAGCGCGATCCTGATGATCTCCTCGTTCAACGTCGCCATTCAGCACCTGGCGAGCGACGGGATGCGCGGTCGCGTGATGAGCATTTACGCTACGTGCTTTCTGGGATTGCCGCCGCTCGGATCATTGCTAGCGGGAGAACTGTCGCGGCACATTCCTACGCCGCACGCTCTGGCTGCCATGGCTGCCGTTGCAGCCACGATATTCGCGGGAACCTATGCAGTTTCAAAGCCGCTGCGCGATCTGGATTGAATAGGCCGCGAATCGGGTGGCTTGTCTACCCGAGGGAGGTAGGGATTTCACAGGCTGCGGAAAGACTCTTTTCGTGCAAGCTTTGTGTCAGGGCGCCACTTCAGTCGTGCCGATTAGGGCAATAAAATGAGGCGGCCTTTAGCCCGTGCGATATGCTCTCGGCACATTTCATCCCAACCGCACCCTTTTTCCGCAGCCTGTTCAACCCCCGCAAAAAACCACAAATCAAAAACCGGCTTTCGCCACGGCAATACTCCTCCCTATATTGATTTGTAAATTCCGATTTTTCCGTCCGGCCTCAGCCGACAGAAACCAGCTGCGCGCAATGCGAGCACCGCTTCGCCGCGATCGGAATGTCACTCAGGCATTCCGGGCAGGTCTTGGTCGCGGGCGGCACGTCGGGAATGGGCTTCTTGAAGCGAGCCATCAGCGCATTGGCCGGCATCACAATGAAAAAGTAGACCGAGGTCGCCACCAGCACGAAGGCGATGGTAGCGTTCAGAAAGTTGCCGATCATGATGTGATTAACCGAAATGGCGCTGAAGTCGGGTTTGCCGACCAGGTTGCCGATGAGTGGGGTGAGCACATCCTTGACCAGGGATGTGACAACCGTTCCGAATGCGCCGCCCATGATGACGCCCACAGCCAGATCAAGAACGTTTCCACGCAGAATAAAGTCCCGAAAGCCTTTCAGCATATCTTCCTCCAGTTATATTCCCTCGATCGATTGGCCCGCGCTGGGCACTGGCCCGTCTTCATGGGGTTTCGGACAATCTTACATGCAGCGAATGCAGTAAGGCCACACTTGCGACGCGATAAACAAGAATCGAGAAAGTTTGTCTATGCATTAAATCGGATACACCCAGAGAAAAACTACCATCGCCAGGATCATCAGTTCCGACCACAGCAGGATGAGCACGCCGGCATGGTGCAGGCTCCATTTGCGGCTCAGGCAGCGTGCCGTGTCCACCATGCCCCAGGCCGCAGCCAACACCGGCAGCAATTGCCATGCGGATGGATGCAGGTGACGCGTATCAGGAAATCCAGCCAGGCGCATGCTCGCCGCCAGCGCGCCCAGCGACAGCACGATTCCGCGCAAGAGCGAGCGTTGCCGCAGCCGAAAAGGATGAGGGCGGGGAAGCACCACACTTTTACTGTAGTCCCTCTTTGCTACTTTGCCGCTAACTCCATCTCACGCAGCGATTCGCTATACGGCGCACGCAATACGCCCCGCTCGGTAAAGATCGCGGTCACGTATTTCGCCGGAGTCACATCAAAGGCCGGATTGCAAATCCCCACCCCATGCGGAGTTAGTTGCTTGCCGCCGTGGTGCGTGACTTCTCGCGGGGAGCGCTCCTCGATGGGAATCGCATCGCCCGTTTCCGTAGCCAAATCGATGGTCGACCAGGGAGCCGCGCAATAGAACGGAATGCCGTGCTCCTTGGCGAGGATAGCCACATTGTACGTGCCAATCTTGTTGGCGAAATCGCCGTTGGCGGCGATGCGATCCGCGCCCACCACTACGGCCTGGATGCGCCCGGCGCGCATGAGGCTGGCGGCCATATTGTCGCAGATGACTGTGGTCGGAATACCGTCGGCCATCAGTTCCCACGCGGTGAGCCGCGCACCTTGCAAAAATGGCCGCGTCTCGTCTGCGTAGACGTGAATGCGCTTGCCCTGCTCCACGGCGGAGCGGATCACGCCCAACGCGGTTCCATAGCCGCATGTGGCCAGTGCGCCGGCATTGCAGTGGGTCAGCACACCGCCCTCCTCCGGCAGCAGCGCTCCGCCGAAGGCGCCCATGGCCTTGCAGGCGGCAATGTCTTCTTCATACATGGCGTCCGCTTCGGCAAGGATTTGCTCCTTGACGATCGCCATGGGGTAATCCGCGGCCCGCAGGACTGCAAAGAGCCGCTTCATGCGGTCGATGGCCCAGAACAGATTCACCGCCGTAGGCCGCGTGCTAGCCAGGCGCGCGCAGATGCGCTCGAACTCCGGCGCAAACTCAGCGGCAGAGGCGCCTTTGGTGTGCTGAGCGCCCAGAGCAATACCATAGGCCGCAGACACGCCGATAGCAGGCGCACCGCGCACCACCATGGTGACGATGACGTCGGCCACCTGTTCATAGGTAGTGGCGAGCACATAGCTCTCCGCAAGAGGGAGCTTCGTCTGGTCGATAAAACGGACGCCTTCCGGGGTCCAGGCGAGAGTAGGAATCATGCATATCCAGTGTAAATGAAGAAGCGGTGAGAAGCACTGAACAGCGTCCGACTAACGACAGTGCTATTGCCAGTCTTGCGCACCATGGAAGATGCGGGAGATCTCAACCGCATCCGGCTTGACCTGATAGACAACGATGTAAGGCAACGGTGCAAATGTAAGCTCACGCCGGCCTGCCATGCGGCGGCTGGCTCGCCCAAGATTGGGAAAGTCTTTCAGACGGGAACACTCGTCATAAATCGTTCGGGCAACACGGCATGCAGCTTCGGGATTGTCGCGCTCGAACCATTCGCAGATTTGCTCTAAATCTTCGGCTGCGGGAAGGGATCAGCGAACTTCCATCAGGGCCGCGAGAACCTTTCAAGACGCTGGCCAGCTTGCTCATGCGTAAGGTAATCGCCGTCCAGCAACGCTTTCTCGCCACGGTTTACCGCATCGATGAAGCGGCCTTCCTCGTCGAAATACCGCGCGACGACCTGCTGGACAAGTTCATCGGGATTGCGTCCCTGCTGAGCTGCGGATCGTGCAAGTTTCGCTTCGAGTTCGGGAGTGAAAAGTACTTCCATGAAGAACAGGGTACGGGAAAACTCTGCGCGTGGCAAGACTCGCCGATAGAGCGAAAACCGCATCGATGAAAACCTTTTCAGTTTTCGCTGGACGTACCTCGGCCCCCGTCAGTAGAGTGGTGTGGACTCAATTTCAGCGCCGCCCGTTCTCCATTCTCAGCAAACGCTTTTTGCCCAAGGAGCCGCTCGTGTTGAACCTCACTGCAGTCGATTGGCTGATCATGCTGCTCTACTTCGTGTTTGTGCTGGGCATCGGCTTTGCTCTCAAGCGCTACATGAAGACCAGCAAGGACTTCTTTCAGGCCGGGCGCGCGTTGCCCGCCTGGATCTGCGGTCTGGCCTTCATCAGCGCCAACCTGGGCGCGCAGGAAGTCATCGGCATGGGCGCGTCCGGCGCCAAATACGGCCTGGAGACAGCGCACTTCTACGGCATCGGCGCCATCCCCGCCATGATCTTCGTCGGCATCTTCATGATGCCGTTTTATTATGGATCGAAGGCCCGCTCCGTGCCCGAATTTCTGCGCATGCGCTTCGACGAGAAGACGCGCGCGCTGAACGCCTGCTCCTTCGCCGTGATGACCGTCTTCAGCTCTGGCATTTCCATGTACGCCATGGCTCGGCTCATCCAGGCCCTGCATGTTTTTGATGGATTGTTTCACGCGTTGGGCTGGGCTCCGGAGGGCATCTTCACGTTCTCCATCGTGCTCTCGGCGGTCATTGTGCTGGCTTACATTTTTCTCGGAGGACTCACCAGCGCAATTTACAACGAGGTGTTGCAGTTCTTCCTCATCATTGCCGGATTCCTGCCGCTGGTGCTTCTGGGACTGCGCAACATTGGTGGCTGGAGCGGCCTGAAGGCATCAGTCCCCATGCAATACATGCATGAGTGGAAGGGCGTGGCCCACGCCGGCACCAACCCCATGGGCATTGAGATCATCGGCCTCGGCATGGGGTTGGGATTCGTGCTGGGCTCAGGCTATTGGTGTACCGATTTCCTTGTCATCCAGACTGCGATGGCTTCAAAGAACATGGAATCGGCGCGGCGCGTGCCACTCATCGCTGCCGTCCCCAAGATCTTTTTCCCATTCCTCGTCATTCTCCCTGGCCTGCTGGCCATCGGTCTGCCCACGCCGCACACCACCACGGTCGAGCGCAACATCAACGGCATGATCGTTCGCGACACCAACGTCGTTCCGCAGAATGTTGAAGAGGGCCGCGGACTGGTTCCGGCCAAAATCAACCCGGTGACAGGCAAGCCCATGTACACGGCCAGCGGTCAGCCGCTGCTGGACTACGACATGGCCACACCCAACATGCTTCTGCACTTTTTCCCCACCGGCATTCTCGGCCTGGGCCTCACGGCGCTGCTGGCCAGTTTCATGAGCGGCATGGCCGGCAACGTAACCGCCTTCAACACTGTCTTCACTTACGACCTTTATCAGTCCTACATTCACCCTGGCGGCAGCGACCGCCATTACATGGCTGTGGGCCGATGGGCCACGGTGGGCGGCATCATGCTTTCGATCTGCACCGCGTACGCGGCCATCAATTTCAACAACATCATGGATACGCTGCAACTTGTCTTCAGCTTCGTTAACGCTCCCCTGTTCGCCACCTTCCTGCTGGGCATGTTCTGGAAGCGCGCCACCGGGCACGGAGCCTTCGTCGGGCTGATCGCGGGCACTGCGACGGCCATGCTGCACCACGGACTCACGCTGCCCATCGAGGCCCGCCCCGGCATCCACGGCGGATGGATTACGGTCCTCCACCACTACCCCAGCGACATGGCGCAGAACTTCTGGACAGCCATCTTCGCCTTCAGCGCCAACTTCCTGGTCACTGTCGTCGTTAGCCTCGCGACCAAACCAAAACCCGAGTCGGAACTTGTGGGCCTGGTGCACTCGCTGACGCCCAAGCCTCCGAAGGCGCATAATGTGTGGTGGAAGAGCCCGGAGGCGCTGGCCATTGCCGTGCTGCTCATGGCCATTGGCCTGAACATTTTCTTTTACTAGACGATTTTCGCATCGTCAGAGCTGTCATCCTGAGCGAAGTGCACTTCAGCGGAGTCGAAGGACCTGCTTCTCAGGATGCTCAGCCTCTCCACCACAGCATGATAGGAGGCGAACCATGAGTCTCGATTTACGAATCCCCATGGGCTTGATGTTCACGCTCGTCGGCATGATCCTCACTGCCTTCGGTCTGGCCACGCGCGGCAGCGCCATTTACAACGCCAGCCTCGGCATCAACGCCAATTTCTGGTGGGGACTTGTCCTTCTTGTCTTCGGAGTTTCCATGCTGTTGCTGGGAAGACGCAGCCAGAAGCGCCTTGTCAGCATGCCGCCGGAGCCGGTGGACGAAACCCGCTCGCGGCTCGGGCACTGATGCTTTCAGCTACTATTCCGTCCTAACGCCGAATCGCATGGTCCGATAATCGAATGTATACGCCTTTAACTGATCCAGAAAATCCATCCCCAAGACGCCATATACATCGTCCAGCGCCGCTAACCCGATGGGCTCGGTGATGACTTGGATGTAATGCGCCTCTACCGTCGTCAGCCCCACCGTCAACGGAACGGTTTCCGCCACAAAGGCCGGCTGCGGGGGCTTGTTTTGCGCGCCGGGAATTGAAAACAGCTCCATCTTCTGGCCAGCAAAGTTCTCCGTGTGCTCGTCGTAATAACGCGAAGTCAGATACGTCTGCTGTCCGCTTGCGTCGATCGCGTACATGCGTTCCTGCCCCTTGGCGCCGAGCGCAACGATCATCTGGTCGCCGTCGAGAAAGAAGCGCGCGCCGGGCATGGGCGGGTCTTCCTTGTCTGTGGCCAGCGGCGGCTTGAACGGCCGCACCTCGATGATGGCGTCCGAGGTGATGGTCAAGCTGCCGAGGGCAGAGAGCGCCGCATACCCGAGTTCCCCTTCCACCTGGTAGTGTGACCGCGGAAACGCGTAGTCCGCATCTTCAAACACAAACGCCGTCATGTTGCGAAGAGTTATCCGCCCTCCGATGGTGAATCGCGGAATCACCGTCATGTGCACCTGCATCGGGCGGCCGGTCAGTGTGTGAATCACCGCAAACTCGTCTGAAACCTTCAGCCCCGCCTCTTTAGCCTCCGAGCGGGAGATGAGATTGAACGGCGCGGTCGGATCGATCATCCAGCTATGCGGGCGCGCATCCACGTAAACGGGGAGCTCGGTAAGGCCGAGCGGGTTGCGCGTGATCTGCAACAGGAAAGGCTCGTAGGGCTCTACCGTCATGGGCGGGTTGGCGGCTGCCAGCGGCGCAAGCTTCAGGGGCAGCTCAATCTCATCCTGGTCTTCGGGACTCAGGTGGCTTTGCAGCCTGGTTTCCAAAGCCTCATATGCTCTTGCCGCTTTGGCCATGTCGGCGGTACGCAGATAGTCTTCGGCCAGCGCCTTGCGAAGGATCCTTTCCTGTGCTGTGTTCCCGCCGGCGGCCACCTTGTCGACTAACGGTTCCAGCAACAGGATGGAGGCCTTCGGGTCATTGTCGCGGTTAGCCAGAATGCCGCGATAAAACTGCGCCTGCTCGGGCGGCATCCGGGGCAATTCCGATTCAATGTGAAGAAACTGATGATCGCCGAGCAAGGCCTCGAGCCGCGCCTCGGAGTCAAGGCCGCTGGTGGTGCCCGTGTGCACCTGTTCGCCCTGGCCCTGCTGTGCATCGGGAGTCGGTTGCGGCGGCGGGGTCTGCGCCGCCAGGCCGGCTGCCACCAGGGCCATCGCGCAGACAACCAACCCGCTCCATGGCGCCAAACTTCTCGCTCCCAATCTGCCCCAATCCTTCATGCTCAGTACGAAGGTACCAGATCGCGCCCAAGTCTTCTGGAGCTGTGATCGGCGCAGTTTTTCCGCCCATCGCGCCTCTCCGCAAACAGTTCAATCTGGGAATCTTAGCTTCAATTCACCGTCTCTTGAGACATTCCTGACGCGCGCGCCGGTACACTTGAAGAAGATGAAGCGAAGAAGCATCGAACACTACGAGATTCTCCGCAAGCTCGGGGCCGGCGGCAGCGGCGTGGTCTACCTGGCCAACGACACCCTGCTGCAGCGGCCCGTGGTGCTCAAAATTCTGCGCACCGGGCTGCTCTCCGCCGAGCAGTTGCGCACCACCGTGCTGCGCGAGGCGCGGCTGGCTTCGGCTATCGAGCATCCGAACGTCTGCGCCATCTACGAAGTCGGCGAAAGCGGCAACGAGGGCTACATCGTAATGCAGTACGTCCCCGGCCAGTCGCTCGACCGGCTCATCGCCCGGGGCCCGGCCAGCCTGCAACTGGTGCTGTCGGTCGGCATCCAGATTGCCGATGGGCTGCAGGCTGCGCACACGCTGGGCATCTTCCATCGCGACCTGAAGCCGCAAAACGTAATGCTCACTGACGGCGGCCTGGTCAAGATTCTTGACTTCGGCCTGGCGCGGCGCCTGCGGCCTGAGGATGCAAGCTTCGACCCGTCCAAGCCAGCTCTGGCCAAAGACGCATCTGTCGCCGCCACTTACACCGCGCGCGGCGGCACCATCCGCTACATGGCTCCGGAGCAGTTCGTTACCGGCCAGTCCAGCGTGCAGTCCGACGTGTGGGCGCTCGGCGTGATCCTCTATGAGCTCACCAACGGACGCCACCCTTTCGCACGGCCTGAGGCCGAGGATTTTCAGGCCATTCGCGCCATTCAGTTTTCCGATCCTGAGGATCTGAGCCACATCGTCCCCGGCATTTCGCCGGAACTGAAAAGCGTGATCGCCAGTTGCCTCGAAAAAATTCCGGGGGCGCGCTATGCCTCCGCCGCCGAAGTGCGCGAGGCGCTGAAAACCATCATGAAGGCGCTGCAGATTGAGACCGGCATTATTCCCGGCGATGCGGCTGCCAACCTGCCCACCACCGGCCCTGAAGCCGAGAAGCGCAACACCGGCTTCCTCTCCATGCTGGCCGAGCGGTTTCGCGAGTCGGCGGTCGATCGCGCGCCGCAGAATTCCCTCGTTGTGCTGCCGTTCACCAACCTGGGCGCGACCGAGGTGGCTCCGCTCTACGGCTTTGCCCTGGCCGACGCCATTGCCGCTCGTCTGGCTCGCATTCCGGCGCTCGTGGTGCGCCCGTCCAGCACGCTGATGCCGCTGCCCATAGCCAAAATGGACCCGCTCTCCGTCGGCCAGAAGCTGCTGGTCTCGTTCGTGCTCGCGGGAAACTTTCTGCGCTCGGACGAAGGCTTCGACCTGAACTGGCAGCTTCTCGATGTTGCCTCGCAGAGCGTGCGTTCCGGCGGAGCCATCCGCGTAGCTTCACTCGATTTGATCGCGGTGCAGACCGAAATCTCCAACGAGGTTTTTGCCGCGCTGCACGGCCTTTCCGCCGCCGACCGGATGAACGCAGCCCAAATTGACGCGCCGCGCAATGGCTCGCGTGACAATGCATACGGATCGCTCCCCGGCCGCGTCAGCGAAGCGTATCTGCAGGCGCGTGCGCTGCTCAGCTCGTTCATGGTGCGCACCGGTTCGCGCGGCGATCTGGACCGCGCTCATGCACTCTTCACCAGCGTCACAGCCGCTGATCCCGAGTTTGCCGCCGGCTGGTGCGGCCTGGGCATCGCCGAGCTGCAATATGTGCGCCACGGCTTTGGCGGGCAGATCCATGTCATGCACGCGCGCCGCGCCTTCGACGAAGCCCTCAAGCTCGACCCCGCCTCGACGGAGGCGAATCTCTACCGCATCTACATGCTGCTCTCGCGCGGCGAAAAGGAGTCGGCGCGGCACGGCATCGCCAACCTGCTTTCCGGGGCGGCGAACGACTGGAACGTGCACATGGTGGCAGGCCTGGCGCTGCGTGGCGACGGCATGTACGACGAAGCGCTGCACCAGTTCAGCCGCGCGCTCAAGCTCAACCCGGCCAGCGCGCCCATCCTCTATAACCACCGCGCACGCGTCTACCACTATCAAAATCAAATCGAGCTTGCCGGCGACGAGTTGGAAAAAGGCCTGGCTCTCGAGCCGCGCCACCCGCTACTGCGCACCTCGGCCGGCTACCAGCAGATGCGGCTCGGCAACCTGAGTGCAGCCATTGAAATTCTGGAAGGCGTGGTCCGCGACGACGACTCGCTGCGCATCGCCGTGCCCACGCTTGCCCTGTGCTACGTGCAGGCTGGTGAGCGTGAGCGCGCCGCCGCGCTGCTCAAAGACGATACAATGGCCGCGGCTGAAGCGGATAGCGAAATGGCCTATCGCCTGGCCAGCTACTTCGCCGTCGAAGGCGATTCAAGCGAAGCGCTGCACTGGCTGCGCCGCGCCATCTATCTCGGCAACGAAAACTATCCCTGGTTTCAGATCAATCCTGCATGGAACAACCTGCGCACCAACGCCGACTTCGAGCGCCTGCTCGAAGACCTCAAGCGCGGCTTCCGCAAAAACCAGAAGACCTGGAAGCGCCTGCTGGAACAAGTCCCGCCGGACGGGGAATAGCCCCACAATAAGCACGGGATTCAGCTTGAATGCAGATTTCACGCCCAGACGACTTGAGCGTTGTGGCTCGGCGATGGAGTCACTCTTTGCCCGGTATAAGTGCTTTGTTTTTGCAGAGACGCGATAAATGGGAGCGCGTAAGTCCTTTGTTTCGAGGGGTGAAATGGGGAATTATCGACATAACATGCTTTTTTTCATAGGGATGGGACGAAAGTGGCAGGGGGGTGGGTTATGCAAGGGGGGTACGGACCGGGCAAATCCCTGACGGCCTGGGCCAGGCGTGGGGGAGCAATTCCGGTTTTTGGATTCGGTGTCGATGCGGCAGCTTTTCAACTCTGACCCTCATAAGACCTATTGTGCGCCGGAAGGGCGAAATTATCTGCAAACGCATTCACCTGGGGCTGGAAGGGAGCCAGGGACTTTCGATTCGCTTTTGAGGGTCGTGGTTTAGCCGGCAGCTGAAAAAGGGCCTGAATCGGTTCAAATGCGCGGGAGCACCCCGCATGGGCTAAACAGGCTGCGGAAAAACTCCGTATTGCGGGCGAAATCCCCGAGAAGCAAACCTCAGGGACTGAAGCCTGCGCTGATTCCATTGCCTTTGCGCCGGGGATAAATCCTCGGCCTACCGCCCGAACGAGCTTTTCCGCAGCCTGCTTGAGCGAATCCAGAGTTGGTATGCCCTTAGGAGTTTTGTGCCAGGCCGCCGCTCTCTGTTGGTCGCGTCGAGTTGAAAGCTGCGGTTTCGGAGTGGAGTTGCGCTGGATTCGCCATCGGGGTACAGCCGCTCTGGTTTCGCTATCAATGAACCGGGTGTCCCATCCTCCGCACAATGTGCGGAGGATGGGACACCCAGGCAATCACTTCGTCTTTTTCTTTCCCTTCTTCTTCCCTGAATCCTTCTTGTCCACCTTCCTGGCTGCCTTCTTTCCCGCAGCCTTCACGCTGGTTGATTTCTTCTTTTTCCTCTTCTTCTTGGGCGGTGGCGCGGGAGCCGGCGTTGGCGTGGGGGTTGGGGTCGGTGGGGGCGCCGGCGTTGTTCCCGCAGGCGCCAGCAGAGGAATGAGGGCGCCCGCCTTCGGCGAACCCTGGCCGGTACACGCGTCCCAACCGGGTCCGGCAGAAAACGCAGGGTTGTTGCCTTCGGTAATGTCGTTGAACGCCGCGGCCGCCTTGGCCGCATAAATTGCCGGCTGAATGAATCCCACTTGCGCGCCCAGTTGCTGGTTAGCTACGGCCACTAGGCCCGCCCAAAGCGGAGCCACTGCACTGGTGCCGCCGACCACCGTGTCCTGGCCGTCGACGCGGACGTTGTAACCGCTGTTGGGGTCGGCATCCCCAGACACATCCGGCACCCCACGGCCGCCACCACTCTGTTGTGGCGCGGGCACGTTCGAGTTCGCCTGCCAACTGGGCAGCGGAAAGAAGTTGCTCACCCCGCCGCCGGTTGCACCGTCGTTGTTGGCCAGCTCGTTCCACACCACTTCGGAGACAATCGTGGATCCGTTCGCATTCAACTCGGTTCCGCCGCAGGCCAGCACATGCGGGCTTGACGCTGGAAAGTCCACATTGTTGCCGGTCAGGCCGTCCGTCGAGCCGTTGTCGCCCGCGGCCACCGTGATGGTGATGCCCAGCGCCGCAGCCGACTGACACGCTGCATCAAGCGCCGTCATGGCCTGCGCCGTCCAACTCGACTCAGGTCCGCCCCAACTGATGGAGATTACGCTCGGCTTGTTGGTGGCGTCGTGGACGGCCGTGGTGATGGCGTCGGTGAATCCCTGGTCGGTGTTGGGCGTAAAGTACACCACGATGTTTGCGCCCGGCGCCACGCTCCCCGCCACTTCAATGTCCAGCATCACTTCCCCGTCCGCGCTGTTGGCGTTCGAAGGCGCGTTCTTTCCGCCGTCCACGCTCACCGACGTAATGGGCGGGTTGGCTACGGTCAGCGATTGGAAGTAAGTCTTAAGGTCGGCGGTCCGATATCCTCCGCCCAGTTCGATAATGCCGATGGTCTGGCCCGCTCCGCTGGCCGTGGCCGGCCACTGATAAGCTTGCGCCACCTGCGGAGGCGTATAGCTCGATGGCTGCGCCGGCGCGCCCGCCGCCGTCAAAGCTGCCTTCGCCTGTTCGCGCCTCATGCGGAAATGAGGCGTCGCCTGTGGCCGGTTATCGAGGCCGAGCACGGCAAGCACCGAGCCCGTCAGGGACTCCGGCAGACTGATTGCGCCTTCGCGCACGCGGTACTCCACGCCGTCAATGGTCTTCTGGTTCAGCTCCACGCTAAACGCTTTTTTGATGTCGGCTGCGGCGCCCGTCAACTGCACCGTCCGCCGGATGGCCGCGGTGGGATCGTCTTCCACCTTCAGATTGAATTCCTTGGCGAACGCCTTCACCTGCTTCAGCGCGTCGAGGTCTGCCGTGTGGTGCTTTTTGTACTCTGCCCGGCTCAAGCGCACCGGCCCGTTCGCCCGGCCGCCGCGCTTGTTGATTTTGAGCGGCTCTTTTCTCTTCACAATCACTGAAACGGTAACCTTCGCTTTGGCCGGTGTAGCCTTCACATGAACCGCATTTTCAGCCGCTGCTTTTTCGCTTCCTTTGAGCACCACGCGGGATTGCTCCACAAATTTCGGAGCCTTGACTTTGGGGGATTTTGCCATAACTCGCCTCTTTCTCGTCCCAGCCGAGTTAGCTGCTTTTTGAAGGCTGGGAACTGGATGAGTCCGAATCATAATCCAAATTGCTTTGTTCGTATGCAGGATTTCGAAGATTTAGATTCTTGAGGTCACAGTGTTTCTTATTTAGATATTGATTAAGCCGGCAAGCGCCATCAGTCCCGAGTCGTCGCACCACCCGAGTCATCGTATCGGCGTGCTTCGCCTCCCGCTGCGAGCAGCTTCAAAGCGCCTCTGGGCGCGATCGCAACCTCGCGAGCGCCCGGCGGCCGCAACTCGAATAGCAACTCGGACACACAGATTTATGCCCTTCGTTTCGAATCAACCAAACGTTAACAATCCTCGCGGCATTCGACCGATACCATATACGGGAATTGCCATTCACAGCAGGGCCGATCACAAGGGCCTAATGCAGCGACGATTCGATCTCTGCTTCACTTCAGATACGCGCGCACCAGATCGATCAAGTCTTCGGCAAGTTCCGGGGCAATCTGTTCCTTGACTCCATCCACCAGGTGAAAGCGGATATGCGTCTCCAGCACCTCGCCCATCAACCCGTTCACACCGCCTCGGACCGCTGCCAGCAGCATCAACTGCCCTCCGCAATCTTCGTCCGCCGCCAGCGACCGCTCCACCGCGTCCAGTTGCCCGCGCAACTTGCGCAGCCGCTGCAACAACTTCAGCTTCTCCCGCTCTGCGTGAGACATCGCACGTCCCCTTTCGAACAGCTTGACAATACCAACCCCCGGTATGGTATCTACGGAGTGGGGGTATAGTTCCGCATCCATTCTATGCCCGCCTGCCGATGCCCTGCATCTCAATCCTTAGGGTCGCTCATGCGCCGCGCTTTCCGCCGCTCCAATCCGCTCCGCCAGGCTCGCGCATTTGCGGCAACCTACATTCGCCCCCGCAAGCGGATCGCATGTCTGCTGGCACTCTCTGCCGCAGCCCTCGCCTCTGCACAGACGCCCGCCGCGCTTCCTTCGGCACCCACGCCGCGGAACCAGCCCGCTCCGATCTTCGCGCAGGCAGGCGCTGGGCAACTCGCGCTGGCGCCTGCGCAGGACGGCATTGGAAAGAAAGCCACCGACATGAGCCCGGTGGGCCACGAGCCCAACGATCCGCCCATTGTCTCCATGGCCCCGCATCCCGAAGACAGCCGCTGGTGGATCTCCGGACAGGCCAACATCATCATCCAGGGTGACTTGCCGTTTCACTCGACTTACCAGGGGAAGAACAGCTTTATTCCCAGGGGCGAATACAAGACCTCGATGGTGGGCACGCTCTATACCGCACTGCGGCGCAACCACTCCATACGCTATAACACCGATTTCATCTTCGACCTCGAAGCCGCCGAAGGACGCGGCCTGAGCGAAGCCTTCGGCCTGGCCGGATTCACCAATCTCGATGTAGTGCGCAACCCCAACCTGGGCCGCGTACCCTATATTGCCCGCTACCAGATTCACCAGGTATTCGGATTCACGAATAAGACCACAAGCCAGGAAGCTGGATTCTTTGCGTTAGCCCCAAGCGTCCCCTTGCGCCGGGTTGAAGTCCGCATCGGCAAGCTCACCCTGCCGGATTTCTTTGACGTGAACGGCCCCGGCTCCGACAGCCACCTGCAGTTCATGAACTGGACCGTAGACAACAACGGCGCGTGGGACTACGCCGCCGACACACGCGGCTACACCGTGGGCGGCATGGCCGAGTACGACGATCGCGCCTGGAGCATTCGCTACGGCATCTTTGCGATGCCCACAGTGGCGAACGCGATCGATCTGGACTGGGCCTTCAGCCGCGCCCACGGCCAGAACGGAGAGTTCGAACTCCGCCAGGGACTGGTCCCAAAGCGCAAAGCGACGCAGCGAGTTCTGTTCTATGCCAACCGCGCCCATATGGGCACCTATCGCGAAGCCGTCGACGACTTCCTCAACGGCTCCGACACGGCGAAATTCAGCGTAACCGCACCCGCCATCACGCTGCACGAGCACTTCAGCGCGCTCAAGTACGGCCTGGGCTACAACAGCGAGCAGGAAATCACAGAGAATCTGCGCGCTTTCGGCCGGTTTGGATGGAACGAAGGCCAGCATGAGTCGTTCGCTTACACCGAGGTTGACCAGACCGTTGAATTAGGCGCGGACTACGCCGGGACCCGCTGGCGCAGGCCGGTAGACAAAGTGGGCCTGGTCGCAGTCTCGAACGCAATCAAGCGCGATCACCAGGATTATCTGAAGCTGGGTGGACTGGGCTTCCTGCTGGGCGACGGCAAGCTCAACTACGGGCGCGAAAACATCGTGGAGGGCTACTACACCTGGCACGCGTGGCGGGGAATGTTCTACTCGCTCGATGTGCAGCACATCAGCGACCCCGGCTACAACCGCGACCGCGGGCCTGTCTGGGTGGGCTCAGTGCGCGCGCATATTGATTTTTGAAGCCTACCGGGCTGCCGGCTGCTCCTGTGACGGCGCAGGCATCGCCACGATCACCTCGTTGGACTTGGCGTAGTGCAGCTTCTCGCGCGCCTCGTGCTCAATGGCGTCGGGGTCAGACTTCAACTGCTCCACGTGCCGGCGCAGTTCGGCGTTCTCCTGCTGCAGCTTGTTGATTTCCTTCTGCAATTGCTGGTCTTCGGCGCGTTTCCCGTGCCAGACAGTGAGCCCGTTCTTGCCGTTCACCACATGACCCATCAGCAGCAACGCCAGGCACACTGCCACCGCCGTGCCCGCCGGACGCCATGACCGCTGTGCAAACTCAAGCGCGCGCTTGCTCAGTGGAGCGGCAACCGTCTCCTTCTCGACTCTTACCTTCTCGTCCGCCACATCGCCTCTAAACCAGTTCAAGAAAAGTACATTTCCGCGGCCCTTTTTACGACAGCACAAACTTCTCCGCCGCCGCCTTGAGCGCTTCCATGTCGTGTTCGCTGCGCGCTTCGGTATAGGCGCGCACCACCGGCTCAGTACCGCTGAGCCGATAGCAGACCCACGATCCGTCTTCCAATATCAACTTCAGGCCGTCGGTGCGCACTACTGCGCTCACTTTGCGCCCACCCAGCTCGGTGGGATCGGCCTTCATCTTTTCAGTGAACGCGGCCTTCACCTCCGGGGTCAAGCGGAAGTTCTCGCGAACCGGATAGAAGGAACCAACCTTGGCAAACAGCTCCTTGAGTTGTTGTCCCAGGCTCTTGCCGCGCATGGCCACCATCTCCGCAACCAGCAGGCCGGCAATCACGCCGTCCTTTTCCGGAACGTGGCCGCGAATGGTCAGCCCCGCCGACTCTTCGCCGCCGATGGCGATCTTGTCCGCAATAATCAGCTCGCCAATGTACTTGAAGCCCACCGGCGTTTCGTACAGCGGAACCTTGTGGTAGTCGGCCAGCGCATTGACGAGGTTTGTGGTGGCCACGCTCTTGGCCACGCCGTTCTTCCAGCCGCGCGTTTCCACCAAGTAGTCGAAGAGCAGGGCGATGATGTAATTCGGCTGGATAAAGGTGCCATCCGCATCGACAATCCCGAAGCGGTCGGCGTCGCCATCCGTCGCTATTCCCAGGGCCGCGCCAATCTCGCGCATTTTGGCCTTGGCGTCGCCCAGCAGGTGGTCGTCCGGCTCCGGCGCGTGACCGCCGAAGAGCACATCGCGATAGTCGTGCACAGTCTCGACGGCAACGCCCGCCCCGCTGAGCAGGTCGGAACTGTACCCGCGCCCCGCGCCCCAGAATGGATCGTAGACCACCTTGATACCCGACTTGGCTATGGCCTTCAGGTCGACAAGTTCCTCTAGCCGCTTCAAAAATGCCGGCTTCACGTCCGCCGTATCGAACCCGCCCTCAGGAACTTTCCCATTGGCAATGCCCGCCCCATCTCCGAAGTCGGCAATCGCCGCCTCAATCTGCCTGGTCACCTCCGGCAGCGCTGGGGCGCCGTCGTGCGTGGAGAACTTGATGCCGTTGTACTCCGGCGGATTGTGCGACGCAGTAAAGTTGATGGCCCCCGAGGTCTTGAGCGTCCGCACAGCATAAGCAATCGCCGGCGTCGGCGCGGCTTCACTGATCACGATGGGCGTCACACCGGCGCCGGCCAGCACTTTCGCGGCGATGTCCACAAAGCTCTCGCCGAGGAAGCGGGGGTCGCGGCCCACCAGCACACGGTGCGGCTCGGGTTGCGTCTTCACATAGGCGGCGATTCCCGCCACCGCCAGCCGGATGTTGGCCACGGTGAACTCATCCGCCACAATCGCCCTCCATCCGGAGGTGCCAAATTTAAGGGTTGCGCTCATTTCGTTCTCCAGGTGCGGCCCGTTCAAATCACAGATCTACGGCAACTGGTCCCGTCGCCACGCCCGCCTGCAGACCGCAATGACCATACTGCCTTACTCAGATGCTCTCGGCAAGCTCCGTTTCCCTTGCGTCGAAAGGAAAACGGGCTATCATAAGTGGAGGAGATTCGTCATGGCCGCGTATACCTACGAGAAGGCGCTCAAGATTGCCGAATCGCTGAGCCCTGAGAATCGGCGGCGCCTGCTTGAAGAGCTGAGCGCTCTTGCGGCCAAGGACGCGCCCAGCCAACCGCAGCATAGCATCATGGAGTTGCGCGGTCTGGGGAAAGAGATATGGGAAGGCATCGACGCGCAGGAATACATAAATAACGAACGAGCCTCATGGGATGGCTAAGTAAACTTTACGGCACGACTGTCGGCCTGGACACAGCGCCGCTGATCTATTTCGTCGAATTGCATCCCAAGTACATTTCCCTTGTCGACCCCTTCTTTGAAGCCGTAGAGCGTGGCGACCTTCAGGTTGTCACTTCAACGCTCACGCTAACTGAAGTTCTCGTCCACCCCTTCAAGCAAGGAAACCAAGAAATGGCGGACCAATACTCACGGATGCTGCTGAATGCTCGCAACCTGAGGACCTTCCCAGTGTCGCCTGGGATCGCCGCTGAAGCCGCCCGGATTCGCGCCGCCTTTGGGTCGAAGACCCCGGATTCGATCCAACTTGCCACCGCGCGGGTCATCAATGCGACGGCATTCCTTACAAACGATTCGAGGCTCGCAGCCCTTCCGGGGCTCGAATTGGTCATCCTGGATAGCCTCTTGGTAAGCCCTTGACGTCGCACCCCAGAGTCTTCGGCACGAGCATTCCTGACAGTCATCGCGAGAGATCCAAGCGCCGTTATTGCTGCCTCGCACCCCCAGGCACGCCGCCAGAGCGCCAAGTGATGCCCGCTCCCACACCATCTGTTCGCCTCGTCCTTACCAAGTGAGTACCAAGGCTATTTCTGTCCCACTTCGACAATCATGAATGAATCCGGCTTGGCCTTGGGGCGGCGCGCTCCCGGTTCCAGCGGTTCGAACTCCGCAGTGGGCAAATAGGCTTTGTGCGTGGACTCATCCACTCCCATCGTTCGTGCGCCAACGGGAGTCTTCACCACCTGTTCCACGACATACGTCCCCGCCTTTTCGCCGATCACCACTAGCGACCCGTCTCCGCAACTGGCGAATGCATGACCCGCATCGTAGGCCGTGGCATCCACGCCCGCTCCAATGGGCAGGCTGGCCAGCACCTTGCCGTCTTCGGTACTCATCACGATCAGCTTTTGAGGATTGCGGCAGCCGATAAACAGGCGATGCGTCTTGGGGTCGATTGCCATGCCCACCGGGTGCCCTCCCGGCGCAACCGGCCAGCGCGCAATCACCTTCCTCGTCTTCAGGTCGACAACTGCCACCACATCCTTGTCCTCCATGTTGATGTAGGCCTTCTCGCCATCGGAGGCAAGGAACTCCGGCGCGCCCCCCAGATCGATCGGCGGATCTATCTTTCCATTCACCGGATCGATCTCCGGCTTGAACGTCATCAACATGCCCTTGTCGCCGGAAACGGCCAAAATGAGGTCCTGCCCCTTGTCGTAGATAATTCCGTCGGAATCCGGCATCGTCGCCAGCTTTCCCAGCACCGCATACGTTTTCAGATCGAAGACAACAATTGCTCCGTCCCCTCCGCCGTCGGTAATGAATCCCCGGCCAAGGGACGGAACGGCCGCCGCGCCATGGGACCTTTTCTGCCCCGGAACATCGCCCAAAACCTTTCCAGTAGCGGCATCGATCA
>JBEKFD010000072.1:0-22290 GCA_050013495.1 Occallatibacter sp. | reverse complement strand
TCTCGATGCCGATGGCTCCCGGTGTGACCACGGGGCGCACGCCGGCGGTGGAGAGGTCGTCGCGGTAAAACTGAATGTCGAGCATGCCGGTAGCGACAGGATGCTTTTCAATGCCTGCGATCAGCTTGCCGAGCCGCTCGGCCAGCGGAATGCCGCGCCGCTTGATGCCCACCAGTGCCAGGCCTTCGCTCCCGTTGCTCTTTTCGACGATTTCGTGGGCCAAGCGCACCAAGGTACGCTCTACCTCGGAGGCGGACATCAGGCGGCCCTTTACGCGCAGGCTTGTCTGTTTCTCTGTTTCGCTCATTGCTTATCTCTCGGGGATGATACGAGGGCTTGCCGGTCAAGGGCAAGTTGTGGAGAAATGGGGTCGCATTGCAGGGCCTTGCGCCACGTGGCAAAACAGCTTGCATGGCGGATCGCAAAGAGTATCTAAACTTGTGGCCGCCGGGCACGCGCCTGCAGGCGGGCGCCAAGAGCGCCGCCGCCGATTGCGAAGAAAATCAGCACGCCGACTAGAAAACAAATGGCGCTCAACATGGAGCCGGCACGGCCTTCCGGGCTGAGCAGCCAGCCCTTGTAGAGGCTGATGGTCTGTGCATCCACGCCTGCAGTCGACCATTGCCGGGTCACCTGGTCGCTGATGATGGTGGTCCAGGTCTCGTCGAGCGATTTTCCCTGGTGCAGAAAGAAGCGCATCACGAACAGGCTGATTCCTGAGGCCGCCGCGGCGGTCCATGCGCCGAGCAGGCCGGTGACGAGGCCGATGCGCGCTCCGGCTCCAATGGTAATCCACGCCGGCCGCTGGTTGCGCAGGTAAAGTGCAACAACCCAGGCTGCCGCAATGGTCATCCACAACAGGCCGAAGATGCTCACCGGCGAAAACAACGAGCAGAGCATGCCAGCCGGAACCGCGAGCGCCAGTGCAGGGCGCATGGCCCGCTTCCAATCGACAATGCTTGCATCCTGCACGGGCTCCAGCCAGCGCTCGGGCGGCGCTTGTCCAGGCACGTTTTCCGCCGAATACTGAAGCTGCGGCAAACCGCACGTAGGGCAGTAGCAGTTGTCGGCCAGGACAGCCTGGTGGCAGCGGGTGCAGGTAATCTCCATACATCTACGAGCCTATAGCATTTCGGAAGGAATTTGTGCGCGTTTGTCCACTGTGCAAAGGCAACCGCGCTCCAATCTTCTAAAACTGCCAGCGCAAGAGCCTCTCGCTTAGTGTGGCCGTATTCATCCCAGGGAGGGAGCAGGGGCATTCATGCCCCTGAAATCGCTCGAAGCAAAAAAGAGGCTTTAGCCCCGGGCTCTTTTTCGCTCTGGGCCAAGGTCTCCGGGCCTGAAGGCCAACCCCACGCGCCGTTATCTTCAGGGGCATGAATGCCCCTGTTCCCTCCGTGGAACCCGTTGCACGACCGTTTACGATTGCTCAACAGCCAAGCTCAGCCGGGAAGCGACAATCCCTTCGGCCGCTTGCACGGCCTGTTCCAGCGTCATGTGCGTGGAATCGAGGAGGATAGCGTCGGGAGCGGGCTTCAGCGGCGAATCGGCGCGATTGCGGTCGCGCGCATCGCGGGCGCGGAGATCGCGAATCACTTCGTCCGCCTGTACGGCAGGGCTGGGGCCGAGCTGATCGAAGCGGCGCAAGCCGCGGACTTCAGGAGCTGCATCCAGGAAGATCTTTACGTCGGCATGGGGGAAGACGACGGTGCCGATGTCGCGGCCTTCCATCACCACGCCACCGTCAGCGCCAAGTTGCTGCTGCAGGCGCACCATCCAGGCGCGAATGGCGGGGAAAACGCTCACCCTTGAGGCTGCGTCAGTCACCGTCTGGTTGCGGATGAAGCCGGTGACGTCCTCGTCGTCGAGCAGGACGCGATTCTCTTCCTCGCCGGGTTCCAGGCGGATGCTGGTCTCCGCAGCAAGGGCTTCCAGGGCTTTGCTCTCATCCAAAGGGAGCGCCGCGCGCAGCGCTTTCAGGCCGAAGGCGCGGTACATGGCGCCTGTTTCCAGGTTGAGCAGGCCAAAGTGCCGCGCCAGGTGACGGGCAATGGTGCTCTTGCCCGCCCCGGCTGGACCGTCGATGGCGACTATGACTTTCCGCTCAGCAGGAATGGGGCGCGGGAGGCTGTCGTCCAGGCTCATCCGCGCTTCTTCGTCTCCTGCTTGGGCCGCGCGGTAAAGCCATAGCGCTTGCTGTTTCCCGCCTTGGCCCCGGCGGTCAGTGCCGGCTTGCGGCTACCGTTCCGCGATGGCCGCGCATCGGATCGCGCGCTGCTCGCGGTCCGCGCAAGGCCGCCACTGCGTGCGCTGGTCTTGGCCACGGGCTTGGCGCCGTTCGAGTGCCCGTTGCCGTTGTGGCCGTTTCCGGTGTTTCCATTGCGCTGGCTCCAGGCCGGAGCGGAGGACTTGGCTGTGCGTGCGCCGTTCGCCGGGCGGGCCGAACTTCCGTTCGACCTTGATCCGTTGACAGCGCCTTTCCCTGTCCCGTTGCCGGAGCGAGAGCCGTTGGCGCCATTGAGCTTTGCCTTTGCCGCAGCGCCATTCGCGCTCCAGCGAGTGCCTGCGGCGGGTCGTGCGCCGCTGGCCGGACGAGCAGATGCTGAGCGGGTGTCGGCGGCCGGGCGGCGGACGGAGCGGCTATTCGCAGACGACTGGGCCGGCTTGCGGTCACGGGAGTGGGTCGACGGCCGGCTGAAGTGTGGCCGCGCAGCAACGGGCTTCCCGTTGGAAGCGGGCTTGCGGGCCGGAGAGGTTCGGGCCGTAGAGGTCAGCTCGGGGGAAGTGCGGGGAGCATGAGTCTCAGCGGTGATGACCGGCTCAACGTCCACCAGGGGCGCACTGAATGCAGGCACCGGCGCCTGAACTTCAAGCGTTTCCTCCTCGCGGTCATACGAGCGCAAAAAATACGCCGACGCCGGCATCGCCGAACTGGCATAGAGCGTGTTGGGAACAGAAAACTCGGGCAGCGTTCCGGCAACGTAGAAATGCGGCGCGTGGCCCATGGAGATGGTATGCACCTGGCGCGTGGCTACCAAGCCGCGGAGGACTTCGCGCACCTTGCTGCGGGCGGTGAGCGGAGCCAAGAACAGCTCCACTTCTTCCATGCTGGCGGCGATCACGGCCTGCAGATAAATGGAAGCAAGCACTGAAATTGCTGTCACTTGCGAGGTGGATGCCCCCTCGGCGATAGCCTTTTGAAAGCGATGCCGGAGCAGTTGCCATTTGGCGGGCACACCGGGAGCCAAGATGACCGGGATAATGCGCAACTGCTGCCACAACTCGGTAATGGCGCGCAGCACAGCGGTCTCGCTGACTTCGCGGCCCAGCGCATGCTTCAGGTCCGCAATGTTGACGTCGCCAGCTTCCAGGTGCTTGTACGCCTGCACCGCCAGTTGCGAAACCTGACGAGAGCCGGTTAGTTGCGGGCTGCGCCGCCAGTCACGGTCGCCCCTCAGCGCATACACGTAGGGCAGAACCCAGCTGGCCACAACAAAGTCGGGCTGCTCACCGGGCTGTCCAAGCAGATTCAGCCGGACTGCCACGTCATCCAACTCCAGGCGCACCAGCAGTTCTTCCGCCAGCTGAATGTGCTTCGGATCGGGGGTTGCATTCTGGTGGCCGGCAACGGCCTCAACAAACGAAGGGGCGATGGACGACGAAAACTGCCGCCGGGGCAGAAAAAGACACAATCCTGTCTCTTCAATCCACGTCCGGGCGTCTTCCAGTGTGAGCGCTCCGTGTCCGTTCTGACGCATCCTTTCGGCGCGTGATGCTTCCAATTGCTCTGCTGTCAAAGAAAAACCTCACTTCCAGGCTGGCGAATGTCGCCGGACAATCTCCGCCCCTGAGAACGGAAAGATTGCCACCTTGCTTATTTTACCTGTGAATTAGATGCGATGGAAGGCCCGCTGAATCTCCTTCCAAGAATACAGCAAAGCTATTGGACGTCCATGCGGGCAACTCGTTGGATGACTGGTCTTGGCCAGCTCCAACAGTAACCATTCCATTCGAACCGGGTCAAGAGCGGTATTGACCTTGATGGCGGAATGGCAGGCGATGGAGGCGGCGATGCGCGTGCGCAGCGCCTTAAGATCCTCATTCTGCTTGACTTCGCCGGAGTCGGCGCTGGACTGCTCGATGACCTCGGAGAGCATTCTCTCGAGAGCCGTCCCCTCCAGGCCGACGGGCGCAGCCTTGACTGCAAGTGTCTGTGGGCCAAAGGGTTCCACCTCAAAACCGTTGCGTTCCAGCTCCTCGGCGATGCGCGCAAAAACCACCATCTGTGAGGGCTTGAGCTCCACAAGCATGGGCATCAGTAACCTCTGGCGCTGCACCTGCTCGACCTGGCGATCGCGCAAAATTTTTTCAAAAAGTATGCGCTCATGAGCAACATGCTGATCGATTATCCACAATCCGTCGTCGCCGCTGGCCAAAATGAAGGACTCGCGGAGCTGACCGAGGGGCCGCAGCGAGCCGAGATGGTTGAGGGTGGTGGCGGCCTGCTCGGCTTCGATCTGGGCGGTTGCCGTGGCTGGACTTAGTCCATTTCCTGAGGGTCCATTTGCCGGTGCATCGGCGAGCGGGTGCGAACAGCCATCCGCGAGGTCAGCTGGACCGGGCTGAAAGAGCGCCGCGGCTGCTTCGCCCCAGGCCTGCTGGTCTGGCCAGCCGCCTGGATTTGAGCCCCCGGGATTGAAGCCGTGGGATGCAAAGGGCAGCTTGCCGGGAACGGGGGTTGGCAGTCGCGGAGTCAGCCGAAAAGGCGCGGCTTCTGCCTCGCCGGCCGCAAAGGCGTTGGGTTCGGAATCGGCGGGCTGCGTTGCGTCGGGAGCGCCGGGAAGGGGCGAAGCGGCCGGCGGCATCAGCGACGAACTGGCCAGGGGCACCGCGTCAAGAGCGGCCAGAAACGCGGCGGCGGGGCGGGACTGGATCAGAGCCGTCCGCAGGCTGTCGCGAACAAAGTCGTGAATCAAGCTCTGCTGGCGGAAGCGGACCTCGGTTTTTGCCGGGTGTACATTCACGTCCACCTCTTCGGGCGGCATCTCCAAGAAGAGCAAAACCACCGGGAAGCTGGTGGGCGGAATCACGTTGCGGTAGGCCTCGGTAATTGCGTGGATCAGCAGCCGGTCGCGGATAAGGCGCTTATTGACAAAGATATAGATCGAATTGCGGTTGAGCTTTTGCAGCTCGGGCTTGGAGTAAAAGCCAGTCAGGCGCAGGGTTCCCGGATCGCGCACAGGCTCGTCGGGGTCCTTCTTCCAGGGCGGAGGCTCGGGCAGGCCGCCGTGAGCCAGCGGCGTTTCGGCGGCCACGGGAAGCAGCGCCGCGAGCGTTTCTTTGCCGAAGATCTGATAGATGCGCTCGGCGGTGCGGGCGACCGGCGGCGCGGAGACAATGGTGTGCGTGGAGGAAATGAGCTCGAAGTGCATCTCCGGATGGGCGAGTGCGTAGTGGGTGACGAGAGCCGTAACGTGGGCCAGTTCCGTGCTCTCTGCGCGGAGGAATTTGCGGCGCGCCGGCGTGTTGAAGAACAGATCGGCGACGGCCAGGGTGGTTCCGCGAGGCAAGGCCGCGTCGTCGACGTGAAGGATTTTGCCGCCTGCGATCTCGATGTGGGTTCCGGAGGCGTCATTACTGGTTGCCGTATCGGGCCCAGTTGCGGTATCGAGCGTCACGCGGGCCACCGAGGCGATGGACGGTAGCGCCTCGCCCCGAAATCCCAGGGTCGCGATGGAGAGCAGGTCGTCGACGGTGCGCAGCTTGGAAGTGGCGTGGCGCTCGAAGGCCAGCAGCGCGTCGTCGCGGTTCATGCCGTGGCCGTCGTCGCTGACGCGGATCAGCCGCCTGCCGCCTGCCTCGACTTCAACGCGGATACGATTGGCGCCTGCGTCCAGGGCATTCTCCAGCAGCTCCTTCACCACGGATGCGGGCCGGTCGACCACCTCGCCGGCGGCGATCTGGTTGGCAACCTGGTCGGGAAGAATGCGGATGCGGCCCATAAGGGTTAAGGGTAAATCAAAGGCAGGGAACAGGGACAAGGGACTAGGGACTAGAAAGAACGGAGGACCGGGCGGGTTGAGTTGAGTGACTCCTCCCATTTCGTTTGGCCGAATTTTCAAACTTGGCCCTTGAGCCGGATCGCCTTGTCGCACAGTCAAACCAGGCGAAGCTTGCAGACAGGAACGGGAGGCTGGGTGTGGGCGTATCTACTCATGTCCGCTGTCGCGTACATCAAAGTTCGCCCGGGCTTGTTCGCGGGTGGACATGCGTGTTCGGAAATGAACGCCGGCAAGAATCGATTGACGATAGTTTCTTCCGATGTTAACGCCCATGTTGAATGAATCATTGTAGATGCGGGAGCAGTCGCATGCGGCGCAAGTGGCCGGTCGATTGCTGAGACGATCAGGTAGTCCTCTCTTCCCCGGAGGTCCAGTCGGAATGAAGCAGTTTTCGTGTTTTGGGCTGGACACGGCCAATCAGTGCTTGCTGCGCGGTGGCGCGAACATTGAGTTGGCGCCCAAGCCCTTCGCGGTGCTGCGCTACCTGGTGGAGCACCCCGGCCGGCTGATTACGCACGATGAGCTGCTCGATGCCCTGTGGCCGGAGACCTACGTGCAGCCGCAGGTGCTGCGGACCTACGTGCTGGAATTGCGCAAGGTGCTGGGCGACGACGCGGGACAGCCGCGGTTTATCCAGACCCTGCCCAAGCGCGGCTACCGTTTTGTTGCGCCGGTGACGGACGGGAACGGCGCGCATCCCGGTGTCGAGCCCGGAACGTTGCGGCAGGACGCCCGACCTGCGGAAATCGTAGGGCGCGATGGCGAGCTCGACCAGCTGCAAGCGCATCTGCGGCAGCTCGAAAGCGGACAGCGACGTGTAGTTTTTGTCACCGGGGAGGCGGGGATTGGCAAGACAGCGCTGGTGGATGCCTTTTGCCGGCAGATCGACCCGCTTATCAAGGCCAGCGTTGCGCGCGGCCAGTGTGTGCAGGGAGTGGGCGGGGTTGAAGGGTATTACCCGGTAACCGAGGCGCTGAATCAACTCTGCATCGGGCCGGAAGGACAGCGGGCTTATCGGATTCTTGCCCGAAGGGCGCCGGCGTGGCTGGCGCTGGGGCGGGATTGGACTACAGCCTCCGTAGCGCCACAGCCGCCAGCAATCGAAAGGATGCTGGGAGACCTTTGCGAAGCTCTGGAAGAGATAGCATCGGAGAGTCCGCTGATTCTTGTGTTCGAGGATCTGCATTGGGCAGATGTTTGCACGCTGAACCTGATCTCGGCGCTGGCGCGGCGGCGCGCGCGGGCCAGGCTGATGGTGCTGGCGACCTATTGCCCGCTGAGTGGGGACATCGAGGATACGCTCAGAGGCCTGAACCAAGACCTGCTGCGGCGCCGACTTTCGGTGGAGATGGAGCTCGCGCCGCTCAAAAAGACAGCTGTCCGGGAATTGATTTTCAAGGAACTCGGGCATGCAGAGCCGCCGGCGGGCTTGGCCGATTTTGTGTACCTGCGCTCGGAAGGCAATCCCCTGTTTGTGACCGCGGTGGTAGAGCATTTGATGGCGCAAAGTTTCATGATGCGCAACGTCACGGGGCAATGGGAGCTGCGCGCGCCTTTTCAGGAGATGGAGGCCAGCGTTCCCGATCAATTGGCGCGCATGATCGAGATGGAGATTGGCCGCCTGAGCGAGGATGAGCAGCGCATGCTGGAGGCAGCGAGCCTGATGCGCGTGGCGTTTCCGGCGTGGGCGGTGGCCGCGGCGCTGCAAAATGATCCGGTCGAAACCGAGGAAGCCTGCGATGCGCTGGCGCGGCGGCTGCATTTTATGGTGCGGGCCGGGCAGGATGAATTGCCTGACGGAAGCAGGTCGGCGTTTTATGTGCTGGCGCATGGGCTATATCGCGAGGTGCTTTACCAGCGGCAGCCGGAAGCGCGGCGGGCCAAGAGACATGTTCGCATCGCAGAGCGGCTGGGGGAGCTGTTTGCAGGCCGTGAAAGTGACGTTGCGCGCGAGCGGGCGATGCACTATGAGGCGGCGGGCGACCGCGAACGTGCGGCGGCAACCGATGTGCAGCAGGCAGGGTCTGCTGACGCACAAAAAATGCCAAGCGAAAGCTTGACAGTTTCTGGACGGAAGCTTGACGACTTTGTTGTCGCGAATCGCTAGTGTGGGTTGCGTGGGAGGAATCAACTTCATGCGATCCAAACTCAGCACTTTCGTTCTGGCGTCGACAGCTTTGGCGGCAGCGGCATTGGCCACGTTTCCAGCAGTGGCCGAAACAACCACAAAACTGAACGTCCCATTCAGTTTTACCGTGAACGGAAGGAGCCTTCCTGCGGGCGAATATTCGGTGCAGCGGGACAATAGCTTTGTCCGGCTGCAGGGCAAAGATGCGTCCGAGAGCTTCACCTGGATTGCCGCGCCCACCGCGAACAAGGGTAACAAGGTGATTCTCAAATTCGACCCGCGGGGCCGGGCGCATGCCTTGCAATCGGTCCAGTACGGGCCGTTCGTCACTACCACGCTTGATAAGAAGTCAGGGAAGAGCGAAGACATGTCCCCGCAGTATGTGCCCGGACAATAGTCAGTTCGGTTGCGTGGAATCGAACGACAAGACGGAGGGCATTCGCTGCGGCGGATGCCTTCCTTTTTTAATGAACATTTCAATTAAATGCGGGTTGCGCCCCGCGCAGAAAAGCAAAATGCCGCCCGACGGCGGCATCTGCGATACGGATCTGGGAAGATTTACTAGATGCCCATCCCGAATTCGCTGGCCTGCTGCTCTGAATTCGAGTAGAAGTCGTACGGGGTGCGGCGCTTGAACTTGTAGCGGCTGCGTAGTTCGCTGCCCAGATAGATGCCCAGAGCGGCCACAACCATCCCCACGGAGAACCAGCCGATCACGCGCAGTGTGCTGCGCTCTCCCGCCTGTTCGACGGCGGAATCTTCTGCGGATTCAACTTTTTCAGGTTCAGTGGACATAGGCTTGCAGCCTCCCTCTACGATCATATGATACCCCAGTTTCCATTGGACAGGCATGTCTGCGGGAAGGTTAGCCTACCACTTTTGGTTACTGGATGGAATCGATTCGGGTGAGCCAAGCGACTTTAGCCAGCTCGGGAAGAAAGCTGGCGCGAATGGAGTTGGCGGCAAGCTGGCGCAGCTCCTCGCGAGTAAATCCCTGTTCGGTGTGGGCCAGGTGGTATTCGTTGGCCAGGTCGGAACCGAAGAAGGCTGGATCGTCGGAGTTGAGGGTGACGAGCAGGCCTGCATTGAAGAGGCGGCGCAGCGGATGTTCAGCGAAGGAGGGGCAGACACCGGTCCGGACGTTGGAGGTGGGGTTCAGCTCCAGGGGAATGTTGCGAGATTTTAATTCTTGAATGAGCCCTGGGTCTTGAATCGCTGAGAGAGCGTGGCCGATCCGCTCGGAGCGGATGGCGAGCGCTTCGCGGATAGCCTCCGGGCCGGTGGTTTCTCCGGCGTGGTTGGTGAGCCGCAGCCCAGCCCGGGCGGCGCGCTCATAGAACGCCCGGAAAGGTTCGGAGCCAGCGCGGCGCTCGTCGCCTCCAAGACCGATGCCGACGATTGACGGGTAATGGGGCCGCATCTCGGCTGCCTTGCGAAAGACGCGATCGGCCTCTTCCACGGTGAAGTGGCGCACGGCGTCGAAGATCCAGTAGAGCGAGAGGCCCAGTTCGGTTTCGCCGCGCTTGCGGGCTCGCTCCAGGCCGGCAAAGATGGGCTCGAAGGCGCGTGGATCGAAGTTGCGCCACATATAGATGACGCCCACGGAGATGTAGACCTCGGCATGCACAACGCCTTGCGCGGCAAGCTGCTGCATCATCCGCCAGGCAACGAGTTCGTAGTCCTCAGGGGTGATGAGCCGCTTGGTGACGGCTTTGAAGCTCTCAATGAAGCTGGTGAAATCGTCGAAGCGATAGAGGGCTTCGGCTTCCGCAATCGTCAAAGGGCGGGCATCGTGGCGGGTGCTCAGCTCCGTCAGCGTGGCAGGCAGAATGGTGCCTTCGAGGTGCAGATGCAACTCGGCCTTGGGCAGCCGTTTGATGAAGTCTTCGATCCCCGCCATGTTTCGAGTGTAAATTGGCGCAGCTCGCCACCCCTGATTTCGGTCGCTGATGCCCGCAAAACCATGACACCCGAAAACGCCGCCGCTTGGTTCCGCCACTGCGGATAGGGATAGAACAACCGTGGTCTTGCTCTAGTCCCCGTCCGCGGGAACTGCCGCCAAGCGCCTTCGCGCGATGGGCAAAGCCGTAGCCCAATAAAGGATCGGCCCCAGCAGGCTTACCCCGAACGCGAACAAAAGCGCCGATGTGGCGCCGATGATCTTTTCATCGCGCGAGGCATAGAGCGCGTAGCCGATCAGCACCGCGGGTCCTGCTCCGAGCAGGCAGGCGACAGCAAAATTGCCGGCTCTGAAGGGGCGATCGAGCTCCGGCTCGCGGACGCGCAACACCACCAGAGCCACGAACTCCAGCAACAGGCTTGAGCCATACAGGATCAGGTCGATGGAAATGAGGCGCTCAAAGGGCAGATTGAGCGCCAGCCCCCAGGCCAGGCCGCAAAGCACCACGCTTACCCACGGCACTCCGCGGCTGTTACGTTTGGCCACCACCAGCGGGAGCATTCCCTCTTCTGCCATGGCCATGGGCAGGCGCGAATAACTCATGACCAGCGCGTTGAACATGCCAATGCCTGTGATGGCCCCGCCGCCGACCACCGCAAAGCCCAACAGCGGGCCGCCGACCGACTGCGCGGCATTTACCCAGTCGCCGGTCGAAAAGCCCGTCGAGGGCAGTCCGGCGAGGGCCATGAACGCGAGCGGCACAATATAGGTTATGGCCACCAGCGCGGTTGCAGCGATCATGGCGCGAGGATAGTTGCGCTGCGGATTTTCTACCTCCTGGGCGACCGTGGAGGCATTGTCCCACCCCATGTAATTCCACATGGCCACCAGGATCGCGGTGGACAAAGCTTCCTCTGAGGCTGGCCGGCCCCATTGAACGGCGGGATGCGCCGCCGACCAGCGCCAAAGCGCGAGCACTCCAAAGACCGCGAACGGAGCCAAAAGCAGCACGAACATCCAAACGGAGCCCTCGCCCACGGCCGGAGCGCCGCGCAGATTCCACGCACAACAAAGCGCGACGACGGCCAGCGACCAGGCGTAGCCGTGCCAGCCATCGGTAAGAGCCGGGCTGAACTTGCCCAGGTAAAGCACGAAGATGGCCGGATAGATGGCCATGTCGAAGATGCTGGCCGAGAGCGACAGCCAGCCCTCCTGGTAGCCCCAGAACGGGCCCAGCGCCCGCCGCACCCAGACGTAGAAGCCGCCCTCGGCCGGGATGGCGCTGGCCAGTTCGCCGATCATGAGCGCGGTGGGAAGGCACCACAGAAACGGCAGCACCAAGAGGATAACGATCGCTTTGGCATAGCCCGCGCCGCCGAGGATGTCCTCAATGCCGTACGGACCGCCCGACACCATGAAGTAGGTGGCGGCGATCAGCGGCAGAAAGCGCATCTTGCGCCTTGCGGGCTGGAGTACGGGGTGCATCATTGCGAATCTAACAACCCTGGCCGTTTCCAGAAAGGGAAAAATCGCAGAATGCGGACGATCCGGCGGATTTGAGGATCGGACGCGGATTTGCTGGTTTTGAGCCCGCGGCGCGCCTGAAGCGCAACTTCCGGTATAATCCCTGTCAGGACGCGGAGAGATGGCCGAGTGGCTGAAGGCGGCGGTTTGCTAAACCGTTGTACGGTCAAAAGCTGTACCGGGGGTTCGAATCCCCCTCTCTCCGCCATATCTTTAAGTGATCTATTATTGATTGTTATTGATTGTTCAGCTCCAGAGAATAGTCCCTCCCCGGCATTGATGGTCAATCAGGCGTAAAGAGCATGTTCGTGCGCCACAGCGAGGTAGTGGGATTACAGCGGAGTTTTCGGCATGTCGGGCGCGATGGTCGAAGATAATGGGCTGAATATGTCCGGTGCAGTTTACACGGCGGAATCGGCTTCGGCAAGGGACGACGATTTTAGCAGGTCACACGATTGCAGGTTCTCCGAGAGCCATTTCCGGAACTGCTCGCGTACTGACTTCGGAGGTTTGACAGGTACGTTAGGTTCGCGCTGTTCGCAACTACAAATTGTGGAGTGTGCGTAACATCTCGTCAGCGGGTCATGATGGGGATATAGATCCCAGCTTCGTGTTCGAACCTTCTCCGGTGGGTCGATCATCATCCCTTTTGCCAGATTCCCGACACGCAGAAAGTACACCGTCGTATTTGGGCATGGCTTATCCTCAGCGCAGTCGGGATGTAAAGCGTCAGAAAAGTGACCGCAATATTTGCCGCGTACAACAGAAGAACATTTCGGTGGGTCTTTTTCAAACTGAAGTCCGTTGCCGATTGCCAGCAGACTCAGTTCGCCGTCTTCGATGTGCGAGATCGGCACGCGACGAAACAGAAGCTCGTCGGCAGCGAAAGTCTGATCGGCAGTTCGCCCATCGGTGTGTTGAGGATGCACGACTCTACAGGTACTCCTCTAGCCGTTGAAGTATTCTCGGCAGGTCAGTGTTCAAGTTGAATTCTGAATTCTCGATGGGATGCCCCTTTCCGTAAAACACGTACGAAGAGGTGCCATCATTGAGCAGTTCGAGGACGGCTCTCTTATTGGCGATTCCGCGGAATGAAATTCCTACGCCCCCGTCCGCAGAAGGAAGCACAGAGTATGGGGACAGTTTCGAGTCCCGCACCCTGGAAAGCACTGTAAGCGTTCGAGTAACGGATACGTCGTTGGGAGCGGGAGCGTCATAACCGTCCCATCCCTTCTCGAATGCCTTCGCTCTGCGTGTTGCTTCCGCAAGCTGCATGAACTGACGCTCTCTCGCCCAAAAGATACTGGCCGACTCCTCAGGAAAAACATCACTGTGCTCCGCCCAAAAACCGGATTGCGTAGCATCGATACGATAGACAATCGCGACAATATCGCTTTGAACGCGATTCTGAACTGGCGGTGCAACGGGGATCATAAGTACTCCTTCATCAGTTCGTCGGAAATCGACGCAAAGAAGTATTGGTTCTTCAGTTCTCTTGCTCTCTCTAACAGCGCCCAGATGTCTGGTGTATCTTCTGTTACGGGAAATTGCAAATCATGATCTAACGCGATTGCTACGAACTGAGGTTTCTCGGGCGGAAGCTGCGCCTCCGTCACGATCAATATTCCCTGCGGTTCGGGAATGGCGATCTGAAGACGCACGAACACACTGAACGTATTTTGAGGAAGCCCGTCTGCGATCTTGGGATACGTGAATACGGAGTCAAATATCTCGCTTCCCTCACGAAGCAAAATCTTATTGATGTAGCGGACGGCGACCTTTGTGACTTGAACTTTCCCAAGAGATGCAAAGACCTCCCACAGGCGTTGAAACTCCGATCGCAGCGATTCCCAGTTCTCATACGGATGCAGGCGCGAAGAGATGAAGGTGTGCTCACTGATAGCGCAGACATTTTTCCCGTCCGTTGATACGCACCTGGAACCAACTTCATTCGTCTTGCCGGTAGACCCCTCCAGGCTGAAGGTGATCTCAGCCTTTTGAATGGGTGTTTGGGCGGGGTATTCAACCTGAATCTGTTCGATGAACGAGCGTCGGATTTGCCCTAGTTCGCCCGCAGCAACGACGAAATCAAACGCAATCATCGCTTCGACGATGGGTGCGTTTTTCAGATGCTGCGGTTCATATGCCATCATCCAAAATAATACCGTCTGCGAGAGGGGATGTTGAAGATTTCCGAGCGTTTTGCAACTCATGAGTAACAGTGCTTCGGTGGCTGTGGGTGTTAGAGCGACACCTCGAACCTAGGTCGTATCCCGTTCGTTAGGAACGTGGTTGGATGTGCTATTGCGCCCGTTCATGCGCCGTTACGCCCAGGTAAACCCACTCTTCTGTAGCGGCAGGGTGCGGATGCGCTTGCCGGTGGCGGCGAAGATGGCGTTGCTAACCGCCGGCAAAATCGGCGGCAGCGTCGGCTCGCCCAGGCCGGTGGGGGAGTAGTCGGTCTTGATCCAGTAGAGGTCAATCTGCGGCGTCTGCTTCATGCGCATGATCGGGTGGTTGTGGAAGTTCGACTGCTCCACTCGGCCTTCGGAGAGAGTGATCTGCTGGCCCATTTCGCTCATGCCGTCAATCACGCCGCCATAGCTGATGCTCTCAGCGGCGCGGGGATTGATGATCTGGCTGCCCACGTCTCCGACGGCCCATACATGGTTCACGGTGACTTTGTTGCTTGCGTCCACGCTGACGTCGGCCACTTCGGCAAAGTAGCCCAGGTGGCAGAACCAGGCGGCGATGCCCATTCCGCGGCCCGGCTCCTTTTTGCGATTGGCCCAGCCGGATTTCTCCGCCACCAGCTTAAGCACGCCCTTGTACCGCTCGGGAATGAGGGCATCCTGGCCGGTGGGCTCATGGTCGCCAACCGCGTCCTTGCCGTCCGACTTCCACGGAGCCGGTTTGTTGCTGAGCAGATCAAGCTGAAATTCGAGCGGGTCGCGGCCGGCGGCATGAGCCACTTCGTCCAGGAACGACTGCGCTACCCAGCAGTAAGCGTTGTCTCCGGGAGCGCGGAGAGCGCCGCAGCGCAGCGTGAGCGGCTGCGCGGAAGTGTAAAGGCCGTAGGCAGGCGGGAAGCCCGAGGGGTACGTGTCCGCGCCGATGCCGCCGCCGGGAGCTGAGTTCTTTTCGTCGCCGAACGTGATGAGGTGATGCCGCCAGGCGGTCAGCTTGCCCTGCGCATCGAGGCCGGCCTTCAGGCCCACGGTTCCGCCGGGGCGGAAGGGATCGTGCGCGATGTCGTCTTCGCGAGCCCAGAGAAGCTTGACCGGCGCATCAATCTGCTTGGCGATCCACGCAGCCTCAACCGCGTAATCGTTCTGCAGACGGCGGCCAAAGCTGCCGCCTCCGCGCACCATGTGGGTGGTGATGTCGCTTTCCTTGATGCCGAGTGTTTTGGCAACCAGGCCCTGCCCGTCAGCGGGCAAAGTGCTGGTGGTCCACATCTCCAGCTTGCCGTCTTTCCAGTGAGCGGTGCAGCCCTGCGGCTCCATTGTGGCGTGAGCGATGAAGGGATACTCATAGGTAGCCTCGACCACCTTGGCCGAAGCTTTGAGCGCGGCATCCACGTCGCCATATTTGCGGACGGTGGTCACGGGCGGGGCCTGGAGCAGCTCCGCGGCGCGCTTCGCGAAGCCTTCGCTGGTTTGCGAGACGGCAGGGCCGAGATCCCAATCGACTTTGAGCTGCTTGCGGGCCTGCTGCGCCTGCCACCAGGTGTCTGCAACGATGGCGATGCCCGGCTCCATTCCCGGTTCCCAAGGTGTAAAAGGACCTGGCTTGATGCCGCCGTCGATGATCAGCGCGTGACGCACGCCGGGAAGCTTCTTGATCTCGTCGAGGTTGGCGGTCTTTACCTTTCCGGCAAAGACGGGAGCCTTCTGAATGGTCGCGTAGAGCATTCCGGGCAGCGTTATGTCGATGCCGAAGACGGGCTTGCCGGTGACGATGGCGTGGGTGTCAACGCCGGCTTGCGAGTGGCCGATGATGCGGTAGTCCTTGGGGTCTTTGAGCTTGACGCTGGAGAGCGCGGGCGGGGGCAGTGCGGCTGCCTTGTCGGCAAGCTCACCGTAACCGCTGGAGCGTCCGGAACCGGCATGCAGCACGCGTCCGGACTGCGTGGTGCATTCAGCGGCCGACACGGACCAGGTCTGCGCGGCGGCGGTGATAAGCAACTGGCGGCCGGCTGCGCCTACGCGGCGCATCGGGTCCCAGCCCATTGGCGTATTCGCGGAGCCGCCGGAAAACTGCGGCCCGTATTTCTTTTGGTCCAGGTCGGCCTGCTCCACTCGGACGTCTTTCCAATCGACGTCCAGTTCCTCGGCAATCAGCATGGGCAGCATGTTGCGCATGCCCTGGCCGGTTTCAGAGGCGCGCGCCATAATGGTCACAATGCCGTCGGGTGCAATCTTGATGAAGGCCTGCGGCGTCAGGTCGGGCGGTTTGCCCGGCCCCTGCGCTTTGGCCAGCGATGCAGGATAAAAATTCAACGCCAGGCCGCCACCGGCGAGGGCGCTCAACTGAAGAAACGATCTGCGATCGATATGCATGGTTCGAGCCTCCCTTCTACTTTGCGCTGGCTGTGGCGCCTTGATTGGCGTTTGCTGCTTCATGAATGGCCTGGCGGATGCGCGGATAGGTGCCGCAGCGGCAAAGGTTGCCGCTCATGGCGGCGTCGATGTCGGCATCCGTGGGATGAGGCGTATGCGCCAGCAGCGCGGCGGCGGACATGATTTGCCCAGATTGGCAGTAGCCGCACTGGGGCACGTCCAGCGCCTCCCAAGCCACCTGCACGGGATGCAACCCGTCTGGCGAGAGGCCTTCAATGGTGGTGATCGCCTTGCCCTCGGCGGCGCTCACGCGGACCATGCAGGAGCGGACAGCCTTGCCGTCAAGGTGCACCGTGCAGGCGCCGCACAGGCCCATGCCGCATCCGTATTTTGTGCCGGTGTAATTCAGAACGTCCCGCAGCACCCACAGGAGCGGAGTGTCGGGCGGAACATCCACGGTGGAAGCAACGTTGTTGATGGTCAGTTGCAGCGGCATCTTTGCACCCCACTGTTGGCTGGAGGGCCACTCGCCCATTGTAAACAACCGTGCATGCCTGGAGCGATGTTTCGCGCTAAGGAAACAAGTTGAGGAATCCGGCCCAGGCAAGATTGAGCGATTTCGTTCTAGAGACGGATTTCGCGTGCCGCTGGACGCGCCCCCGGCCTCAATTCTTGAGACCGGGGCGATTCAGACCGGTTTTTCGGCTCTTATCGGCTGAAGACCACGTAACGCCGCCCGGCATAGAGGCGGAAGCCGCCTGCCGGATCGGCGATCACCTGCAGTGGCGTCGGCCGCTTGAGCCCGGCATCGTCGCTGGTATTCACCGTCAGCACGTCGTGCGCGCCCACGTCGGTCACCACGAACTTGTTGTCCGCCACAAACCCGATGCCATAGATTCCCGCCGGCAAGCTTTGCCCCCCCACCTTGATGGGCACTTCGGTGATGAAGTAGGCCTGGTACTTGGCCTGCACGTCGCTGGAGTAGCCGCTGGTGTCCACCATGGTGGCCAGCACAAAATAGCCGTCGGCAAACTTGACTCCGCCGGAGTTACGCAACTGCGTGGTGGCTGACTGGCCCTTGTAATAGACGCTCGCCGGCAACAGCTTCTGCATGCCCGCCGGCTTCAAGACCGTGTCTCCGCCCTGCGCCGTAACGGCCAGGGGCGCAGCCATCATCGCGACGGCCATCGTGCCGGCCGCGGCAAACTTCAGAATTCTTTGTAAACGCATGGTGTAATCCCTCTTTCCACTGCGTAACGGAGTATATCCCAATCGATTCCCGGCGGGGGTAAACAAATCGGATGAGGCCGCATCCTAATTCTCCGTCGATAAAACGTCGTAGAAGTAGTTGATCGTCGCGCGCTTGATGGGCGCCGGCGGCTTGGGCAGTTGTATCGTCTGTTCGGCGGTTGTGGATCCGGTCATGGGCTGCGAGCCCAGTTGCAGGACTGTGCCGTTGGCCAGTTCCAGATAAAGCGGCACCAACATCTTGAAGCCTGCCGGGACCGCCGATTGGGTCAGCTTGAAATGCAGGCTGAACCCGTTGTCCTTCGGCGTAACCTGGCTCTCGAAGTGGTAGTTGGGCAGGTCTGTTCCATAGACATACTGGTTGAAGAACCAGTCCATGCGGTGGTTTCCAGCCAGGTTCATCCGCGGGCTCATGTGTTTTTCCACCACAGCCTTGAAGTCCTCGGTGGTCGCGGCCTGCAAACGGTAGGTCTGAAGAAAGTCGTGCATGGTGGCCATGAACAGCGCATCTCCATCTTTCGGCGTCCACATCATCATGCGGATCATGTGCAGAATGTAAGCGCCCTTGGGATAGACCAGGTTCTGATAGATATCCCATCCTGTTTTCTGCGTGCTTAGCCTGAACCCCATTGTTACAGGCCCCACATCGATAGGACGAAAGCCCTCAGCGTTCTTTTCGGTTATGAGCTTCCGCTGCTCCTTCCAGAACTCGCGGAAATCGTCGGGCTTGGCCCTTGTGGCTTGAAGAAAGATGGATGCCGAAGTGTTTGCAAATCCTTCGCTCATCCATTGGTCGCGATAACTCCTGAAGCCAACTGTCTGCCCCCACCACTGGTGAGCTACTTCATGCGGAGTTACCACCTTCCAATACATGTTTGCCGGGTTCAAGCCCATGAAGTGCTGCTGCGTTGAATCCAAAAACCCGCAAATGGGCAGATAGACAAGCATGGGCCAGCTTTGCCCGTAGTTGCAGGCGTATTGCTGGGTGAGCGCAACGCGGGCAAAAGGCAGTTCCCCAAAATATTGTGTATAGAGCCGCGCCGCAACCTCTCCCTGGCTCAGTTGCACCGGCAGCATCGACGTTGTACTCAGCGAACCTAAAACGCCGCCAGCCATCTGGGTGAAGTTATCCGGGGTTGTGGTGTTTGCATAGGCGTCGATGGTCAGGTTGTCGCCGAGCTTGCCCGGCACCGAGGCTTCTTTCATGGTGAAGTGGCCGAGGTTGAAACCTGCAACTGCCAACGGCACATCGGTCTTCCATACCGTTGTGGTCACCTTGCCTTCGCCGCTTTCACTTACCTTGGTGCCCGTAGCAATGATCTCAAGGCCCTTGGGCACATGAAACACCATTCGATACATGGCGTAGTTACCCAGCCCGCTGGATGAATTGGGATACCAGCTTTCGCGCGCGAGGGGGTAATAGTTGGCGCCGCCCTCGTTCATCACCACATCCTTGCCGGCATAGGTGATGCGAATGTAAGTTGTCTCTCCTTTTTTCAGGGCCTTTGCGAGCACCACTTTCTTTCCTGCACAAAGTCGAGAGCATCGCCAGTTAGAGTCTCTGCACGGCTCACGCGGAGTGTCGGATAGAGATCGAGCGGAACCACCGCGACGCCATCCTGCTCGGCGCGAATCTGCACGGTGGCAATGCCGCGGAGAAAACCGCTCTTCTCGATCGAGACGTCCAGGTCTTCATTCAGAATCCGGTAAGGCGCATTCGCCTCGTTGCTGTCGGGATAGGCGTTCGAGTATTCTGCAGCGCGATGAAATGCCAGCGGAATGCTCTCGCCCCAGTCGTTCCAGTTCATCAATTCCACTTCCTCGGGCGCAACTGCTTCCGCTCCTCGTGGATCGAGAACGAAAGACAGGTGCTGGTACTTCTTGGTGCGAATTGCGGCCATAAAGTACCCGCCCGGCGCGGGGCTGAGCGCATCTTCCAGCAAGCGTAGGTCGAAATTGGTGTGCAGTTGCCGCCGCGCAAATATCTGGAATTCCAGCCCCGACCGGATGCAGAGATCGTTCGGCGCGGTTTTGCTCACCGTGCTTCCCGGGGAGCCCTTATGCAACTCCGCGGCCGTCGCATCGGTAAAGCGCATCACCACCTGGTCGAAGTCCTCGTCAAACTCTTCGGCGTGGTTGACCAGGGAAAGATTGTGTCGCTCCTCGGGTGTTGGGGGAGTGATATGCAAATGGCCATCTCCCCGGAATACGGCTCCGGTGACCTTTCCATTCACCTCTCCGTAGAAGGCGATCTCCCCTTCGCGAAACGTGAAGGTAGCCGCATCCCGGCGAAGCTCCAGATTCTTGACCTGAATCACCTCGCCACCCGGCAGCAGGCTGCGCAATTGCTGGTAATAGGGATTGGCGTTTCCCGGATGCTGAGCGTGGATGGTGGCGCAGCAAAACGTCAACAGACAGGAAAGTGCAGTTATCGGCGCGTGAACGCGAAAAGACACCAGCGGGCTCCATTGCAGATGGATTGCGTGAGACAAGTATCACGCACGAAGGCGGTGCCGCGCTGGGAAAGGTTTTCGGACAACGGCAAAACCCGCAACGTCTGCTTTGCGAAAGCATTACTCAATGGGATAACTCTCGCGCGCCACAGTTACAAAGCGTACAAATCCACGTAGTCATTCACCGCCATCGATTCGAGCTTCTGCCGGTCGAGCGACGCATCGAGAATGTTTTGCTGACGGTCTTCAGTAAAGCAGCGCCGCAGGTTGGTTTTGAACTTTTCAATCAACAGCGGAAGCCCTTCCGCGCGGCGGCGGCGATGGCCGATGGGATACTCGACCGTCTGCTCCAATACGGTTCCATCGTTCAACTCCACGCGCAACGCGTTGGCGATCGACCGCTTCTCCGGGTCATGATAATCGCGCGTGAAGGACGGCACTTCAACGCACTCCATCTTGGCGCGCAGCGCATCGATGCGCGGGTCGGTCGCGATCCAGTCCTCGTAATCCGCCGCGGTCAGTCGGCCGAAGATGAGCGGAATCGCAATCATGTATTGCACGCAATGGTCGCGGTCCGCGGGGTTGGCCAGCGGACCCTTCTTGTCGATGATGCGCAGGCATGCCTCATGGGTGCGAATGGTGATGCTGTGAATGTCCTCCACCGTTTTGCCGAAGGACTCAAGCTGCGCTCGTATAGCCATGGCCGCTTCCACCGCCGTCTGCGCATGAAACTCGGCGGGATAACTGATTTTGAACAGCACGTTTTCCATCACATAACTGCCATAGGGCCGCTGAAAGCGAAACTCCTGGCCTTTGAATGAAACGTCGTAGAAGCCCCATGTTTTCGCGGTAAGCACGGATGGGTAGCCCATTTCACCGGCCTGCGCCATCAACGCCAGTCTCACTCCGCGGCTGGTCGCGTCGCCCGCGGCCCAGCTTTTGCGCGAGCCGGTGTTGGGCGCGTGGCGATAGGTGCGCAGGCTCTGCCCATCCACCCAGGCCAGCGAGAGCGCGGCGATGGTCTGCTCGCGGCTAAGCCCGAGCAACTGGCTCACCACCGCGGTTGACGCTACTTTCACCAGTACCACGTGATCGAGGCCGACTTTGTTGAAGGAGTTTTCGAGCGCAATGCAACCCTGAATCTCGTGCGCCTTGATCATCGAGGTCAGCACGTCGTGCATGGGCAGCGAAGGTCCGCCGTGGGCAAGGCTGGTGCGGGACATCCAGTCCGCCGTGGCTAGAATGCCGCCGAGGTTGTCGGATGGGTGTCCCCACTCTGCTGCCAGCCACGTGTCGTTGAAGTCCAGCCAGCGAATCATGGCTCCGATATTGAACGCGGCCTGCACCGGGTCAAGCTGATAACTGGTGCCGGGCACGCGCGCGCCGTTGGGAACCACCGTTCCAGGCACGATGGGGCCGAGCAATTTCGTGCAGGCTGGATACTCGAGAGCTTCAAGGCCGCAGCCCAGCGTGTCGATCAGGCAATACTGCGCGGTGCTCGAAGCCAGTTCGCTTTTGATCTCATAGTTGAGCGCATAGTCCGCGATGTCAGTTAGGACCTGGTCTGGCTCGGGGCGTTCGTTACTGATGTGCGAGGACACTGCTTCTTCCTTTTTGGTTCATTGAAAAGTGGAGACGAAAAGCAACCGCAGGTCCTTCGACTCCGCTGAAGTACGCTTCGCTCAGGATGACAACCTTGTGGTCGTTCGTTCCCTGCGGACACAATCAATGTTATTCCCTCGCCTTAATTGGTACGAACTTAAGATCTTCCGGACCGGTGTAATTCGCCGAGGGCCGAATGATTTTGCCGTCCTGGCGCTGCTCGATGACGTGCGCGCTCCAGCCGGCGGTGCGCGCAATTACGAACAGCGGCGTAAACAGATCGATGGGAACGCCCATCTGATGATAAGCAACCGCCGAGTACCAGTCGAGATTGGGGAACATGCGCTTGGAGTCCATCATCACGTTCTCGATGCGTTCGGCAACCTCGAACAGCCCTGTGTCGCCCTCGGCAATTGCCAATCCCCGCGCCACTTCCTTCACAATGTCGCTGCGGGGATCGCCGATGGTGTAGACCGGATGGCCGAAGCCGATGATGACTTCGCGCTCAGCAACGCGGCGGCGGATGTCGGCCTCGGCTGCGTCGGCCGTGTTGTAGCGTTGCTGAATCTCCAGCGCCGCTTCATTCGCCCCGCCGTGCTTGGGCCCTTTCAGCGCGCCAATGGCCCCGGTAATGCACGAGTGCAGATCCGATCCCGTTCCCGCAATCACGCGCGCCGTAAACGTGGACGCATTGAACTCATGCTCCGCGTAAAGAATCAGCGAAACCTGCATGGCCTGCGTCCACTCCGCGCTGGGCTTTTTACCATGCAGCAAATGCAGAAAATGGGCTGCAATGGAATCGTCGTCTGTC
>JBEKFD010000071.1:0-19261 GCA_050013495.1 Occallatibacter sp. | reverse complement strand
AAGGAATGTCGTGCGTGTAGACCCACCAGGTGCCGCCGCAGCCAGCGCCCTGATGCGTAAACTCGTGCGGCTCGTAGAAATGAAAGTTGTAAATCACATTGCCGTCGAGGAGCGGCTGCTGGGTGAGCAGGTCGGCGATGCCGGACCAGTTCGGTCCGGTGGCAATGATGGTGTTGCGCGGAGCGGATTCGCGAATGGCTGCGGCTACGCGGTCCTGGATACCGGCCCAGCGGTAGGGGTCGCTGACTTCGGGCTCATTCATGATCTCGAAGAAAACGCGCTCGGGGTCGCGCGTGGCGTAGTGCGCGGCCAGGCGGCGCCAGAGCATGACAAGGCGATCGACACCGTCGCTGGTGGTGCGGACATTCGCCTTGTAGGTCGACTCGGGATGGACGTCGATGGTCACGGCCAGGCCATCGGCGAGCATGGTGTCGACGGCCTTGTCGAGGCGGCCAACGAAGTCCGCGCTCAGGCCGTCAGCGCCGCGCGGCCAGCCGTCGAGCGGTGTTGGATCAATGCTCAGGCGCACATTGTCGAAGCCGATCTTCGCCATGAGCGCAATGTCCGCGGCGTCGGTATAACGATTGGTGCGGGCGGCCGAGTAGTCGCTGGCGCTTTGCGCGAACCACTCCGACGCATTGATGCCGTGCCGCAAATGTTGCGCACGGGCAAACGCGGCGTGCACGCCGGCGGCGCGGGTTTGAGCGTCCTGATCCTGGGCTACGGCCGTGAGCGCAAACACAAGAAAGGCCGCAAAGCAACAAAGTCTTTTTAGCACGAACTACCCTCCGCGGAAATTTCGAGAAAAATTCCCGAGGCAACCATACCACGCTGAAGAGCCGCGCAATGTGGCCTCGCCTGAAACGCGCCTTGCTCAAGGTAGCTCGCAATGGCGACAATGCTTGTGGAAGCTGGTGCGCATAGTGCAGAAATTGTTATTCGTCCCGCCGGTCCGCATCGCTGCCGTGCTGCTCGCGCTTTACAGCATGAAGGCCGGCGCACAGAACCCGCCAACTGTGCCGTCTGCGGCTCCGCAACCGGCGGCCGTTGCCAGCCTCAATGACACACTCCTGGCCAAGGCCACCGCGCGCTACGCTTCCACCGCCAAATCCGGGCTGCACAGCTTCGATTGCAGCGTTCATCCAGATTGGGAAACGATAGAGACCAGTTCACGCAAGGGCGCTCCCATGGCCGGCGGCGATTCTGAAATCGCCCTGCTGAACAAGGTGAAGATCACGCTCCACGCGCGACTCGATGGCGATTCAACTGTGGATTGGGCAGTACTGGCCGGCAAGCCCGTTGACGCAGCCGCAAGCGCGATGCTGGACAGGGCGCATCGGGGCATTGAGCAAACACTGACAGGCGCTCTCAAGCTTTGGGTTCCGCTGATCAATGGCTCCGTCGCCGAATCGCTCGGCGCGGAGGATGGGTACGTTGCGCAAACTGAGAATGGCTACAGCGTGCGTTCGCGGGACAAGCGGCATTCGCTCAGGGAGGAATTCGATCGCAATCTGCTGCTCACGCGTTACGTGATTGCCGACTCCGGATCAGTGGTGGACATTGCGCCCACGTTTCGGCAGACCAACCTTGGACTGTTGCTGAGCGGTTTTACAGCCCTCGTTCATCCAGCGGATTCGACCACCGAAAAAGCCCAGGAGATGCGTATCGCTGTCGAGTACCAGGTGGTTTCCGGAGCGCAGATCCCCGCGAGGCTCGCGGTCGAAGTACCCAATGTGGTGACGATGGATTTTGCGCTGGATGGTTGCACGGTGAACGTGAAATAGAAATCGGCAACAACAACCGCGGATCCTTCGACTCGCTGTGCTCGCTCAGGGTGGCAGCGGTCTTATTTGTATAGGTTTCCGGTTCGCGGCCTTAGGAGCCGCTTTGATCCGCGTCCAGCTTGGACACCTGCGCGTAGGTGGTGCGCAGATACTTGTGCGGATTCACGGGCACGTTGTGGAGGCGGACCTCGTAATGAAGATGCGGACCGGTGGAACGGCCGGATTGACCCACATAGCCAACCACCTGGCCTTGCGTTACGTGCTGGCCGGGGAGTACGGCAATGGCGGATAGATGTCCATATACCGTCACCACGTCGTGGCCGTGGTTGAGGACCACTTCGCGTCCGTAGCCTGCGCCCATGGAGGCATCGCTGACTTCACCGTCGGCTGTGGCGCGCACGGCGGTGCCGTAGGGCGCGCTGATATCGATGCCGGAATGGAACGCGCCTTCCCCGTTGAAAGGATCTTCGCGCTCGCCGAAGCTTGAGGTTACCGGGCCCTCGATGGGCCACATGGAAGGCGCATCCGCCAACTGCGTCCAATCGCCGGAGAAGCCTGGAGCCAGTCCGCCCTCCAAGGCGCGCGAAACGCGGCCGCTGAGCGCCTGCGCACGGAGCGCGTAAAACTGGTCGATGGAGAGCTTGACCTGCTGCTGATTGACATCGTCGCTGAGCGCGATAGTGGACGGCGTGGGAGCTGCCGCCGCGCTTGCCGCCTGGGTCTTAGTGGAATTGAGCTTGCTTTGCTTCAAACCGTAGAGCGAAGCTACTTCACTGGCCAGCGCGCCCAGCGAGGCGACCTGCACATCGCGGTCATGCGCAACCTGCGCCATCTGCTTGTAATCTTTACGAAGATTCTCGCCGTCCTGCCGCACCTGGTTGAAACTCTCCGTCTTTAACAGCATCCGAGTGTATGAACCGGCAAGCCCGACGATGGCGAACGCACCCACCAGCGCCGCAGCCACAAATCCATACGCATAATGGAGGGGAAGAGGAATCTTGCGGATTCGCCCATCTTCGTCTCGAGCAACAAAAAGAATGTAATAGCGCTTGCGTAGCATTTTCGCCCTTCAACCCTGCAACCTGCAGAGCCGCAATTCGCCGTGTACTTCAATTAAAGCGCATGGCATGGCCTTTCGGCCTGTGATGAAAGTCACCCCGCAGGGCACTGTTGCGTAACGTTCGTCAAGGTTACCAAACGGTACCGCGCCGGGTCAACGAAATCGCGGTGGAAATTCCTTCCGGTTCAAAAAATATCCTCCACCACCTTAAATGTACTTTCCAGTTCCGCCGTAAATGTACCTTCCAGTTATAGTGTAGATCGCCAGATCCGGCGAAAGGATCAGTCCCGTCCCGGCGCCTGTCTTCGCGTTCACGTGCCCCCGGCCTTCGATTTGGCCTATCCTCAATAGATGCAGTCTTCCTCTGCCAATTACGGCAAAAGCAACCGCGGCGAACTTGCCATTATCCGCCACATTCGCAGCCGGACCGGGCGTTCCGGCTCGACGGCCGTGCGTCTCGGCATCGGAGACGACTGCGCCCTGCTGCGCCCTCGTCCCGGCCACGAATTGGCCGTCACCACCGACCTGACCATTGCGGGAACCCACTTCCGTCTTGACTGGCATTCGCCTGAATCCGCCGGGCATCGCGCCCTGGCGCGCGGACTGAGCGACCTGGCCGCCATGGGCGCCATGCCCATAGCAGCCTTTCTTTCCTTGGGCTTACCGCGTGAGCTGGCGCACCCCAAGGGACGCTGGGGAACGTCGTGGGCGGCTCGCTTTCTGGATGGACTGCTGGCGCTGGCCCGCACACACAACACCCCGCTTGCGGGCGGCGACCTGTCGCAGACGCCGGTTCCTCTGGCCGACATCGTCCTGATCGGGTCGGTTCCTGCGGGGAGGGCCCTGCTGCGCTCGACGGCTCGCGCCGGCGATCTGCTCTACGTGACCGGCACACTGGGCGGAGGCGCAGCGTCGCTCCCCCACTTGGACTGGCAAGCCAAAGAAAGCAATTCCGGGCCAATGGGCTTGAATCCCCGGCGCATCCCCAACAATCTTAGGCCTTTATTGGCGCGCCACTTCTGGCCGCAGCCGCGCATTGCGCAGGGAATCAGGCTGCGCAGCGGAGGTCTGGCCTCCGCCGCGATCGATCTGAGCGATGGGCTCTCCACCGACCTGACGCACCTTTGCGAAGAATCCCAGGTGGCCGCAGAAGTCGACCTGGCGCTGCTGCCGATCCATCCTGGGGCAAATCTCGGCTACGCCCTGCATGGCGGAGACGACTATGAGCTGCTCTTCACCTCGTCGCCCAGCGCCCGCATCCCAAAGAAAATCGCGGGTGTGGCGATTACCCGGATCGGCCGGATTCTGGCCGCCCGTCGCGGGCGGGCGGCCGTAACCATCCTCACTCCGCGTGGTCCGCAGCCGCTCCAGCCGCAGGGATGGGAGCATTTCAGCGAGACCGCGCCGGGTTAGGTCTTGCGGGAAAACCCTTACCCACGCTTCGCCGGAAAGAGACGAAGGATGGGGCTCATCCTTGGTGAAGTCAGGAGTGGCCACCCGCGAATCGAGGATGGGTCTGGATTTGACGCCCTACCGCTCGGCAACCACCGCTGATTCCGGCGCACCTTTGGGAGAAGACAGATATCCTGTCACCGTGTTCTTCGCGCTCACGTTGTTCACCACGATCTCAAACAACAAGGGGTCCTTGCCGCTGTAGAACTGAAGCGGCTCGTTCAGGCTCTTGTCTTTCTTGTCGTATTCCTTGTCGTCGGAATAGACGGCGATGGTATACCTGCTTCTCTTCGAGTCGGCTCTCTTCAACTCCAGGGTCACCGTACCCACCTGCTTCTTCTCCCCCCTCACCAGCGTGAACTGGTAGTAGTTCCGGTCGCCCTTGTGCTTCAAAACCTCAAGCTCGTCGCTATTACGCGCGATGAGGGTGCTGTGGCCGTTCAGATCGCCCTTCATCGACGTCATCTGGTTGTTGGTTTCAGCCAGATCGCTCTGCGTCTTGGCCACATCGGTTTTAACTCCGCCCACATCCGTCTGCACGTCGGTCACGGCGCTTGAAACTGCCGCCACTTGTCCCTCCGTCTGCTTTTGCGCGGTTGCCAGCCGTGCTGTGTTCTGCTCCCCGCGAACCTCGCGGACCTGCAGCGCCGCCGAGCGCGTATCCAGTTGCTGCTGTGCCTGGCCAAGCGACGTCTTCGACTCGTCCGTGGCCGCATTCAGCCGCGCGTCGGTATCCCGCTGCGCTGCAGCCAGCTTTGTATTCTGCGCCGTGGCATCTGCCAGGGCCTGCTGCTGGGCAGCCAGTTTGCTGCTCAGTGTGTAGCACCAGATAATCCCGCCTAGACCCAAAAGTATGGCCACGGCAATGGCCGCCAACAGTGCGCCGGAATTCGTTCTGGGAGTTTCTTCAACGATTTCTTCTTGCATATGCTTCCTTTCTTCACTCTGGCTCACCGTACAGCGGCCCACTCCCCTCGTCTGCTCGATATAGCTCACCACCGGCATGAGCCGCGAACGAGCAGCGAGTTCCGTGGATGGCTGTGCTGGGTTTATCTATGGATCTTTATTGGGCCTCGTCCTGACTGCTAGCTTCTCCATTCGCTCGCCCAAACGAGGGAAAGACATAAAAAATCCCAGGCCGGCCTTGGCGGGGCGGCCTGGGATTTCTTATTTAACGGAAGGTTGCAGCGGTTTAGCGATCGTGGTCGTGGGGAGCGCGGCGCACCGAAACGATGGTTCCGTCCTGCCTCGCCATCACGTAGTTCCCATCGATCTGGCGCCACTCATGCCCCTCGGGCGGGCGGCGAAGGTGGTTCATCCGATAATCGACCTTATCGCCTCGGTTCCAGTCGTCCTGCTGAATCGTTGAGCCCGACCTCCATTCCTGGTGCTGCTTGTAAGTGTGGTTGTCGCGATGATCCTGGTCCTGATGATCCTGGGCCAAAGCGGGCATGCCTGCCAGAGCCATAGCCAGAATGGGTAGTGCGAATACTGCGCGGATCGTTTTCATGAATACTCCTGGGAATTGGATTCTCCTTGGGAGGCAAACGTTGTGTGAGCAAGATTGGCCGGTGAGCCTGGGACAGTCGCAACGATGGGGCGACGAGGTGTTTCCTGCCGCGCTCAGCTGCGAACTCAGCGCATAGCTTTGCTGGGTTTATCGATGGTTCTTTATGGTGCTGTTTCCTGGCAGGCCCTCCCACCCTTGCAAAAAGGAAGCGAAGGATAGGGCACCCGGCGGCAAGGTTCGCAGCCGCTCAAACCGCGGGGCTGGGAACATTTTTCGTGAGCTTTCGAGCGCTATTGGAGGTTGGAAAGGGCCTTTGGAAGGGCTTCCAGCCGTTCGAGCCAGTCATTGAAGTGCGGGCATTCTCGGCGGATCGTAGAAAGGCCAATCCCCAGCGCTGCCAAAACACCGAATAGTGGCTTTTCATACCCTGGAAACAGGCGCTCAATCCTCTTGGAGGGCGCAGTTTCAGCTGAGTCGTTGATGTCCTCGGGACATTCGAACTCCTCACGGATAGCACGAAAACTCGCCGATAGACTGGTTTTCCCAATCTCCCGTGCAAATCGATCCGGATCGCTGAAGAGCAGCGCCTCGAACTCGTGCATCATGACCAATGGCAGGAACCGCCTCGCATCGAAACCGTATCCCATCTCTTCGGCAATATCTGCGAGCAGAGCAGCCTCGACGTGTTCAGCCTTCCCCGAGGTTGAGTTCATTACCGGCGCTTCCCTCCGGCCAGGCCAATCGTGTGGCATCCCGTAGTAATCCACAATTATGGCGTTGATCGCGGTGCGGTCTTCCTTCAGGTGCCGCAGAATATCTCGCTTGATGCCTTGCCAGGGACGGATACCGCCGCGTTGCTTGCGAGGATTCCCTGCAAGCCTTGCCCGCGCGTCCAGGTAGCCGACCATCCTTAGGTGCCCGCTCAACACTTCGTTGACAAACGTCTCTTCGGTTTGTCCCTCGACATGAACGAGCAACCGCGCCATCGCTATTCTTTCCCCGGCCTTCCGCCAAGCTCGCCCTTTTCCCACAACTGGCCGAGGCTGTATTCCTTCAACCATTCGGCTAGCGGCTCGGGCTTCAGCCGCTCGATGGTCGTAGCGCCATCTACGCGGTTGGCCACCAGAATGTCTTCCGGTTCAAAGTAGTCCAGGAGCAGCGGGGATTGGGTCGCGACAATAACCTGCGTTTCTTTTGAGGCTTGACGGATGAGCGATGCAAGCAAGCCGATGGCATAGGGATGCAATCCCAGTTCCGGCTCATCGACAAGAATTACCGAGGGGCGCAACTCAACAGGCTGCAAGAACGCTGTCGCTAGCGCGATAAAGCTCAGCGTTCCGTCAGATAGAGACGAAACATCAAAATAATCGTCCGTACCAGCGTGGCGCCATTCCATCCTAATAGTATTCGGATTCAACTTCAACGGAGCTAACTGAAAGTCCTCGAAGAAAGGCGCGGCCTGCTGAACTATCTTGCGAATAATCTCATATGAATCTCGATATTGCTCCTTCAGTAGATAAAGAAATGCGGCCAGGTTCCCTCCTAGCCTAGAAAGTGTTCGGTTATTGTGCAATTCATTCGTCTTCCTAAGACGCGAGTCCTCGCCCGTATCTCGGAACCGGTAACGGTTGAAGGATGGTCCTTCTCGTTCACTCCATCCGCGCGAGATCGTGCCCGCAAGGCTGTCATCTACCGTATACCTGCAATCCGCGTATATATTCAAGCCCTTCGAGGATTCTATGGCGACGTAGATCCTTTCTGTAATCTTCGATCCAAAATGCAACAGCTTGTTCGCTCCCCCTTGTTGCGCGACATATGAAGCGCGTTCTCCACTGTGAGCGGCTCCGAGAAGCATAAATGCCTCCAGGAAATTTGATTTCCCCGATCCGTTCGCGCCGATCAGAATGTTGATCGGACGCAGAGGAAAGTCCTCGATCGAGCGGATGCTCTTGAACCCTTCTATCGTGACGGATTGGATCGTGTCGGAGGCCATAGGGTTTGTCATGCCTTTGAAGCAATGCGGGGGCTGTGATTTCCGCATCTTTGCCGATCATATCGCAGCCGGTTCCTCACGGGTATCGGCCAACAGCGCTTAGAGGCCTTGACGGCCCCAGGTAACCAGATTGCAACCACCCACCTGACATCTGCCATTTCCACCGTCTATCATGTTGGCTGCCATGACCAATTCCATTCCCCGAGTCCGGTTTGCCCCGTCGCCCACCGGCCTGCTGCACGTAGGCAACGCGCGCACAGCGCTCTACAACTGGCTCTTCGCGCGGCGCGCGGGAGGCAAGTTCATTCTGCGCATCGAAGACACAGATCTCGAGCGCTCCGAGGCCCGCTACGAGACTCAGCTCATCGAAGATCTGCACTGGCTGGGCATTCACTGGGACGAGGGCCCCGGCGCGCCCGGCGAGCCGGATGAGGGCGAGTACGGCCCTTATCGCCAGTCTGAACGGCTGAAGATTTACGCCGAGCACACCGAGCGTTTGCTGGCGGAGGGCAAAGCCTACCGCTGCTTCTGCACTCCGGACGAGCTTGAGGTTGAGCGCCTGCTGGCAGTGGCGCAGCATCGGACGTCGATTTACTCCCGCCGCTGCCTGCAGCTCGACGCGGCGGCCATCGAGCGGAATCTCGCTGCCGGCAAGCCCTTTACGATTCGCCTGCGCATTGAAGACCATCCTCTGCGCTTCAACGACATCGTGCGCGGACCTGTCGAATTTGCCGCCGATACGGTGAGCGATCCGGTGCTGGTGCGCTCGGCCGCGGGCGGCGCTGCCGGCATGTCAAAAAGCGACGCCGGCGGAATCCCCGTATATAACTACGTGGTTACGGTGGACGACGCGCAGATGGGCATAACCCACGTGATTCGCGGCGACGACCACATCTCGAACACGCCCAAGCAGGTGGCCATTTACGAGGCCTTCGGCTGGCCGGTGCCGCAGTTTGCGCACCTGTCCACCATTCTGGGCGCGGACCGCGAGCGGCTCTCCAAGCGCCACGGCGCCACTTCCATCTCCCATTTTCGCTACATGGGCTACCTGCCCGAGGCTTTGGCCAACTATCTCGGCCTGCTCGGCTGGGGCGCGGAAGACGGCAAGACGGAAACCTTTACGCTGGCCGAGCTGGCGCCGCAGTTCTCGCTCGAGCGCGTGACGCCTTCGCCGGCCATCTTCGACTTCGACAAGCTGAACTGGCTCAATCGGCATTACATCAAGCAGGCCGATCCGGAGCGCATTGCCAAGCTGGCCGAGCGCCAGTTCTGCCTGCACCGGCCCGACATCTTTCCGCTGTGGTCCGCCTCGGAGATTTATACCGCGGAAACCATCTATATTCTGGAGCACCTTGACCCGCCCATCCATCTCGATCTTCCGTCGGTGGAGATGATCGCCGAGCGCAAGGCGTGGTTTGCCAGTCTGCTCGAGCTCTTCCTGCCCAAGGTGGACCATCTCGATCAGTTGCCAGTTCAGTCTGCATTCATCTTCGGCTTCGATCCCGATAAGGCGCACGCGAACCCTGAAAACGCCGCTGTTCTCGCGGCGCCGTCAGCACGCTCGGTGCTGGGCGAGTTCGCCAACCGCGTGCGCGCTCACGCCGGCCCCGTATCCGCCGAGGACTTCAAAACCTGGATCAACGAAGTCAAAGCGGCTACCGGAGTGAAGGGCAAGGAGCTCTACCATCCCATCCGCATCGCCATCACCGGCTTCCACTCCGGCCCTGACTTTGACAGGGTCATCCCGCTCATTGAAGAAGGCGCCGCCATGGGCCTGGCGATTCCCACCGTCCAAAACCGCATCCATCAGTTCGTGGGAGTTTGAGCAGGCGTGAACGGCGTCTACTGGATTTATGGAGGAGCCGGCGCGCCGCTGGCTCCGGGGCCGGCGGCGACCGCGAAGCTCGCGCCCATGCCGCTGGCAATCGTCCTCTGCCCCCGCGGCGGCAAGCACTTGTACGGCGAACTGATGCACCTGCGCCGCTCAGGAGTGCACACGCTGGTCTCGCTGCTCAGCGAAGAGCAGGTAGAGATGCTCGAGCTGGCGGAAGAAGGACTGCAAGCCAGGCGCCTTGGCATGATTTTCCTGCACCACCCGATTCCCGACCATCAACTCCCGCCAGACACGTACGCTTTCCGGATGTTTGCCGGCGACCTGGCGAACCGGCTGCGCGCCGGCCAGCGCATCGGTATCCACTGCTGGGGAAGCATCGGGCGCGCCACGGTGGCGGCGGCGTGCACGCTGATCCATCTCGGCTGGGAGCCAAGGCGAGCACTCACCGCAGTGGAAGACGCGCGCGGGTTGCCTGTTCCGGACACGGAGGAGCAGGAGCGGTGGATTCTGAACTACCGGACGCATGCATGAAGGATGGCTGGGCAGCGCCGATTGTGGACCTGACCTTCTCACACAGCTGGAAGGCCGAGATTCTCAAGGCGAGGCCGCTCATCCTGCCCCCGCGGCACTTCGTCTATCCGCTCGATGCAGAAGAGGTGGAACGGGGAGCGTTGGAAGTGCTGATCCGTCCCAACGAAAACGCACAACCATTTCTCGCCACCTGCGCTTTGGGCTTCCGCGATGCAATCGTGCCCACCGGCCTCTGGTCCTGTCCGAATCCGGATGAGATCTGCGCAGTCTCCGGCGGATACGCATACATCATCGACGCAACCGCGCCTGAGCGCTTCACCATGATTGCCTACCGGCCGGTGCTGGAGGTTCGTCCGCTCGACGCACAGAACCTGCTGCTTTTCGTCGGACATCACTCCATGCTGGCCTGGAGCGCGACCGGCCTGGCGTGGCAATCGGAAAAGCTCTCCGACGAAGGCGTGACCATCCAATCAATCGAAGGCGCTCAACTCCACGGCCTGGGCTGGAACATGATTGCGGACAAAGAAACACCGTTTGTGCTCGACCTCCGCAGCGGGCGGCGAATCTGATTCCCGCCCGCAGGAATTTTCCGGTTGATTCCTCCGGCTGGAAGCGCCTAGAGTGCTGAGTATGATTTCGAGCGACCGCCGCACCTTTCTCCGCCAGGCAGCCACACTCGCCGGGGCGTTCTCAGCTAGCAGCCTCTTCAGCCAGATGCACGCTGCTGACTTCAGCGCCGCATCGCGGGCCGTGGCCCATCTCGGTCCCGCGGAGGTGGCGCAGAACGAGGACTTCTGGGCCGTCATTCAACGCTCTTACTCGGTGAACCCGGACATCATCAACCTCAACAACGGCGGCGTCTCGCCCGCGCCGATCGTGGTGCAGCAGGCCGTCGAGCGCTATAACCAGCTTTCCAACGAAGGGCCGTCCTATTACATGTGGCAGATTCTCGACCAGGGGCGCGAACCGCTGCGCGAGAAGCTTGCCCATCTGGCCGGCGCCAGCCCAAGCGAAATCGCCATCGACCGCAATTCTACTGAGGCCTTGAACACCATCATCTACGGCCTGCCGCTGAAGGCCGGCGACGAGGTGATCGGGACCAAGCAGGATTACCCGCACATGATCGAGGCTTATCGCCAGCGCGCCGAGCGCGACGGCATCGTATACAAGCAAATCAGTTTCGACTTTCCCATTGAAGACGACGATGTTATCGTCAAGGCCTATGAGCAGGCCGTAACTCCGCGCACGCGACTTATCCATGTAACTCACATGATCAACTGGGTGGGCCAGACCATGCCCGTGGCCAAGATAGCCGACATGGCCCACGCACATAACATCGAGGTTATCGCAGACGGCGCGCATTCCTTCGGATTGCTGGACTTCAAAATCCCGGAACTGCATTGCGATTACTTCGGAACCAGTCTGCACAAGTTTCTGTCTGCTCCGATTGGTACGGGAATGATGTGGGTGAAGGCCGACAAGATTGAGAAACTCTGGCCGCTGGTGTGTAACGGCACGCCGCACTCCGCCGACATCCGCAAATTCGAAGACCTGGGCACGCGCAGCTTCCCTCTGGAGCAAGGGATTGGCGAAGCCATCAATTTCCATGAGGGCATTGGCAGCAAGCGCAAAGAGCAGCGCATCGGCTATCTCAAGAACTACTGGGCCAGCCGTGTGCAGCAAATCCCCAAAGTCAAGCTGCATACTTCGCTGGACCTGAGATATTCCTGCGCCATCTGCGGCGTCTCCATTGACGGCATGACTCCGGGCGCACTTGCATCTGCACTCTTCGACCGTTACAAGATTCACACCGTCGGCATTGTGTGGGAAAACATCAGTTGCGTCCGTGTAACTCCTCATGTTTATACGCCGCTGCCTGACTTGGACAAGTTAGTAACTGCAATTGGCGAGATTGCGGCGAAGGGATAGGGACTGAGGGACTAGGGACCAAGGAGCTAGCAGTTCCACCAGTGAGACGCAAAGGGGAGTAACATGATTCGAGTTCTGCTTGCGGGCGTTTTTTCGCTGCTGCTTATGTCTTCGCAAACACCCAACTACTCGATTCAGGCGATTCGCTACGCCACTTCGCCCGGCGCGTCCCTTTCTGAGCTAGTCGTCGGTGGGCCGAAGGATCAGAAAATAGATCTGGCCATGGTGGTGTGGCTCATTCGCGGCGGCGGATACACGATTCTCTTCGACAGCGGCTTTCATCGCGACACGTTTACCAAGGAATATCCGATGAAGGATTATCTGCGGCCGGACCTGGCCGTGAAGACGGCCGGCGTCGATCCCGCCGATGTAACTGACATCGTAATCAGCCACGCCCACTGGGATCACATGGGCGGCCTCGACTTGTTTCCCAAGGCGCAGGTGTGGATTCAGAGAGCAGAGTACCGCTACTACACAATGGATGCCTGGCAGCCAGGCGGCAACCACGGCGGCATCGACCCCGAAGACGTGAAGGTGCTCGTCAAACTGAACACCGAAGGCCGCGTTCACTTCGTCGACGGCGATGACGTTGAAATCTTTTCCGGCATCCGCGCCTACACCGGATCGCGCCACACCTATGCTTCACAGTATTTGCGCGTGGATGGAAACCCCCCGTATGTAATCGCTTCGGATAATGTCTATCTGTATTTCAACCTCAAGACACACCTGGCCAGCGCCACCTTCAGCGACGCCGATCACGCCGCCAACATTGCCCAGCAGGCCCGCATGATTAAGTTAGCAGGATCGCCGGATCGAGTGGTCCCGGGACATGATCCGCTCCAGTTCGAGAAGTTTCCCACCGTCGGCCGTGTGGCAACCATTCGATGACGTCGGGGAAGACACCAGGCAATGCGGCTATTCGTGCAGACGCACCGCACGTGGCAACAGCGCCTCATACCCCGCATACACGCCTTCAAACACCGAGTCCCAGCTCATGGTCAGCGCATAAGCGCGCGCGGCAAGCCGCATTTCGGCGTGACGCTGAGGATTCCCAAGCACGCCGGCAACGGCGGCGGCAAAATCCGGGTCCGCGGCAATGCGCCCTGTCACGCCGTCGCGCACAATCGTCTTCGGACCGCCGTCCGGCGTAACAATCGATGGAACGCCGCTGGCAAGGGCTTCCAGCACCACGTTGCCAAACGTGTCAGTATGCGAGGGGAAGACGAGCAGATCCATGTTCGCGTAGGCCGTCGAGAGCGCTTCTCCGCGCAGCACTCCGGCAAATTCTGCCCGCGGCAGCCGCTCGCGCAGCCAGGATTCTTCGCCGCCGTGGCCTACGATCAGGAACCGGAAACTCTTGTGCCCGATGGTTTCCAACTCTTCCTGCACCTGGGCCAGCAGCGCAACGTTCTTCTCGACAGAGAGCCGGCCCACAAAGCCAAGCACGTGGTCGCGGTCGTCGTCTGCGCGGCTGCGCTTGGCGGGATGGAACAGCTCGGCATCCACTCCGCGCGGCATCAGGTGGCATGGCCGCTTTGTAACCCGCCGGAGCAGCGCGCACAGCTCAGCATTGGGCGCATACAGCATCTGCGCCATGGAATAAAACTTGGCCGCGGCAGCGAGTGTCACGTCTTCGATGGTCTGTTCGGTCACCACCGATTGCCTGGGCAGCATCTTCAGGAACCAATCCGATCGCCGCGCCAGGTACTCGTGCACATTGGTGTGCCAGCTTGCGGCCAGCGGCAGGCTCATTTCATACGCCAGCCGCGCGCCCAGCATACCCACTTCGCTGGGGCCCGTGATGTGAATCAGGTCGGGCTTGAAGCGGTCAAGAACCTCGCCGATCAGCGGGATGTGGCGCAGGAACGCGGGATCGAAGCGCAGGTCCTTCTCCAGTGCAAAGGAGAGAAATCCGCGCGGCAACTCGAGGGTCCAAATATTCCCATCTTCCAAAATCGTGTGTGCGCGTTCGCCGGCGCGCACACAGAGAAAGGGCAGATTGCGCCGGCGCGCGAACGCCTCAAAATGGCGGCTGGTATGCGCCACTCCGTTCACTTCATGGAAGGAGTCAGGGAAATAGGCGACGCGGGGCGTGCGCGCGGCGGGCACAGTGCTGAAGATCGGATTGTTGGTTTCGGTCAGCAAGTCAGGTTTGTCGATGGGGCTCGAAGGCCAAAATGCTGAAGCGAAGAACAACCGCGGGTCCTTCGGCTCCCTGCCCCTTCGCTTTGCTCAGGGTCCAGTTGCTCAGGATGACAGCGTTGATGAAGCTAGCCGTCGTGCTCACCCAGCGCCAGCCGTAACTGGTGAGCCTCGCTCCAGGCCATGCGCAGGCCGCCTGAAACCAGACCCCGGCCCATCAACTGAACTGCTCCAATCAGCGCGCGCATCGATCGCGGAGCCTTGCCCGCGGGCCACACTTCGCTGAGCGGCCGCACAATCCCATTGCGGTCGGGATGATAAACGCGCTCGTCCCAGTTGCGCGACCCCTGCGGAAACTCCGGATAATTTCTGATGGCATCGATGGTCGATTGCAGAAGCCGGTGCTTCCATGGCTCGGCATATTGCGGCAGGAAGAGCATGTTGCTCTTCTTCTCTCGCCGGATCTCGTGCACAAATTCCGTAAAGCTGGTGGCGTTGGTCAGGTTAATGGTGGCGTTTGGCTCAACGCCGTGGCGGTCGCCGCCGGATATCAGCAGCATGTGCCAGCTCTCCGCCAACTGCTTGGTGGCCCGATTCTCTTCCCAGTGACGCAGGCCGTTCAGTTCCAGCGCGTGAAGAAACGCGCCGTTCTTCTGCAGAAATTCGTTCACCAGAAACTGGTGCCTTTCCTTGCCCACCAGGTAGAGGTCCCACATGGGGTGGTTGAAGACCACCAGCACATTCGGCTCCGCGTGCAGCGCTGAAAGAATCGCGGTGAGGCACGCATCGCTGGGGTTTGCCGAATAGTCAGCCATCGTAGCCATCCACTGGGCGGCTCGCGCGCTGGGCAGGTTATGCACGCCCAGGTGGAAACTCTGCGGTCCATAAGGAGCGCTCCACTCTACTGAAACAGGTATGCCGCGCGCACTGGGGATGGTCCTGAGCAGCATGGGGGCGCTGATGGTGTCGTGATCGGTGATGGATACCATGGCTGCCAGGTCAAGCTTTTCAACCTGGCCGCGTTCCAGATCGAACGCCAGCCGGGGAGTCATCGGTGGCGTCCAATAGGCCGCTGCATAGTTGATCCGAATGCCGTGCACGGTTTCCGCCCGCCGCTCCATGCGCGACAGAAAGGGCCGCAGCACCGAAAACTGGTTGCCGAGGTTGGCTAGAAAATCCAGTGTCTCCGAGGACTGGTTGGTATGGCTGTGGAGGGAGACACCGGTTCGGAATCCGCGTGGCGCGTTATGATCGCGCCAAAGATACGAGATGGTCGATCTGGCCATTTCTTCTCCTCCTTCGCGTTTGTTTCCGGATTTCTGCACCCAGTATCCTCCCCCGTTGATCAACGGAAAGTTAAGAAGCCGAGAATTGCCCTTCAATTCACGAAGGAACCAACACAGTTACCAGAAACCCTTTCAAAACCGGCAAAATATCTGGAAATATCGCACAACGATTTGTGCATTCTTCCCATTTTGGCACGCAAAGCGGCAAATCATCAGGCCAAAACTCAACCTCCCCCTGACTTAAGGCTAGCAGAATCCGAGTGCTGTGTTCCGAGAACCGAGGAAGGGGCGCCGCCATTTGCACCGTTGGTGTGGCATTTTTGGGATTTCCGTTTCTACTTGCTGGTCCTGGCCATCTCCGGGCCGAGGAAATCTTCCAGCGTCCAGCCGGCCATGAGTTCCTTGCTCGCGGCGGACGCCGCTGTAGCTGCCGTGGCCTGTTTTCCGGCCTCGGCCTCCGGCGCCAGGTAATTCTCCGTCAGTCCCTTGCGCAGCATTTCGAAGGCCTGCTCAGGCGTATCGGCAAACTGGAACAGGTCGATGTCTTTGGGAGAAATCGTCCCCGTGTCCACCAGCACATCCAGGTTGAAGACTTTCTTCCAATAATCCGAACCGTAAATGACGACCGTGATCTTCTTGGCCAGTTTGTGGGTCTGGGCCAGGGTGAGAATCTCGAACATCTCGTCCAGGGTTCCGAAGCCGCCGGGAAAGACTACCAGGGCCTTCGAAAGGTAGGCGAACCAGAGCTTGCGCATGAAAAAGTAATGGAACTCGAAGTTGAGGCTGGGGGTGATGTAAGGATTGGGCGATTGTTCGAAGGGCAGACGAATGTTCAGCCCAATGGTCTTTCCGCCGGCTTCGTAGGCGCCGCGGTTGGCCGCCTCCATGATGCCCGGGCCGCCTCCGGAGGTGACTACAAATCGGTGGCGGCGCGAGGGAATTTGCTTGGCCCACGCGGTAAGCAACTGCGACAGTCGCCGCGCATCCTCGTAGTAGCGCGCCATCTCCACAGCGGCCACGGCTCGTTTGCGCTGCAAGGTTGAGGCCGTGCCTTCCCAAATCTCGGGAACGCTGGCCGGCTGCTCGTGACTTGGCGCGGGCTGGCTGGAGCCGGTGTTTTCCAGCAACTCCAGTTCATGATCGGCTTCGGCCTTTCCGCGAAATCGCGCGGAGCCGAAAAAGACTACGGTGTCCTGAATCTGCTCCCGCCGGAAGCGCGACAGCGGCTCCAGGTATTCGGCAACGATGCGGATCAGGCGGCCATCGGCGCTATTGAGAAACGCCGGATTCTCATAGGCCAGCGGCGCCTTTGCCAACGCCTCAGGCAGCACACGTGTTTGAGTTGGAGCGGCGGCCAGAGCTCGATCGACGGCCAGGCTTGGAGCGCTGGGTTTTTCGTCGCCGTTCCCTAGTCCCAGGTCGGTACTTTCTACTGCTTCCCTATTCGGATTTGGCTCGTCGGTCATTGCTTATCCGTCCCATGCCGGATCGCATCGTGGAATGCAATCCACAAATTCAAAAGTCCCAGCCCCGACACGAGGCCCCGCACCGCTCCGTTGGCCGCATAGATTGAGAGCGTAGGAAACTGCAGGAAGATCGGGTTCTGGTCCCAGAACATGCGCGACCACGGCGCATAACAAACCGCCAGGCCAATATACATCCGCAGCAGCACGCGCAGAAACAGCTCGGCCCGCTCCAACCAGCGCGGAATCCGCTGCGGCCCGTGCTTGCCGGGCGCTGCCTGAATCTCAACCCCGGCCCCAGGTGCGGAAACCGGGGCGATCCCCGCCGCAGGCTGTTGAGCCGGGCTCGCGGGCAACGAAGGCGATGTCAATTCCGGCTGCTGGGGCATTCTCTGGTTTTCGCTCGGCGGATCCCCGATTCCTCACGCATTCCAGGCGTCAACAGGGGCCCGCAATGCCGGCCCGTTTCAGGGTCGCCGTATTGCAACGGTATCACAGCAAAGCGGCTCAGACCGGTCGCCCGCTCCGCAGGCGGCCGGCGAGTCTGGCGCTGCCTTCACGCGCAAAAGGGCAGGCATCCTGGCCGGATGTCTGCCCCATGGCGGTTCAGTCGTGCTGGTCTTAGTTGATGACGAACGTGAACGTTGTGGTTGCGGTAATGGTGGCCGTAACCGAGTCCTGCCCGGTGACCGTCACAGTGTAGGTTCCCGTGGGCGGGTTGGAGAAGGGAGTGTTGACCACGCCGCCGCAGGCTGTGACTGCCAGCCCCACCGCCGCCAGAAGCAGGATAGCGGCCAGTCCACGCAGCTTCCGCGATGCTCGCCCCATGAAGCCCACCAGCAGCAGTCCGGCGAAGGCCACGGTCATCGGAACGGGACTTCCCCTCTGCGTCCTTTGGGGGGTATTCGTTGCTACTGCCGTTGGGTGCATCGTCTTGAACGCATGCATACCGGTTTTCTGAATCGCAGCGCCGGTCGCACAATCGGAGGCGTTCGCGTCCAGCGTGAGCGTCGTGGTTACTGCAGTCTTTCCAGTGATGGCGACGGTTCCATTGCCGGCGCTGTTCTGGTTGCTCCACAGCCAGCACAAATTCTGCAGCGCGCTGTCGTTGGAAGTATCGAAGCTCAAACCGACGGTGCCCGTGTACCCGCCTGCCGGAGTTACAGTGATGGTTTCGTTGCCCAACGAACCTTGGGACACGGTAAGACTGCTGGGCGCGACCGCCAGCGCTATGGTTCCCGAGCCAGAGCTGACCGCCGTAACGTTCACGGCAACGCTGCCGGTAGAGGCTGCGTAGGTGGCATCGGCTACGTACGCTGCCAGAACCGTATGCGAGCCGACGGTTGCGAACGAAGTGGTGTAGACGTAGGTGCCGTTCGCGCTCAGCGTTTCAGTTATGGGCGCGCTCGAATCCACTGTCAGTGTTATGGACCCGGTTGGGGTGCCGCTGGCGCCCGTAACAGTAATCGTGAAAGTGTCATTTGAATTGACGGTCGGCGCGCTGTTGGACGCAGTTACGGTAGTGGTTGTGGCAATCAGAGTGGGAGCGATTGTGGTGCTGGCAGGCCATGCGCCGGCCAGGTTGCTCGCATCCAGCGATCCCAGCCCGCTGGCCTGGTCGTATCCCGTTCCCGCGGAGAACCCGATTGCGCCGGTGCAATTGGCCGAGCCACCGTTGCAATCGTTGCTGCCGGAGGTGATGTCGTGGAATGCCGATGCATAGGTCGCGCTGTCGGAGGCAAGCTTGTAGAGCGTGGAATTGACCAGGCCCTGTCCGGTTGTGTACCCCTGCTTCTGGCTGATCAGCGCCACAATGCCGGCGAAGATGGGCGCGTCGTAGCTAGTGCCGCCGGCCACGGTCAGGTAAACGCCGTTCGAGTCGCGGAAGCCCTGCGCGCAACTGCCCGTTTGCCCGCTCGTCCAGGCGCTTGCGTCGCTGGAGCAGTAGAGGAAGCCGGGAAAACTCGACGACGCATAGAGAGCCAGGTCCGGCACGTCGCGCTTGCCGTCGGATGGAATTCCAGGCACGCCGGTTTGCCAGCTTGGTTTGGCGAAGAGCGAACTGGCCCCGCCTCCACCCGCGCTCAGGCAGTTGGTCGAGCCGCAGTTTGCTGCATCGTCGTTCCAGACGACCTCGGGAATGTACTGAAGCGCCGAACCGACCACGTCTGCGTTGGTCGCGGCGGCCCAGTACGTCGTGTCCGATGTGTCATACGCGGAATTGGCCGAAGAAATCTCCGTACCTCCCACACTCGTAACGTAGGGGCTGCTGCCGGG
>JBEKFD010000070.1:0-19637 GCA_050013495.1 Occallatibacter sp. | reverse complement strand
ACGCGCGCACCCGTGGCGAGATGCCAAATGAGCCAGCGCGTAGCATAGCGGTCGAGGAGCGCGTCGCCATCAATGCACACCAGGAATTCGCTGTTGGACGCCAGGGCGGCCATGCGCAAGCCCATGGCCTTGCCTTGATTTTTGGTGAAGTGCAGCACCCGCAACTGGGGATAAACAGTCGTCAGTTCATTCAGAACATCGCCGGTGTTGTCCCGGCTGCCGTCGTTGATGGCGATGATCTCGAAGTCAGGGTAATCCTGTTCCGCAAGGTAGGCCAAAGTATCGCGTGCGTTTTCACCTTCGTTATGACATGGCACGACCAAGGTGACCTTAGGCCATTGATCCAATTCCGGCGGTTGCGTTCGGGTTGGTGACGTGCGCTCTCGCCGCAGGTAATAGTTTACGGCGCCGAACATCCAGAACCACGCCATCGTGAGCGGATAGTAGAAGGCAAAATCGAGGAGGAATTTACCGAGCATCGGTCATCCGCCCCCGTCGTATTGCGGGGGAAGGGAATCTGACGGCGAGAATTCGGGCCTCAGCACTTTCAATGCCGGTTGATCCTTCACAAAATCGTCAGGGTAATATGCCAGATGGCGCACGCCTCGGCCTTGCAACAGGCGCATCTGAAGCACAATCTCCTCAGTAGGAATGGCCGTTCCGTTGGCGCCCCAGTCTACGGTCTGCAGTTCGAAGACAGTGTGGTCGAGCCCGCCGCGAGCGGCAGCTACTTTCGCTGCCAATTTTATGAGCCACTCGGTTTGATTCTTAGCGCCTTCAAGGCGCGGCATGGCCATCAATGCGATTTCGTCATACGCCGACAAGAACGAAGGCAGCGATTCTGCATACCATATCTCACTTGCGGGATTGAGCACCGGCTCGGCAAACAGATTGCGCGCTGTCCTGATGCCGGGACGCCACCGCAGCACATGTGTTTTGAGCTCGATTGTGAAGTCGATCAATGCCTTTGTGCGCTCCGGGCCTGGGGCAGGGGCCCGTGGACCCAAATCGTCGGTATCGCGCAGGATCGCATCGTCATGAAACAGGATGCCGCTAATGGGCGCCGATCGTGCCAAGTCTTCATAAAGGCCGCCGACAAGGCCGCGGGTCTCCGGTAAAAATGGATTAAGCCGGACCGGCTTTTCCGCCTTCGATCCAGGCTTGGGATGTATCTCCAACCGAGCCTGCTGCGCAGCGTCCGGCAAGCGCCACCCCAACACCGGCATCCACGCGAACACCTGCACACCACAGCGGGTTCGCAGTTGCCATGCTACGCGGGAAAACAGGTCGGCCCGCATCGGCAGTAAACGATTGGGGAAATAGACTGCCTGGGCGGAATCTTCGCCTTCCGGGTCTGCAAAAGCCTGCAGCCAAACTTCGGTGGCTCCCAAGGCTTTTATGCGATCCAGCATCATTCCCAGGTTGCGTTCCTGCTGAACCTGGTCGGGATCGTAAATGTAATCGAGATCGACCTGGACCGCCCGTATCACGTCTCGCGCATCGGGGCGCTGCAACTCCCAGGCAAGATCGCCGACGGAGGGATTGGACAGCATCAATATGCGCGGAATCGCTTCCTGGTCGACCGCAGTATAGGGAGATTGCTGGCCAAGAGTGAATGCAACAGGCATGCCCAGAGATGCGGCAATTGAATCGCTCGTGCTGTTATATTCCCCGTACGGCCACATGACGGCGCGCGGCGCGCGGCCTAGCCTGGCGCGAATTTCATCGGCACTGCGAAGAAGGTCGGCACGCAAGCGCTCAGCATACGCATCGTCGGTTTCATAGGCGTGGGTGAGTGGGTTGTAGGAATGTGTAACGACGGCCGGGATCTGACTTCCTTGCGGATTCGCGGAAATTCCGTGGTGCTGGTCATACGTGTGAGAAGCAATTTCCACCAGACCGCTGTCTTGCATTTCGCGTAACTGGTCCCAGGTGGCAAAGTCATTGTGGAAGAATGGGTGCGGTCCATTTTCGACTTTGCCGTCCGCCGGCAAATCGGTCCATGCGGCCACGACGGCCATAACTGCCGGATATTTGTAGGCCTTCAAGAGCGGAAATACTTTGCTGTAGGCGCTGCGCAGGCCATCGTCGAACGTCAACAGCACAGCTTTATCGGGCAGTATCCCAACTCCCCCACGCGCATCGATCAGTTGTTGCAGGCTTACGACGTGGTAACCATGTGATCTTAGCCAGTCAAAATGTGCGGCCAGGTTGCGCGTGCTGGTGGCGTATTGATCTGGGTCGGCAGTTGCGCCAATGCCCGGCGAGGTAATCCCAGGTCCTGCAGTGCCGGTTTGAGGTACCGTGCCTCCCACGTCATCGCGCACATCGTGGTAGCAAAGAACGATAATCTTCTGCGGAGCAGCTCCCGCAGAAGCGCAGGCGCACGGCAGCAGCAAGAGGAGAACCGCGAGCAGGCGCTTCATTGGCTTCCCCACGCAACACCGGCGCTCATTGAAGTGCTTGTTTCTTTAATCCCATCGTAAGGCTGGCTGTTCCAGGTGACGCCATAATGCCACGCGAGACCGGAACCAAGCTTCCAGAATTGCTCGTAATGCGCGGAAAGGGAGTCTTCGGTCTTGTAATTTGCCTGCCAATAGGGAGCAATATAAAACTCCGCTCTTTGTTGGAAGCTGCGATCGTAGCGTTGCCAGGTTAGCCAGTCAAACGTGCCGCGCGGACCCAAAGAAAAGTCGTGCATGGGATTGAAATACGGCCGGTTTTCATTCAGCGAGTTGTTGGACTGCCACCCTTCCGCACCGATGGTCGCCTGCCAGCGGGGACTTGTCCGAATACGTTCACTGAATGCGCCGGAGAAGGCGGCGCGCTGATTGCCGTCGCAGAAGAGCAGGCGCTCAAATCCTACGTGCGCAGAGCGCAATTCGCTGGCGCGCCATTCGGCATCCAGGTCGAGGCTGCGGCCATGAATGGCTCCCGTCACCGCGCGCACTGGCACGTCGAAACTATCGCTGTCTGCCTCGGCCCGTACCGTGAAGAAATCGCTCAGACGCAAGTCAGCACCAATGTTTCCGCCGTTTCGGTTGGTGCCTGTGTCATGACCTACCTCTGCCCATGCCTCTTGACGGTTGTAGTTATAGCGCAAGCCGGCGCTTCCCCGGATGCGCTCCGCTGAATTGGCCCCAAAGTCGCCGCTGTCGCGTATTTCGTGTCCGTAAAAGCGCCAGCGGTTTTGCAGCATGGGACTATACAAATGCGTCTCCGAATGTTGATCGCTGCTGCCGACCTCCACGCCACTGCCCCATCCAAACACCGTTTCGACTTCAAATTGCCATCCTTTTTCAATGCGCTCCTGCTTCAGAAAACGCGTGAAGGCGGGACTGTCGAATTCGCGATTTCGCAGTGCCGGCAGCATGGCGTCCACATCGTCACGCAGACCCGCCGCTCTATGGATCTCAGCGCTGGTCAGTGAAGGAACTTCATCGGGCGCCGCATAATTATCGGCAATGCGAGACTCTCTCAGTGCGCGCGCCGGCCAGCCGCGGGCAAGGTACAGCGCGGCCATTTGCCTGCGTACGCTTTCTTTGCCGGGAGCCGCGGCAGAGAGCCGCTTGAGCCGCTTCTGCGCTTCGGCCAGCAAGTTCACATCGATCCGCATTTGCGCCGCCTGCAATTCCAGATTCAGACGCATCGGGTTGACCCTGGGCTCGCTCATTCCCTCGAGCCGAAACGAAGGCGCGGCGGCTTTATAGGCATGATCGATTGTTGCGAGGGCCTGGCGCGTATGTCCACGTTCCATCTGCGCGTAAGCAAGGCCACTCCATAGATTTCCATCGGAGGGCGATTTCGCGAGGAGCCTGCGGTAGAGAGCGTCTGCCTGTTCCGGCTGTCGCAAGGCCAGATAGGCGCTTGCCACGTTACTCAGCGCATATTCCGGTACGTCCAGCCCCTGGCGTTTGAGAGCTTTATACCTTCGGATGACATCGCGAGTCCGATGCATATCGTACAGGACGACGATGCGGTCAAATTGCGCTGCTCTCCAGACGGCGTCCCTGGGCTTGGAAATGACGATCACGTTGTCCAATCGCGCCAGCGCCGTTTTGCTTTCGGCCCGCTGCCGCGCGCGCGTGGGGGCATAGACTTCGCCCCAATTCACCGCCTCGCCTGCCGCCGCTGCGTTGAGGCTTCGTTCTGTTTCCGATTCCGATGGAGCAACATCCTTTGCATAGAGCGCCGATGCGTAGGTCTGGCTGCCGGCGCGGGAGATCGCCAGCGCCAGATCGGAGCGCGCTTGCATATCGTTGGGAGATTTATCAAGGTAGTACTGATACATGGCGATCGCGCAGGTGAAGTCGGCCTGCCGGCTGCACAGATAACCTTCGCCGAGAAGCACGTCTCTTTCGTCTTTGTGAAGGCGCAACAGGGGCTGCATCAGGCTGGCCGCTTCCGCAAAGTCTCCGCGGTCGGTCAAGGCCATCGCCTCTCCCAAGTGGGACTGCCAGCGCGCCGGCTCCAGCGTCTCTGCACGGCGATAGAGATCGATGGATTGGCCATACCGATGAAGATTGCGGGCCGCGCGGGCGGCGGCTTCAACAACGCCGGCATCGTCTTTTGGTGTCTGCAACCGATGGTAGAGATCGAGCGTGAGTTCATCGTTCCCGGCCCAATTGGCAACGATGGTTGTGTCGGCGAGCAGGCGAGGATCGTCAGGGTATTTTTCCAGCAACGCCTCTAGCGAGGCCAGACCGGAATGCGTGCCGCCATTCCGAGCTTCAACTACCGCGGCTTCGCGTTGAGAGCGCGGTGCATCGGTTGCGCTCAGACGAACCGGGCCCAGCAGAAGCAACACGCATATCAAGGAAAAGCAGCGAAACAGACCTGGAAATCTTGACTGACTTGCGTATTCACACAAGTAGATTGTTCCCCTTATGGTCACCATGATTCGCAACAGTACTGCCGCCATGATATAGCGCTGGATTTTTTTCGAATGCGAGCGAAGTGCCCGGCGACACTCAGGAGTTACTACTTTCTACATATTTGCGAGCCTTCCCGTGCAAGATTTTCTTGTGAGGAAAAGAATAAAGGGCTCCGCTTATCACAATGGTTCCACTTATCACCTTGGTGGGAGGAGCCCTAACACAGGCCTCTCACCAAGCTCGACAATTGTGGCATTTAATAATCCACGGTCCCGGCCGAGTATTACCGGTAGGCCGGTTTAGAACGAGCCACACCTGGAGATTGAACACATGCAAGCTCGCACCACTTTATCTGCTGACTATCAACCCGATGCCGCTATGCGGCGCTCCGCATGTGCATCACCGGCTCTCGCCGGAGAAGTACCTCAAGGGTCCGCATCGATTCGCGAATATGGGAGTTGCCTTCGTGGTTTCGTGGTCGGGCTTTGCCTGGAGGGGGCGCTCGCCCTCTGCCTTTATGGCATGTATCATCTCGGGCACATCCTCCCGTAACAGGCGCCTGGCTGGCGAACCTTCCTTTGATTCCGATCAACCGGGGTTGATGCCGGGCACGGCAACACGATACCGGTGTCGCTGTCAATCGATGAAGATACTAAAGGGAGCTCTGAAGAATCCATTGGCGTTTCCACAAGGGCTAAAGTCCGCGTTTATTTTTCAGACGCTTGCGGCACAACTTTAGTCGATCCCTTTCAAGAGATGGATCTTTTCAGTGGTTCCCAGGGGCCACGATAGAGGCGGTGCTGGCGGACACTACTGCGCTACGCCGACTCTTCGCACCAGAGCGAGAAATCGGGGATCGTTGCGCTGGCTGTCATAGACCGGGTCCACGGTAAGCCAAAGCAGCCATTCTGCGCGGTCGTCGTAGGCCTTCGCATACCAGGCAAACTCGGCATCGGTGTCTCCCAGGGCCTGGTAGACGAGGCCAATATACGCGGGCGAAACATAACTTTGCCCCGACATTGCCTTCAGTTGCTCGATCGCCTTGAGTGCGCCTGTCCTGTCGCCCGATTTGGCCAGACATATTCCCACACCCGCCTGCGCGTAGGTCGCGTCGGGATTCATCGCCAGCGCCTTCTTGTATTCGTCAATCGCTTCGGGAAACTGAGACTTGATGGAGTAGCACATGCCCGCGGTCATGTGCGGCACCCAGAAGTCGGGAAACATTTGCATCGCCTTCTTTGACGTCGCGAGACAGCCATCGTAGTCGCGCCTCAGATAGTAGTCCCAGGCCATGAACGAATTGATCTCCGGCGAGAGCGGATCGATAGCCAGTGCTTTCTTGCCTGCGGCTATCGCCTCATCCGGCTGGCCGATGGAAGCCAGATACTCCCCATACGCGAAGTAGGTCGAGACGCTTCCCGGATTCAGAAGCAGCGCGGTGTGGAATTCCTTGTTGGACTCCGCAAGCCGCCACTCGTGCAGCAGCGCGTGCGCCAGCGCGGCGTGGCCCTCGGCCAGGTTGTCATCGAAGGCCAGGGCCTTCCGCGCCGCGGCCTCCGCTTTAGGAAGCGCCTCGCTGGGCGCCAGCAGCCAATCCGCTTCAGTGGTGTAGGCGTCGGCGAGCCCCGCATAAGCCAGCGCGTAGCTGGGATCGTCGGCAATGGCATCGTTGAAGTATTCAATTGCTTTGTTCATGCCGTCGCGGGTGAATGCGAACTCTTCGTAGCGGCCTTCCAGATAGTTGCGATAAGCGTCGATGTTTTCGGTGTAATGCCGCTCCAGGCGCAGCTTATCCTGGCTGGCTAGGTTTACCGCCAACGCCTGCACCACCTTTTCCGAGATGGAATCCTCGACGGAGAAAATGCCGCTGTATTTCTCGTCAAACGATTGCGCCCACAAGGGCCGCCCGTCGCGAACCCGCAGCAGTTGCACGGTCACGCGAATGCGATCGCCGGATTTCTGGGTCTTGCCGGTCAACACACTATCGACCCCCATTTCACGGGCTGCCTGCATCGGATCTGTCTTGGGGTCGGCATAGCGGATGGCCACATCCGTTGGCCGCACCTGCAATTGCCGGAGGTTGCTGAGCTTGGTAATCACCGCGTCCGCCATGCCCAGGCCAAGATGCTCATCGTCGGCGCCGGCGCCCAGAGGCTGGAACGGCAATACCGCCAGGGAACGGCCTGGCTGGTCCGCAGTCGACCCGGCCTGCCGGTGCCTCCACAGATAGGCTCCTGCCAGGGCGAGACATAAAACCAGCACCAAGCCTGCCAGCGCTACCGATATTTGTGCGCGCGAAGACCGCGGCGGAGCGGGCAGCGCGGCCAGCGCGCCTCCGGACTCTGGTCGCAAGCCCTCAAATTCGTCAGCCTTCTCCTCAACCACTACGATATGAGCCCGGGTTTGCCGAGCCACTACCAGGTCGCCGCTTGCTTCTTCGCCCTCGCGAACCGCGCACACAAACTGGTAGCCCTTGCCGGGGATGGTGGCGATGAACCGGTTGTCGCCTGGACTCTCGCCCAGCGCCTTGCGCAACGCGGAGATGCTCTGCGCCAGGTTCACCTCCTCCACAAAGCTGTCTGGCCATACCGCGCTCATCAATTCGTCCTTCTTGAGGACCCGGTCGCGGTTCCGAACCAGCCCCAGCAGAGTCTCAAAGGCCTTTGAAGTGAGGGGCAGAGTCTGCTCTCCCCGGCTGACAAGGCGGCGCGTGGCGTCCAGCCGGAATTCTCCGAACTCGTATAACTCCTTGATTTCTTTCGACATAAGGTCACAAGGAACAAGACATGGATGGGGAACTAACAAATCCTAACAAATCCTAAGTCGCTCCTCAAGACATTTAAAGGCAATTGCGGCGACCATCCGCAGTGTTGGTCAGGTTTGCCGCGGAATCCGGCTCTGAGCCAACCAGCAGGGAACGGAATCGAGAGACCGAAGCCGTTGGAAAGGGGGCCGTAGTGAAGACCAGACGCATCACCGAAATCACTCTTCAGAGCGACGAGATCTTCACCATCCGGCGGAGTGAGGGCTCCATACGCACTCTCTGTACGCAGTGCGCATCGGCGTCGGCCATGGTCACTCCTCAGGAGGCGGCCACCCTCTTTCGGGTGGGCATTCGCGCCATCTGCCGGGAGGTTGATGCCGGACGGCTTCACTTCCAGGAGAATGCGTCCGGTCTGCTTCTCATCTGTCTCCAATCGCTGCAATCGTCGGCTCTGCTCGGCTCCACCAATTTCACGATCCAAGGTAACCAATCTCAAATAAACCAACCCAAGGAGAATCCATCATGATCGCCACAAACCCATCGACAGCCGTCAACCCTCAACCCAAACCCCGCCTGCTGGCGCGAGCCAGGCAACTGCTCCTCGCAGCCTTTCTCACCTTCGGGCTGGCCGTGCCCTTCGCTTCGGCAAACTGCCTCGGCAAAGCCCTTACCCAGCCCCATTCCGCTTCACGCATGCCGGCCCTTTCAGCCCCTGCCGAACCCTCGAACCCGACCGGCGTCGAAGCAGACATGGCCGCCACGATCGTCGGTCTTTGGAACCTGAATTTTTACTACCAGGGGCAGGTCGTGGACGTAGCCTTCGATGCCTGGCACAGCGACGGCACCGAGGTGCTCAACGACTACACCGACCCGATCGAGGGCAATGTCTGCCTGGGGGTGTGGGAGCGGACCGGTGCAAACACCTACACGCTCAAGCATCCCTCATGGTATTTCGATGGCAACGGGGTGCTGCTGGGAACGGTCGTCATCCACGAAATCGTCACCATCAGCGCAGACGGAAACAAATTCAGCGGTCGCTACGCCGACGACATCTACGATGTCACCGGCAATCTGCTCGAGGAGCTCACCGGTACGCTCGCGGCTACGCGCATCAAGGTCAATTGAACCATGATTGCGGCGCGGACCGGAGCATCATTCCGATGCGCGCCGCCTAAGTTTTCGAAGCTCAACTTCGAAAAAGAGAGGAAACGACAATGTCAAACACTGAAATTGTGCAAGAGCTCTATGCGGCATTCGGCCGAGGGGACTTGCCCGCAATCCTGGCGAAACTCGACGACGATGTTGTCTGGGAATCGGAAGGGCCCGCCATCGTCTCCTTCAGCGGCATTCGCCGCGGCAAAACCGAGGCGAAGAGCTTCTTCGATGCCCTTGCCGCCGACCATGCCAAACCCCAGGTCAGCATCTCGGAATATGTTGCTTCCGACGATTCCGTGATGACGCTGGGCCGCTATACAGCCACCATGAAGGCGACCGGCAAAACGCTCGACTCGCCGATCGCCCACTACTGGAGGATCCACAACGGCAAGGTGGCGCGCTACGTGGGCCTTGTCAACACCGCCGCGGCCGTTGAAGCCCTGCAGCCTGTTTCGACGGGCAACGGTCACGGCGCGCTCACCGTAACCTGCACTCCCCGCGGACTGACGGCGGAGAAGTACAAGGAAGTGCATCGCCGTCTGGAGCATATTGGCGAGGCAGAACCAAGTGGCCGCCTGTTTCACTCCTGCTACGGCCCGGAAGACGCGCTCCGCGTTGTGGATGTCTGGGCGGACGCCGAACGGTTCCAGCGGTTCGGCGCCATTCTCAAGCCCATTCTGGACTCGGTCGGAATCGAGCTTGACCCGTCCGATATCGATGTCCAGCCGCAGCAAAACGGTGTGGTCGGCAAATAGAGCGGAACCAGAGCGACGGTGGCCTGAACATGGTCTCCACAGCGGCCTTTCTAGGGAAGAGTTCCGCTTGGGACGCTGCGTTCAGGAAGCGGCCGCTCTGGTTCTGTTTTTTGGCAATCATGGAGCGGATTACATCCGATCGCATCCTCATTCTTTCATAGGGTTAGCATGAGGGGCTGCACAGCCGTGCCGCCGTGCGTGTATGATTCCAGCGCTGCGGTCCCCGGGCTGTTTTTCGATTCCTGTCTCTCCACGCATTTGGCTGTTCTCAAGCTCGTGCATCGGGAAGAAAAGATTCGGAAGACGCACTCCGGCCGCACCCAGGCGGATCACCCCACGGAGGAGCGATTATGGCGACAGCGACAGCACTGCATCCGGGCAAGCTCAGCGAGACGGCGAGCTTTCGCCCCCGTTATGGCAACTACATTGGCGGCAGGTGGGTAGAGCCCGTGTCCGGCCAGTACTTCGAAAACGTCACACCCGTTACCGGCAAGGTCTTTTGCGAGATTCCGCGCTCCAACGCGCAGGATATTGACCGCGCGCTCGACGCGGCGCACGCGGCACGCGCGGCCTGGGGCCACACCAGCCCCACCCATCGCGCCAACATCATGATCCAGATTGCGCAGCGCATGGAAGACAACCTGGAGATGCTGGCCCTGGCAGAGACCTGGGACAATGGCAAGCCGATCCGTGAGACCATGGCTGCCGATATTCCTCTTGCCATCGACCACTGGCGTTACTTCGCCGGCTGTATTCGCGCCCAGGAAGGGACCATCTCCGAGATTGATCACGACACGGTGGCGTACCACTTTCATGAGCCTCTTGGCGTTGTCGGGCAGATCATTCCGTGGAATTTTCCCATCCTGATGGCCACATGGAAAGTGGCCCCCGCGTTGGCCGCGGGCAACTGCGTGGTGCTCAAGCCGGCGGAGCAGACTCCGGCCAGCATCCTGGTGTGGGCTGAACTCGTAGGCGACCTGATTCCGCCGGGCGTGCTGAATATCGTGAATGGCTTCGGACTGGAGGCAGGCAAGCCGCTGGCGTCGAGTTCGCGTGTGGCCAAGATCGCCTTCACCGGCGAAACAACAACCGGCCGCCTGATCATGCAATACGCCAGCCAGAATTTGATTCCGGTGACGCTGGAACTGGGCGGCAAATCCCCCAATATCTTCTTTGCCGACGTATTGCAGGAAGACGACGACTTCTTCGACAAGGCAATCGAGGGCTTTGTGATGTTCGCGCTCAACCAGGGCGAGGTTTGCACCTGTCCCAGCAGAGCTCTCATCCAAGAGAGCATCTACGACCGCTTCATGGAGCGCGCGTTGAAGCGCGTCGCCGCAATCAAGCAGGCCAGTCCGCTGGAAAGCGACACCATGATCGGCGCGCAGGCTTCAAGCGAGCAACTGGAGAAGATTCTCAGCTACATCGACATCGGCCGCAAAGAAGGCGCAGAAGTGCTGGCGGGCGGCGGCCGCGCTCACCTGGGGGGCGATCTTGAAGAGGGCTATTACGTGCAGCCGACCGTCTTCAAGGGCAACAACAAGATGCGCATCTTCCAGGAAGAGATTTTCGGGCCGGTAGTTTCTGTGACGACGTTCAAGACGGAAGAAGACGCGCTTGAGATCGCCAACGACACGCTCTATGGGCTCGGCGCCGGCCTGTGGAGCCGCGATGCGAATCGCTGCTATCACCTGGGCCGCGGCATCCAGGCAGGGCGCGTGTGGGTCAACTGCTATCACGCGTATCCTGCTCATGCGGCGTTTGGCGGCTACAAGCAATCGGGCATTGGACGCGAGACGCACAGCATGATGCTGGATCATTATCAGCAGACCAAAAACCTGCTGGTGAGTTACAGTCCGAAGAAGCTCGGGTTCTTCTAAGGGCAGAGAACAGGGATCAGGGAATAGGGATTAGAAAAGCCTGGCTGGTTGGTTGGGAAGAGTGGCGTGGTTTCCCAGGTCTCAGAATCGAGACCTGGGGCACCCGGCTTTTGATTGAGGGTTGAATTATGGGCGAGTTACCGGTGCAGGTGCAGGCAACCGGCCTGGCTATTCACCTGATTCGAGTCCTACGCGAAAAGCACGGCGCGCTCATGTTTCACCAATCGGGGGGCTGCTGCGACGGGAGTTCTCCGATGTGCTATCCGCGCGGCGAGTTTTGGGTTGGCCACTCCGATGTGCAATTGGGCGAGGTGGACGGCGAGCCCTTCTACATGAGCAAGAGCCAGTTTGAGTATTGGAAGCACACGCAACTCACGCTCGACGTGGTGCCGGGCCGCGGCGGCATGTTCTCGCTGGACAATGCGGAAGGCGTACGCTTCCTCATTCGCTCGCGCATCTTCGACGAAGCCGAGATTCGCGACCTGCGCGCTGCCGGGCGCATCTAATTGCCAAAATGACTCGTCCCTCTTCCGTCCAGGTCGCCAAATGAAAGAAGCCGTCATCCTCTCCGCCGTGCGCACGCCGGTGGGTAAGTTCCAAGGTTCTTTGCAGCCGTTCGCCGCGCCAAGGTTGGGCGCGCTGGTGGTGCGCGAGGCAGTGCGCCGAGCCGGCCTTGAACCCGGACTGATCGACGAGTGCATTATGGGCTGCGTGCTCCAGGCGGGCCTCGGACAGAACCCGGCACGCCAGGCGGCCATTCATGGCGGGCTCTCGCCCCAGGCGGGGGCATTCACCGTCAACCAGGTTTGCGGTTCAGGGCTGAAGGCGGTGGCGCTGGCGGCGCAGGCGATTCAGACCGGCAACGCGGAGATGGTCGTTGCCGGCGGCATGGAGTCGATGACCAACGCGCCTTACCTGCTGCCGCAGGCACGGGGCGGTTATCGCATGGGTAACGGAACGCTGGTCGATGCCATGATCCGGGACGGCCTGTGGGAGGCCTACAAGGACTTCCCCATGGGGGTTGGCGCGGAAATGATCGCCGCCGAATACGGTATCTCCCGCGAAGAGCAAGACGCCTTTGCCGCGGAGTCGCACCGGCGCGCCTCTAAGGCCACGGCGCAGGGCTTTTTCAGCGACGAGATATTGCCCGTCGAGATTCCGCCCGCCAAAAAGGGCGAGAAGCCGCGCAGCTTTGACGCCGACGAAACCATCCGACCTGAAACCACTGTGGAGATTCTGGCGCGGCTCAAGCCGGCCTTTCAGGAAGGCGGGACGGTGACGGCCGGCAACTCGCCCGGTGTAAGCGACGGCGCCGCCGCCGTGGTGGTGACCAGCGCTGACCGGGCCAGGGAACTGGGAATGAAGCCGATGGCGGTCATCCGCGCCCAATCGACCAGCGGCGTGGAGCCGGAGTGGTTTGGCCTGGCTCCCATCGAGGTTGTGCGCAAGGTTGCCGCGAGGGCGGGATGGCCCCTCGATTCCGTAGACCTGTTCGAACTCAACGAGGCCTTCAGCGTGCAGGCGCTGGCCGTGATCCGCGATCTTGAACTCGATCCGGCCAGGGTCAATGTCCATGGCGGCGCCGTCGCCATCGGCCACCCCATCGGCGCCAGCGGAGCGCGGGTGCTGACCACGCTGCTCTATTCATTGGAGCGCTACGGCAAGTCGCGAGGGATTGCGGCGCTTTGCCTGGGCGGGGGCAACGCTGTGGGCTTGGCGGTGGAGCGGATTTGAACCTCTCTTGGCTCAAATGATATCTGCGACGGGCTCCCGATGATCTTTGAAAGCCTGCCAAGCGCCACACACAACAGAGGCCTCCAGGTAATCAGTCTGGGGGCCTCTGTCTCTAAGCACGTGTCCGTCTCGACGGACGTCGTTTGCGAAACTTCTCAAATCGTACAACTATCGAGAATGGCCTAATGAAAATTGTCCCCAGGTTTGGCCGCTCACTGTCCGATATCGGACACCAGTAGGGCGGAAGCGGTCACTCGCTCCGGTTTTCAAGTTTGGGAATTTGGCTTGAAGTGCTTTGTTTTCAAGGACTCTTCGCTGGGGATTTTTGGCACGGCAAGTGCTGTATCCCGGTGTGATGGATATCGCGCGCCCAGACCTGAAAAAGAAGAAAATGCGCCAGTACGCAATATGGGCTGGCATTGCAGCGGTGCTGTTGACCGTTGCCGTTATCGCTGTTTCGCGGCTCAAACCAGCCGCCCCCACCGTGGACCGTTCCACCATCTGGCCAGACACCGTCAAACGTGCCGACTTGACCATCCAGGTGCGTGGGTCGACGGGCAGCCTGGTGCCGCGCGAGGACTCGATCGAGCTGATTCCGGCGCAGACCGACGCGACGGTGGTGCGCATTATCGCCCTGCCCGGCGCCAAGGTGACGCCGGACACCGTCGTGATGGATATGAGCGATCCTCAGCTTGACCAGGAAGTGTTGAGCGCACAATCGGCGCTTAAAGGCGCCCAGGCCGACTACAAGAGCCTGCAGGCTACTCTGAACAGCGCACTCATGGACAAGAAGATCGCGGCGGCGCAGGTGAACGCCTCCTATACCCAGGACCAGCGCCAGGCGCAGACTGACGAGGCGCTGAACAAGCTGGGCGTAGTTTCGGGGATCGTGGCGAGCGCGTCAAAAAATACGGCTGAACAATTGACTGCCCAAAAGAAGCTCTCCGAGCAGCAACTCGACGTGAACGCCAAGGCGATCGAGGTGCAACTGTCTTCCGCGCAGACCAAGGTCGAACAGGCCAAGGCGCAACTCGACCTATATGAGAAGCAGTCGGCGGCGCTGCATGTGAGGGCCGGCATCTCCGGAGTGCTGGCGCAACTGCCGGTACCGCTGCAAGTGGGCCAGCACGTGACGGCGGGCACTTCGGTGGCCAAGGTAATTCAGCTGGACAAGCTCAAGGCTGCACTGCAGATTGCCGAGACGCAGGCGCGCGACATCCAAATTGGCCAGCCGGCATCCATTGACACGCATAACGGCATTATTCCGGGGCACGTTTCCAGAATCGATCCATCTGTATTGAACGGAACGGTCACCGTTGACGTAGCACTGGATGGACCATTGCCGCCGGGCGCGCGTCCTGACCTGAGCGTGGACGGAACCATCAACCTGGCGGAGCTGAAAGACGTGTTGCAAGTGGGTAGGCCGGCGCTGGGCAATGAGAACTCCACGCTGAGCCTGTTCAAGGAAGATCCCGATGGCAAGGGCGCTGTGCGTGTTCCGGTGAAAGTGGGCCGCGCTTCGGTCAATGCCATTCAGATACTGGAAGGGTTGAAGGAAGGCGATACCGTGATCCTCTCCGACATGTCGAGAGAAGACGCTGTCGATCGCATCCGGCTGGAATAGTGAAGAAGCAGGGATTAGGGAACAGGAAACAGGAAACAATCGGGCCGGCTGGCAATTTGAGCTGACCACAGACAACTGACCACTGACAACATACACGGAGGACAGAATGGCGAACGACAAGCTGATTGAAATTGAGGATCTGACCAAGGTCTTCTACACCGACGAAGTGGAGACGCATGCGCTCTCCGGCATTCACCTCACCATCTCGCGGGGCGAGTATGTGGCCATGTCCGGGCCGTCGGGCTGCGGCAAATCCACGCTGCTGTCCATACTCGGCTTGCTGGATACGCCAACCGGCGGCCGCTACCTGCTCAACAACAACCCGGTCGAAAACCTGAGCTTCGGCGACCGCTCGCGCATCCGCAATCAGGAGATCGGCTTCATCTTCCAGAGCTTCAATCTCATCGGCGATCTGACTGTCGAAGAAAACGTGGAACTGCCGCTGACCTATCGCGCCGGCATGCCTTCAGCCGAACGCAAGGGCCGCGTGAAAGAGGCCCTCGAGCGCGTCAACATGGCGCACCGCATGCGGCATTATCCGGCGCAGCTCTCCGGCGGTCAGCAGCAGCGCGTGGCCGTGGCCCGTGCACTGGCAGGTTCGCCCTCCATCCTGCTGGCCGACGAGCCTACCGGCAACCTGGACTCGAAGAACGGCGAGGCGGTGATGCATCTGCTTGCCGATCTGCATCGCGAAGGGTCCACCATCTGCATGGTGACGCATGATCCGCGCTTCGCCAAGCACGCCCAGCGCGAAGTGCATCTGTTCGATGGCAAGGTGGTATCGGAAGACGAGCTGAAGAAGCTCACCGAGGAAGTGGAGGCATAGCCATGGCGGTTCGCAATTCGCTGCGCAACTCCTATCAGGATCTTCGCTATGCGTTGCGCCAATTGCGGCGCGCTCCTGGTTTTGCCTTCACCCTCGTTCTCACCCTGGCCCTCAGCGTGGGCGTGGCCACCGCCGTCTTCTGCGTTATCGACACGGTGATTCTGCGCCCGCTGCCTTATGCGAATCCGGACAAGATTGTTTCGGTTGAGAGCAGCAGCCAAAGCGGCTATACCCAGCCGGCATCCTGGCCCTCTTATCTGGATGAGCGCGCGCAGGTGCGCACCTTTTCTGCTCTGGCCGGCTACATTCACTATTCAAAAATCACTATGGACACGCCGTCCTCCGGGCCGGTAACGCTCAGCAGCGTGCGCGCGACAGACAACTTCTTCCAGGTATTCGGCGTCCAGCCAACCCTGGGGCGCACATTTCTGCTCGGCGAAGAGAAGGACGGCAAGAACGACATTGCAGTTCTCAGCTACGAGGTCTGGCAAAAATATTTCAACGGCGATCGCAGCGTCCTGAACCGGGCCGTCAAACTCGATGGCCACACCTATACGGTTATCGGCGTCATGCCCGCAAGTTTCCGTTTTCCGCTCAGTATGCGCGACGCCATTTACGTGCCAATTCATCTTGACCAATGGTGGATGACCGGGCGCGGAAACCATTGGCTGCAGCGAGTGGGGCGCATTCGCGACGGCGTGACGATTGGCCAGGCGCAGGGTGACTTGAAGCAGGTCTACGGCAATCTGGCGCGTGCCTATCCCACCGATGAAGGGCGCACGGTGCTGCTGGAGCCGCTGGCCAAGAGCGTTGCCGGCAAGACCAACGGTCCTCTGTGGGCGCTGCTAGGCGCTGTTCTGGCGGTACTGGCGATCGGCTGCGTGAATATTGCCGGGCTGCTGCTGGCCAGGGGCGTAAAACGCGAGCGCGAAATGGCGATGCGTGTGGCCATCGGCGCGGGGCGCAGACGTTTGCTGGGCCAGATGCTTACCGAGGGATTGCTTCTGGCGCTGCTTGGCGCTGCCGGCGGAGTCTGGCTGGCCTGGACCATTCTCGACCTGATGCGCACCTTCCTGATCAAAGCGCTTGCGCGCGGCGCTGACATTCATATGAACTGGGCCGTGCTTGCAGGCGCCGTAGCAGTCGCTGTAATCGCCAGCCTGGCGGCATCGCTTTATCCGGCGCTGCGTCTTTCCGGAATCGACCCAAATCGCGCATTGAAGGCCGGCGGCAGCGCGGGGACGCAGCGCGGACAGCACCGCCTGCGCTCCGGCTTTGTCATCACGCAAGTCGCGCTCACGCTGGTGCTTCTGGTTGTCTCCGGAATGTTAATTCGCGTGGTTACGCGCTATCGTCGTGCCGATCTCGGCTTCGATCCCGCCCATATCCTTGCCGTGCAGATCGACCTCTCGCGAGACAGATACAAAGGGCAGGACATGCAGAACACCTTTTACCGGCCGCTTGAAGAGCAGGTGCGCCGTCTGCCCGGTGTGAAGGCCGCGGGGATGATCAATCTTCTTCCCATCGAGATCTACGGCAGCAACTCCGACATTCACATCGCCGGGCAGCCGCCGACTCCGTCCAACCGGGAGACGCTGGCGGAAAACCGCATCGTGAGCGAAGGCTACTTCGACGTGATGGGGATTCCGCTTCATGGGGGGCGGAGGCTCTCGCCAAGTCTCGATCACGGCGACAAGATGCAGGCGACCATCGTGGTGAACGATGCATTCGTGAGCAAGTTCATTCCTCCGGGTCTCGATCCGGCCGCGCAGCGTCTTGATGACAGCGCCAAGCCGGAAAACTGGACGCAGATCGTCGGCGTCGCCGGCAACGTGCGTCAGAACATCTATGAACCGCCGCTTGCGGAGCGCGATTGGCTGATGGACGAGATCGGCCCCAATGCGCGCGCGGACATATTCGCCAACATGTATCTGGTGGTGCGCACGGCGGGCGATCCCAAACAGGTGGTTCCAGCGGTTCGCTTCATTGTCAACAGACTTGACCCCACCGTTCCCTTTGGCGAGCCGGAGACCATGACCGATGTCGTTTCCGAGACGCTGGCCTTCGAGCGCATGGAGGGCTGGCTGTTCGGCATCTTCGCCTCGCTCGCACTGGCCCTTGCCCTGGTTGGCTTGTACGGACTCGTCAGTCACGAAGTGGAGCAATCAGCCCGCGATATTGGCGTGCGCATGGCCCTGGGCGCAACGCGCAACCGCATCCTCGCCATGGTCCTGAGCCGCGTTTCGCTCATGCTGGCAGCGGGCACTGCCGTCGGCCTTGCGCTCACCTTCGCAGCCCGCAAGCTCATCGGGATGGTCATCTACTTCGAGGCGCAAAAGGAGGCCGGCGGGTTCCTGTTGCTGGCTTTGCTGCTGGTGGTTGCGGGCTTGCTGGCGGCGCTTATTCCCGCGGTCCGCGCCGCATCCATTGAACCGATGCAAGCTTTGCGCTCCGAATAGGCGGCGTGAAGGCGAGAGCGAACGGAGTATCGTTGCAATGACTCAACTGCTTCAAGACGTGCGCTACGCGATTCGCCAGTTGCGAAAGTCGCCGGGTTTCGCGCTCACCGCCATCATTACCCTGGCGCTTGGCATCGGCGCCAACACGGCCATCTTCACGCTGGTTCACGGCATCCTGATGCGCACGCTGCCGGTTGTCAATCCAGCGCAGCTTTACCGCGTTGGCGACAACGACGACTGCTGCGTGGAGGGCGGTTTTCCCGGCGATGCCGGCGACACGGGCGACTTCACTATCTTCTCTACCGACCTCTACCAATACCTGCGCAATAACACGCCGGAGTTCGAGCAGCTTGCCGCTGTCCAGGCCGGGCAACCGAACTGGAGCGTGCGCCGTGGCGATGCGCTTGCTAAATCGCTGCGCGGCGAATTCGTTTCCGGCAACTACTTCTCCACGCTTGGCGTAGGCGCCTATATTGGCCGCGCATTCACCGACAAGGACGATACACCCTCTTCACCACCGGCCATTGTTATCAGCTACAGAGCGTGGCAGAGCGAATTCGCGGCTGACCCTTCCATCGCAGGGGCCACGATCTTCGTCCAGGCCAAGCCCTTTACCGTGGTTGGCGTTGCGCCGCCTGGCTTTTTTGGAGACCGCGTAAGCGACCGTTCCCCTGACTTTTGGATGCCGATTCAGACTGAGCCCTATGTGCAGGGCGACAGCTCAATCCTTCATCATCAGGAGTCCCACTGGCTTTATCTGCTGGGCCGGGTGCACGCCGGAACCAACATCGGCACGTTGCAGGCGAGGCTTAACGTGAGGCTGCGCCAGTGGCTTTATACTCGTCCGATCCTCAACGCCAACGGCGGCGCTACCCTCATTCCTAAAATGCATGTCATCCTGACGCCGGGTGGCGGAGGGATACAGATTTTGCAGCAGCAGGCTGGCGCCATCCTGAAGATGCTCATGATTCTCTCCTCGGTAGTCCTGCTTATCGCCTGCGCCAACATCGCCAATCTGATGCTGGCGCGGGCCACCGCGCGCCGTTCTGAAATCGCGCTCCGCATGGCGCTGGGGGCCGGGCGGCGGCGCATCACACGGCAGATTCTCACAGAGAGCGTCTTGTTGAGCTTGATTGGCGGGCTGGCTGGATTGGGCGTTGCCTACGCCGGGTCGTACACCATTCTTGCCATAGCGTTTCCCGATGCCCGCACCATGTCAATTGATGCCAGCCCGTCCATGACCGTGCTGGGTTTTGCATTCCTGGTTTCGCTTTTGACCGGCGTGCTGTTTGGCGTTGCGCCCGCCTGGCTTTCGTCTCGCGCGCAGCCGGCAGAGGGACTGCGGGGCGTGAACCGCTCAACGCGCGATCGTTCCTCTTTGCCGCAAAGATCCCTGGTTGTAATCCAGGCCGCGCTGGCGCTGGTCCTGCTGGCAGGAGCAATCCTCATGACCAGGACCCTGGTCAACTTGGAGCATCAGAAATTCGGCATTTCCACCACCAACCGCTACGTGCTCCACTTCGATCCCGCAGGCGCCGGATACACGATCGACAGGCTTCCCGGCCT
>JBEKFD010000069.1:0-19664 GCA_050013495.1 Occallatibacter sp. | reverse complement strand
AGCCGTCGTCGGGGAGCCGTGGAAGATATCCCTCATCGCCGCGGATGGCGGATCGCCAAGCCCCCTGCTCCCGGAAGACGCTCCCGAATTGGATCCCACATGGTCGACGGACGGCACTCAGCTTGCCTTCGGAACCGGTGCCGTGTTCAGCTCTGGAAAATCGGAAATCAAGGTTGTCAATATGAACACTCGTCAGGTTTCCACCCTTCCTGGCTCCAGCGGCATGTTCAGCCCGCGCTGGTCTCCCGATGGCCGTTACATGGCGGCACTCTCATTTGAACTCCATCCGAAGAAGCTATTCCTTTTCGATTCCCATACACAGAAGTGGTCCGAGTGGATCACAGACCAGGACATGGGATACCTGTCCTGGACGGCTGACAGCCGTCACGTGCAGTATGTGGAGGACTCCAGCTTCGATCGTAATTCGAGCGTTCGACGCGTGAAGGTTGGCGATTCCCATCCCCAGGTTCTTTTCAGCCTGAGTGGGCTGAGTCAGTTCGACGGAACGCTGGGGCCCTGGACCGATACCGCTCCCGATGGATCGCAGATGTTCGTGCGCGACGCCAGCGGGAGGGATATCTATGCGCTCGATGTCGATTTCCCGTAGACCGCGTGCCTCACTTCTTCACTCAGCGGTAACAGGCAAGGGTCAAGGCTCCGCGGCAATGATGAGGCTCCAACATCACTGCCTCATCTTCGTGATATGCACGATGAAGCCGGTCTTGGGCAAGAGCGACATCAACTCGAACACGCGATATCCATTGCCGGTAACATCGGTGCGGCGATACACGCTCGGCTCGGTTTCCACAATCTCACGCCCGCCACCGAGGTTATCCATATAGAGTTGCGCATCGCGGATGTCCGCAGAGCCGCCTGAATTACCGGAAGTCATCGCCTCTGCCACGAAGCTCCGCATAAGCTTCGGCCAGTACTTCGAAAGCAACTCGGTGCTGGCGAACACATCGGCCCACAGCACTTGTCCGTTAACGGCGACCACCACGCCCACCGCTCCCTTGCTGCGCAATTCACGCAAGATGGACTGCTCTGCATCCACCCCGCCATAGGTAGCAACGATCTTTGCTACCGGGGGACTTGCAAATACCTTTGCGTAGGAACTTGTTCCCGCAACTGCCGCAGCGTCAGCGCCACTCAGGTTGTCGGCCATCTTTGCATTGGAAGCCCGCACGTTGGCCCAAACCTGGCTCTGATTATGCTCTGCCATGGCCGGCGTGCGCACGCTTGGTTGCGCCATTTGTGCTCCCATTGAACCGAATTTGCTGCTGGATGCAACCCAGCGCCCCGGTTCCACGCAAAAAACTCCAAGATCGATAGGTCCGTCATTTGGCGGAACAATGCGGTCGGACCCGATCACGCGATCCTGCTTGCCGCCGGTCACGATTTCTCCCGCAAGCAAGAGCAGCGCGTGGCTGGAGTTGTTGTAAAGCACAAGGCGATTGACCTCGGCGCCCTCCCGTCTTTGCGGCATCGGCTGCCCCGGCCGAATCAGTCCGGGCTCTGCTCCTGCTTCGGTTACGGTGACCTGTCCGGAACGAACACCCTCGTCGAGAGTCATCAGTTGCGACGTATCGTAGGACTGATTCGACACCACCGGGAAGATAGCCAGATTCTCATGCACAATGGGCGGCAGAATCCTGAACGCGCGCTGGCTGTCTGGTCCGCCCGCGCAAGCCGGAACTGCCAGCGATAAACAACTCAATGCGGCCACTGCCATCTTCATGCCCAATCCGTGACAGCGGAAAAGTTCCTCCCACGTCCAATTTGCGTTAGCGGTTTTCTTGAGCCGTTTGTTCCACGCCAGACTCCAGATTCTCGAATGCATTGCCATTACCCTCCTTGGAACCACAGTTGCTGCCAATGACTTAAGAACGCCGAATCCTATGTTTCTTGCAAGAAAACTTGCTAACATCGGTACAAATGCTCCCCGAGACTTCAACTCCGGTCGAAGATTCTGTGAATCCTGTGCTCGGGAGTGTGATTGAAGAAGCCATTGCAAGGCGCTACGTAGAATCCGGAGCGGATTCTTACGGCATAACTCCAGAGCACTTCAAAGCGATTGTGGCTGCGGTTGTAATTCGCTACGCCACCAGGGGAAGCGAAGCCGAGAGCCTGGAACTTGTGAGGTCTTTGCGCGTGGAAGAACTTGTGCTGGCGCGCGCCTGCTCAGCAGGAAACGAAAAGGCATGGGATGTGTTCATCGCCCGCTTCCGTGCCGCGCTCCATGCAACAGCTTGCCGGCTCACCAGAGACGAAGTGAGCGGAAGGGAACTGGCCGACGGCCTCCACGCCGACCTTTACGGAATCCCAAACAGCGAAGGCCGTCGCATCTCCAAGCTCGACTACTATATGGGGCGCGGCTCACTGGAAGGCTGGCTCCGCACCGTGCTCGCCCGGCAGCACATTGACCGTTGCCGCACCCATGCCAAGGATGTGAGCCTCGACGAGCAGATTGAGCACGGGGTTTCGTTTGCACAACGCCCCGAACCACCCGCTCCAAATGCAGACGATCGCCTTTCCAGGGCCATTGTGCAGACTCTGGCTGAGCTTGGCAGTGAGGAGCGCTTTCTGCTGGCATCCTATTACCTTGATCGGCGTACCCTGGCGGATATCGCACGCCAGATAGGTGTCCACGAGTCAACAGTCAGCAGAAAGCTTGACCGGCTTGCAGCCGCGCTGCGCAAGCGGATTCGCCAGCGCCTGCAGTCCGCGGGAGTTCCCCCCCGCCGCTGCGACGAATTGCTATTGGAACTCGATGTCCGCGACATCGATGTGGACGTGGCGGCAAGTTTGAAGCAAGAAAGTACAGTTGAAACGTTCTAAGAGAAGATGGATTTGTAACATGAAGCAAACTGAACCCAATCCGCTGCAAAGGGAACTGGCGCGAAGCCCGCTGGCCGGGCCTCACCCCGATGACGACTTGCTCACGGCGTTTGCTGAAGGTAAACTCCTGCAGCGGGAGCGTGCGGAGGTATTCGCTCATCTGGCCACTTGCCCAGATTGTCGCGAGGTGCTCAGCGTCGCCACACAGGCCTCACTCATCCCCGCATCCGGGACGAAACCATTCTTGTTGCCCCGCTCCGCACATCGGCCATCGCGCGCCTGGCTTCCCTGGGCAAGCATTGCCGCGTGCATCCTCGCAATGTGCTCGGCCGGCCTGCTGTACGAACATAGACTGGAGTTGAAGCATCGCGGAACCGTTGCAGCTGAAAATGCCCCGGCAATTCCCTCCGCTCCCGCGGTTCAAAAAGAGACCTCTCCGTCTGCGGTGCCAAATGTCGCGCCACGCAAAACCGCAACCGGCCCAACTCCCACAAAGTCGGGGGCAAACTCGATTGCCGTGCAAGCCATCGTTCAAGAGCCTGAGAGCCAGGAGCGCGGCGGATTGCCGATACAGCCCGATCTGCGCCAGCAAGAACCTCAGATCGAAAGCTCATCCGCTGCGGAGGTTGCGCCTGAAGTCAGTCTCGCGCGGCCCTCGGCTCCGGCCTCAGTTCCGGCTCCGGCCATTTCGGCATTCGGTAGCGCCGCGCCGCCGCGCGCGATGGACAAGCCGTCAATCGCCGCCTTCGCCCGCCCCCACTGGCGCATCAATAGTACTGGACAGGCCGAACGCTCCCTCGGCAATGGAGCGTGGGAGGCAGTTCTACCCAGTGAGAAAGCAAGGATGCGCGTTGTCTCGGTATTCAACGGCGACGTTTGGATTGGCGGCGAAGACACTCGGCTCTATCACTCCGCTGACAACGGATCCACATGGAGCTTGGTAGTTCTTCCGCGAAAGGACGGAAGCGAACATTCCATTGCCCACATCCGATTCCAGACTGCTCAAGCCGGCACAGTCGAAGCGGCTGATGGAATTACATGGACGACAACCGATGGAGGAGTTTCGTGGAACTGACGCCGCAAAGGAATTCGCTCAAGATCGATCTTCGTCCCGTCAGAAGTCAAAGACGCTCGATACGAAGAGCTACCTGCCATCGCTTGTTTCTTCATACTCAATGTGAAAAGGCTTGAGAGGCTTATTAACATTGAGGCGATCCTGTGCGATAACGTCGTTGACTTGCTCCAGGCGTTCAGAAGGCAGCGGATGGGTGCGAAAGTAACCGCTGAGCCCATCGATGGCAAGCTGACTTAGCTCGTCCACGGGCGTCTCGCTGTGAATTACATACTCGTTGTGCAGCTTGGTCCACCGCTCCAGCAAGTTAACTGCTCCTTGAGGCGAGTATCCAGCTGCGGCGGCGATGCGCAGTCCCTCGCGATCCGCCTCGAATTCCTGCTGCTTGCTATAACCCACTTGCCACAACGACATTGGGATTTGCGCAATTGCCGCTACGATATCCAGGTTCAGATTCTTAAGTTGCGCCTCAATCTGCACACGTTCGACGGCGTGGTAATGGTCGATGTGCTCAACCTCGTGTCCGATTACGAAGGCAAGTTCGTCTTCGCTGGTCATCTGGTCCAATAGCCCCTGGCCGACAAACACCTGGCCGCCCGGCAGAGCAAAAGCATTGATCATATTGGCGTCCGGAATGAGATGGAAATGGAATGCGAGCTTGCGCCTGGCGTTGTCGGCAACGCGACCGCCCACATCGTTGACGTAGCGCTCCATCGCGGCCCTCTCTGCTGTCTGAGCGGGTTGCGCGGAGACATACTGTTGCGCAAGCTCGTCGCCAATACGCGCTTCCTGATTGTCTGACAAGCGCGTGAAGTGCATGGGTGCGCGCGACAAATCGCTCTGCCAATCCGCGGCCGCGTTCACAACTGCGTTAACGCTCACGGCGTCCGTGCGTTCTCTATGCTGCGCGAAGTAAAGAGACGCACCTGCAACCCCCAATATTGCCACCAACGCCACGGCGCGCTTCATAACAGCCGCCTCACAGTCTCCCGGTATTTGCCGTAGAGCGTAGATACCAGAGTCAAGGCTGCCCCAAGCGCAATGAAGGTAATATAGCGGTCGCGTTCGTTTAGCCTCCAGGCATCGCGAACCACGATTTTCCCCACGCAGAGGAGGAGCAGAAAAAGTCCGCTAATGCGATAGCTTCGTTGGCTCACCAGAAGTCCCAGCAGGATCACCATCACTCCTTCAATCCCCCAGGAAAGTGTGATCATTCCCGGATTCATCTTTACCGCGATCGTGAAAGTGATGAGAACGACGGGCGCGAAGAAGAACAATTGCTCCGGATACTTCAAGGGCAGGAATTGGCTTAGCCAGGATGCGGGCGGGCGCTGAGCATAGCGTTGACGCAGACGAAATGCGATGGGCAGCGCGCCCAGCAGGAGCGCGACCGCGATGGAAAGCACAGAGAAGCTTCCGCGCCAGCCACCTTCAACGAAGTAACTTCCACCGAAGATGTTATGAGCCAAGCCGCGTGCAACAATTCCCACCACAAGCAGCGCGGCCTGCTGTTGAAATACTTCTTTGTCGAGCCAGAGAGTTGCCGCCATCAGCGCCATTGCCAGCGCAGCCCAGACAACCACGATCCAATCCTCGGGCGTCTGGAAATAAAGCAGAGCGGCAATGCTGCCGGTGCCGAAATACGCGATCAGGTCGCTCGCTGACCAGCGCCCGATATCAGACTTGGCCTTGTCCGATTGCAACTGCGACCAGACAAAAAAGTAGATCAGCACAATGGGCGCGACGGTGTAGACACGCGGACTGAGCACTTCTCCGGGAAGCGTTGCGGCCGTGAGGTTGACAAAGAAGATTCGCCCGAATGCCGCGCCCAGCGCCAGATGCGATTGCAGCCGAATCTGCCTTTGTTGTTGCCAGATGCCAAATTCAAAGAGCAACAGCCCAAACACCGCCAAGCCGACTGCCACGCTGATCGCATTTAATTCGCTCCACAATAACCACGCCGCAAGTGCTGAGCCGGCCCAGGTGTAGGCGTGGCGCGCTTCGGAGTCGCGAAGTGCTTCTGGCATGCGCACCCAGCGCGCCATTGCATAAAGGGCCGCAATCACGATCGACACTGTGATCAGCCGCAGATGGACACCGTGCCATTGTTCCTGCGTGAAAATGTTATAGGTGACAGCGCGGATCACGGCCAGCAGAGCAAGAACATGCGCCTGGTAAGGAAGCTCTTCAATCTCGAAAATACGATCGATAACTGCGAGTGTGATTGCAAGTATCGCCCAGATTGCTGCCAACCATGGCTGCGGAGACTCATTCCATGCCAGCGCCGCGATGAGTGCGGTGGCGCACCATGTATGCATCCACGCCGCCGGCCGCCGGTACGAAGCATCCTTTGGGGTGCAATAGCGCGAGATTGTGTAGAGGGCTCCAGCACATCCGAGGAACGGCAGATAGCGTTCAATCGAGCTATGCGCGTCCATGTTTACTGCCATAAGCCGAGCGGCAACCAGCGCAGCAAGCACATGTTCCTGATAGGAAAGATCCCGAAGAGAAATGCGCCGGGAAATCAAAGCAAGGACGACCGCAAAGCCCATCCAGGCGAGCGCAACCCAGGATGGGGCCAGCTCCAGCCAGGCAAGAGTTACAAGCAGCGACGCCCCGGCCAACAGCGCGAGCGAGCGCAGAGCAACGCGCAGCACATCTGCATCGGAAAGCGCCCATGCAGTTACATACAAGATCACCGCGAGAATTGGCAGAGTTACCAGCCGTGCGGCGACGTGGTGTGGATAGTCGTCGGCGAACTGGCAGTTGGTGGTTGCAGCACGCACAGCCACAGCAATAAACAGCGCGCATGCTTGCACAAACAGATGCTTGTTCTTCAGATAGCGTAGTCCGAATGCTGCCGCCAACATCAGCGCGGACCACCCGATCGCCGTCGAATCTCCCGTGAACAGACCCCATACGCCGAGGAAGGCGGTAATGCAGCCGATATAACTCTGCGCGATCACCAGCGCCTCGTCGAACGGCTTGAAGAGATGCCGCCACTTGCTGCACACGAACAGCGAATTCAAGTAAAACAGTGCGCTGCAAGTGAGCAATAGGATTCCGTCCTGAATCAGCAGCGACTCCGAGTGCTGTCGAAATTCGAGGATGTGTTGCGCTTCATAGACGATCAATAGGCCTGTAATGAGCCCCGCGAGCAGCCCGAGGCGGCGAAACAGGACTTCCAATTGAACAATTCCAGCGACCAACAAGACTTCAGCCGCGATCATCCAGAAGAACGCAATGTTATTGCCGCTGAATTTGAAGGGCACGGATGCGAACATGAGCATGGTGCCCATTACCGTCAACAAGACGAATGCCGGACGGCGGCGACGTGTTATCCGCAATTGCCCAAACACGAACTCTGCCGCTCCAATTGCGAGGACCCCGTAGAACGCAAGCTCCGGGCGCGTGGACTGGAACTTCATGATTGCGCCCAGGAGCATGGTATTGAGTAACGCCGCGATTGTCGAGATGGTCTCATCGCGAGGCGCTCGAATTGAGCGCGCAATATAAGAGATACGGAAAACGGCCCAGTAAAGAATGAGGATGATGGCGCTTGGCCAGAACTGCGGAAATGCATGGTCGGCCACGCCATCCGGATACATTTTGTAGAGCCAATAGAAGTGGTTGGAGTAACTGGCTAAGATACCGAAGACTTCAAGCTCGTACCAGCCCATGCGCAGAGAAATGGCCATGATGCCAACGGCGAGAATCACCCCTGCGACGAGTGCATAGACGCTATCCTGGCTGAGAGCTACGGTTGAAAAAGCAAGCAGAAAGGCAAGCCCCGTAACTAACTGCGACTTATAGCGCAGTGTGTGCGCAACCATTGCTACAGCTACTGCCAGCATCAGGACGCAATCGAGCGTGTTGGAACTCATCACCGTCATTGCGGAGACGTGGTACATGGCATAGGTGGTGAAAAAGAGCAGGGCCCAGCCTCCGCCGATTCCAGTAAGGCCAACAAGGTGATATCGCTCCCTGTTTTCGAGCCAGATGCCCCCGCCGAGCATCGCGCCCGCAGCCGCATAAATCAGCGCAACCCGAGCGCCCGGTCCCATGGAAATGAGCGCAACGCGGCCCAGCAGGGCAAAGCCGAGAACCAAAAGGATGATGCCCAGCTTGGCAAACAAATTCATGCCCAGCAGTTCTTCAAGCGGAATTGCGGCCCGCAACCGTTCGGCGAAGCTCTCGCGCGGAGGTGCTGCTTCACCCGCGGCGAAGCGAGGAATGGCAGTCTGCGGAGGGGCGCTCGGCGGAACCGCTGCACGATGAGGTTCAGGTGTTGGGATGGTGATTGGACGCGGGGTCTGAATTGCATCTCGTGCGTTAGAAGCCGCTGGGACCGCTGGTGCTGTTTGTCGTGGATCAGTTGGCGTCGCCGGCCTCGGCAGAGTCGGCCCGGCAGCGGGCCCAACCATTGCGGCATTAGACGGTCCTGTTTGCGTCAAAGAAGCATGCGGCACGGGAAATGTCACTGGCTGCGCATCCGTCGCACGGCTGGCCGAAGGCTCGAGTATGGGCTTGATTGCTTCAAATGAGACCGCGACGTGCGCGGGGGCGCGCCTAGTCTCATCTGCTGCTTGGGTGGGTGCGGGCGATGAGACTGCATCCGTGCGAACCATCCGCTGAGAGACTTCGCCGAGTTCCCGGCGCAGATTGGCAATCTCCCCCTTCAAATCGGCCAGCTCGTTACGGTAATCCCAGGAGAGCTGATTGAGCATCTTGCGCGTATTCACGCTGCGAACCAGGGCAATGACGGCAATGACAGGGATCCCCAACAAAATTCCGCCAATGAGTACAACAATGATTTCCATGCGTGCGTACCCTCGACTTCAAAGAGAATGGAGGCCTGTTGGAAGAACGGGCCGGGCAACCGCTCTTGCATTTTTTTTGCAAGGAAGCGCCTGTGGCACGTTCTCATAGAGAGTAAGGCCTGCCCATGATCCGATGACTCGGAAGTATAACCCAATTGAGGTGAGCCGGAGCTATAATCGACGACACCCCAACCGAACCGCCGATTTGATCGGGAAATAGATGAATGCTGAATCCGAAATTCCGTCCTTGACGCCAGACGCGTGCCGCAGCGAACGAGGCTTCTGGGCCCTGATCGCTACGCAGTTTCAAGGCGCCTATAGCGATAACATTCTGCGCAACCTGCTGCTCGCCATGGTTGTCGGCATGGGGCTCGCGGGGAATGAACGTGACACCTTCGTCTCGCTGGTCACATTTCTTTTCTCAATGCCGTTTGTGTTGTTCAGCATGACCGGAGGCTGGCTCGCGGATCGCTTCAGCAAGCGGCGGGTTACGCTCTGGACCAAGGTAATGGAAATCGGCGCTATGACCGTGGCCACCGCAGGCCTTGCTGCCCATTCGCGCATTGCCTGCCTGGTCGCCCTCGGGCTCGTTGCCACGCAAGCCGCGCTTTTTGGGCCGTCGAAGTATGGCCTGTTGCCGGAACTGCTCCCCGCTAAGCGCTTGTCCTGGGGAAATGGCGTCATTGAGCTGGGAACGTTCCTGGCAATCATCGTTGGAACCATTACAGGCGCTTCACTCGCCGAGCATTTCCATGGACGCGAAGTTTATGCCGGATACTTCCTGCTGGCCCTTGCAATCATCGGCTTCTTCACAAGCCTGGGGATCGATCGGGTGCCCGCTGCCGCGCCGGACAAGAGATACCGCATCAACTTCCTCGATGACCTATGGCAGCAAATTGGCTTGATGCGCCGTGATCAGGCGCTCTTTCTCGCCGTGCTTGGAAATACATATTTCTGGTTTCTGGGCTCGCTGCTGTTTTCAACCGTGGTTGTGTATGGGCCGGATGTTCTGCACATCGGGCAGACGAAGACCGGGTATTTGAATGCCGCGCTGGCCGTGGGCATCGGCATCGGCAGCATGGTCGCTGGCCTCGTCAGCGGCAACAAGATCGAGTATGGGCTCATTCCGCTTGGCGCCATCGGCATGACTTTGAGTGGATTCGCGCTGGGCGGAATCCACTTCGGGCTCATCGGTTCTGGCGTTCTGCTGGCTGTTCTTGGCTTCTGGGCGGGATTCTACGCGGTTCCCGTCAACGCGCTCATTCAGCATCGGCCGGCAGGGAAGGACAAAGGTGGCATCATCGCCGCTGCAAACCTGCTCTCCTTCGTGGGAATCGCGCTCTCTTCCGGTGTCTACTATATCTTCACTGCGTTCATCCATCTCAATCCCCGCGGAGTAATCGTTGCCGCATCTTTCATTACTGCCGCGGGCACGATCTATGTGCTGATGCTGCTACCGGAATGGTTTGGCCGCCTGCTGCTGTTCTTTCTCACTCATACAATTTATCGCGTCAAAGTTTTCGGCCGCGACAACTTCCCAGACAAGACCGGCGCGCTGCTGGTGTGCAACCATATGTCCTTCGTGGATGCCTTGCTGCTGATTGCTTCCACTGACAGGCCCATTCGTTTCCTTATGTACCAGGGCATTTACGACAACAAATTCATCAAGCCCTTCGCAAAAGCGATGAAGGCCATTCCGATCTCCAGTGAGCAAAGGCCGCGCGACATGATTCGCTCCCTGCGCACGGCCAGCGACGCTCTGCGCCAAGACGACATCGTCTGCATCTTTGCCGAGGGCCAAATTACGCGCACCGGGCAGTTGCTGCCTTTCCGGCGTGGCCTGGAACGGATCATGAAAGGCGTCGATGCGCCGATCATTCCTGTCAACCTGGACGGCGTATGGGGCAGCATCTTCAGCTTCGAGCGCGGGCGCTTCCTGTGGAAGATGCCGCGCCGCATTCCGTACCCTGTCACGGTAAGCTTCGGCCAGCCGATGCCGTCAACATCAACCGCAATCGCAGTGCGGCGCGTTGTGCAGGAGTTGCAGGCGGATGCATTCCAACAACGCAAACGCCGCATGACGACACTGGATCGCGCCCTCATCCACACGGCCCGGCGCTTTCCGCTGCGCTTCATGATGGCCGACGGCAAAACGCCCAAAGTCACATTCGGTTCAGCGATGACAAAAGCAATCTACATTGCGCGCAGGCTGCGTCCACTCATCGGCGAGAGGCAAATGGTCGGCGTCCTGTTGCCTCCTTCGGTGGGCGGAGCACTCACCAACTACGCGCTCATGATGCTCGGCCGCATCGCAGTAAATTTGAATTACACCGCATCCAGCGAAGTAATCGCATCCTGCGCGAGCCAGTGCGGCGTGGATGTTGTCATCACCTCGAAAGCCTTTGTCGAGCGCTTTCCCAAACTGGAGATTCCCGGGCGAACCGTTCTCCTTGAAGATGCGTTGCAGTCGCCGCGTTTTGTCGAAAAGATTATCTCTCTCGCCGTCGCGTGGCTCCTGCCCCAGGGCCAGCTTCGTATGGCGATTGGAACGGCCCGCAGCGCGCGCAAAAACAATGTGGACGATCTCGCTACCATCATCTTCTCCAGCGGCAGCACCGGCGATCCAAAAGGGGTGATGCTCACGCACTTCAATATTGCGTCGAACATTCAACAAGTGTCGCAGGTATTCATGCTCGGCGGCAGAGACAAGATCCTCGGCATCCTGCCATTCTTTCATTCGTTCGGATTCATGGCTGCTCTGTGGATGCCCGCCGTGAATGGCGTCGGTGTTGTCTACCATCCCAACCCGCTCGATGCGAAGGCCATCGGCGAACTGGTCGGCAACTATAAAGTCACTTTCCTGATTGCCACGCCGACATTCCTGCAAGCTTACATGCGGCGTTGCTCACCGGAGAGTTTTGGCAGCCTGCAATACGTTCTGGTGGGCGCGGAAAAGCTGCCGGAGCGTGTGGCATTGGCTTTTGAAGACACCTTCGGCATTCGACCTCTCGAGGGTTACGGATGCACCGAATGCTCGCCCGTGGTAACTGTGAATGGCCGCGACTTTCGCGCCCCCGGTTTCAGGCAAGTTGGAGGAAGACGCGGAAAGATCGGGCATCCCCTTCCGGGCGTTTCAGTCAAGGTTGTGGATCTGGAAACAGGCGAACCGGTCGCTCCGGGCACTGCGGGAATGCTGCTCGTGAAGGGCCCCAATGTGATGAAGGGCTATCTCGGCAAACCGGAGAAAACCGCAGAGGTGCTGCACAGTGGCTGGTACACCACCGGTGACGTTGCTCTCATGGAAGAAGATGGCTTTCTCACCATCACCGATCGTCTTTCGCGCTTCAGCAAGATTGGCGGTGAGATGGTGCCGCACATCAGGATTGAAGACAAGTTACAGGAATTGGCCGGAATCACGGAGCAGGTTTTCGCAGTGACCGCCCTGCCGGACGAGAAAAAAGGCGAGCGCATCGTCGTTGTTTACACAATTACAGCGGAGAAACTCGCGCCGGTACTCGAGAAGGTATCTCAGTGCGATCTACCCGCGCTCTGGAAGCCGCGTCCGAATCAGTTTTTTCACATTGATGCGTTGCCTGTCTTGGGCACCGGCAAAATCGACCTGCGTGGAGTGAAAGCGCTTGCCTCCGCATTGGCTTGATGCGGAACTCAGCCACGCAATCGAATCACGCTGTCGCCGTTTTGCCAAGCGACGGCTCTTTGCCTTTCAGGCTGCAAACAAACCGTGGCGCATTGCGCACGCTTCCCCTGGATAGGTATCTTTGTGGAGCAGCTTGAGCATTTCCCGGAAAGACATTCATGGACGTCTTAAAGAGACTTTTCGAAGAGCATTTCCATTTACCGGCAGAACATGCTCATCCGCTTCAAGGCCAGCTTGGCGGCTCGGGGCGAGCTATTGTGCGGCTCGCTGGCGGAGAGTTCAGCGCCATCGGCATTCTTTATCTCGTGCGGGAAGAGAATGTAGCATTCCTTGAGTTCTCCAGGCATTTCCGCCGACACGGATTGCCGGTCCCGGAGATTTACGCTGAAGACCTGAGCCAGGGCGCTTACATTGAAGAAGACTTGGGGGACACGACACTCTTCGAATTCCTTGGCGCTAACCGTGCAGGCGCGGACATCGCTCCGCCGGCCGTTGAGGCCTATCGAGAAGTGGTGGCCATGCTGCCACGATTTCAGGTCCAGGCAAGCCGCGATCTGAATTACAGAGTTTGCTATCCGCGCGCGAGCTTCGATCGCCAGTCCATTGCCTGGGATCTGAACTACTTCAAGTATTATTTTCTGCGCCTTGCTGGCGTGCCATTCAACGAACAGGCGCTTGAGCACGACTTCAGCCGTTTGACCAAATTCCTCCTCGCAGCCAGTCACGATTATTTTCTCTATCGTGACTTCCAATCGCGCAACATCATGTTGCGCGATGGGCAGCCATTCTTCCTGGACTATCAGGGCGGCCGCAAAGGCGCGCTGCAATACGACATCGCGTCTCTGCTCTATGATGGCAAGGCCGATCTGCCGCCGGAACTGCGTCAGCAGTTGCTCGACTACTATCTCGAATGTCTCGGCAACTACATCAACGTCGATCGCGAAGCCTTTATGGAGCACTATTACGCGTACGTTTACGTCCGCATCATGCAGGCTCTGGGAGCCTATGGCTTCCGTGGGTTCTATGAGCGCAAGGCCCATTTTCTACAGAGTGTGCCTTATGCGCTGAAGAATCTGCGCTGGCTTGCTCATCAGGTGAAGTTGCCCATCGCGTTGCCGGCGCTGATGGATGCAATCAATGCCATGTTGGCATCGGACAAGCTCCAGGGCTTGGCTTCGTCCGCGGAGTCTTTGACAGTTCGGATTTTCAGTTTCAGCTTTCACCGGGAAATTCCCGTCGATGAATCCGGGAATGGTGGTGGGTTTGTGTTCGATGGTCGCAGTCTTCCCAATCCAGGGCGGGAAGAGGAGTTCCGTACGCTGACCGGCAAGGATGCGCCGGTGATCGACTATCTCAATCGGCAAGAGAGCGTGCACCAGTTCCTTTCAGCGGTTCTGTCGCTCGTGGATCCAAGCGTGAGCAGCTATCAAAGCCGCGGCTTCAAAAATCTAATGGTGTCCTTCGGTTGCACTGGCGGCCAGCACCGCTCTGTCTATCTGGCCGAGCAACTGGCCCGGCATTTGCGCGGCAGCGATGGGGTGGCTGTAGTCGTCCGCCATATCGAGCTGGAGAAGATGGGCAAATGAAGGCGTTGATTCTGGCAGCAGGGCTCGGTACGCGGTTGCGGCCGCTCACAGATGACCGCCCCAAGGCGCTGGTAACCGTTGCCGACCGCACGTTGCTGCAGATCGCGCTCGAACGCCTGCGCGTCTTCGGCGTGCGCGAGGTGATTGTCAACACGCACCATCACGCGGACATGATTGTCGATTACCTGAAAGCCAACCACAACTTCGGCATGCGCATTGAAGTCTCTCATGAGCAGGTTTTGCTGGATACAGGCGGCGGCTTGAAAAATGCCGCTTGGTTTTTTCTCGAAGAAGCCGGCAACGCGCAAGAGCCGTTCATCGTGCATAATGTGGACGTGATCAGCAGCTTCGATCTTGGATATATGGTTCGGTTTCACTTGGAAAATGACGCCTTGGCCACGCTGGCAGTTCAGGAGCGGGAGAGTTCGCGGTACCTGCTGTTCGACGAGCTTCACCAACTCTGCGGCCGTCGCGCAGGGCGGCCCGCGAAGCAGGAAGACGCGCAGTCTGAATTGGTGCGGCCTGCGCAGAAGGTCAAGGCGCTTGCCTTTTCCGGCATCCACGTCGTTTCCCCTCGCCTGTTTGCAACCATGGAACAGGAAGGCGCGTTCTCCATTATTGACGCCTATTTGCATCTCGCTGCCAAGGGAGAAAAGATCGTCGCTTTTCGCGGGGACGAATGCTATTGGCGCGATCTCGGCCGGCCCGAAAGTGTCATGCAAGCTACCCGCGACCTAGAAAGCGGAAAGTACTTCTAGCCGTTCATCATTGCTTATCCGTCACCCGGACCCTCGCTGCTCAATTCAGTTCTTCACTTGTTCACTTGCCGATCACAAGTATCTGGAATGAGCCTGGGATCATCGGCGGACGTGGACCGCGCATCCACGCCGGGGCGCCAGTCGGCGGACCGCCCTGAGGAGGTGCAGCGCCCGCAGCCTGCGCTGGCGCCGCAGGCACCGGTCCATATTCGGCAGTGATCGTCAGAATCTCGTTGGTCCTGGTATCAAGGGTCAACACTTTGGCCCGCGCCGGTGTTGCAACTGTCTGCTCGACGGAGAAACTGGTGGGCGAGTTCTCCTTGATTACAGTAAGCGTTCCATCGCCCTGCGAACTGAAAGCCTCCATGGTCGCCGGGTTGAATGTCGCTCCATCGCACCCGTTGCCAATCGGCAGATCGGTAATGATATGTCCGTCGGCCGCCGACAGCATGATCATATTGTTGTTGTCGCGGCACGCGGCGAACAGGATGTTGTTCCTCGTGTCCAGCGCCAGGCCTGCGCATCCCCCGCCCTTGCTCGAGAGGTCGTATTTTCCGGTTATCGTCATGGTGTTTGCGTCAATCACCGCGATGGCAGCCTTGTCTACGATGTCGACGTAGATTCTGCCGCGGCCGTCGGTGGCAGCCTGCTCCGGCGCGCCGCCAATGTCGATGGTACCCAGAATCGCCCCGTCCTTATCGTCGAGCACCGTAATATTCGGCGCCGAGTGGCTGAGCACATAGAAGCGATGATTGTAGGTGTCGTTGAGATAGCCATCCGGATTGCCCTGCACGTCGATCTTTTTCAAAATCGCAAATGTCTTCGCATCGAACATCGTCACGGGCTTTGACGTTGCAAATCCGTGCCCTGTCGCTGTATCTACCGCGCCGCCATGCGCGCTTGTGCCGGGGATGTCTCCCACCTGGGCCAGCGTGTCCAAGTTGAACACGCCAATGTGTCCGGCAGGCCCAGAGCGGGCGACATACAGATTGCGGCCGTCAGCGTCGGCCGTCACGTAATCGAATCCGCCATCGCCTCCCACAAGCTGGATCTTTATAACCTTGTACGGGCCCGAGTCCTGTGCTTGGACCACGCCCGCAAACGAAATCAGAATGGCGAATGCTGTAACAATGAATTCCTTGCGCGACATTGTGGTATCTCCAGAGAGCGACTTCCCTCGCAACCGGTGATCGTGGTTGATTGGGCCCAGAATTGTATTCTGCTTCTTCTCGAAGAAAATGATACACGCTGCAACCTAAACATTGACTGAACGTTGACTCTGAGCGCCCATCGCCAATCTACCGCGTACTGCCTGTGCCGACGGCAGGCGTTTGTCCCGATGTAGGCTGGGTGGCATGAAAACTCTCCGGAGGCCCAAGATAGCTGGGCAGAACGCTGTGAGACAGAACGATCCGCTCCAGCACCACGCCTGGATCGACCATCCAGACCTTCAGCGTGTGATATCCAGGAGAAGCAATCGTGAGCGGAATGGAGACCTTCTTCACACCGTCACGGACCGCCTGCGCCCAATCACTCTGGGTATTGTGCTCGAGTGCATCGACGATGGTGCGCGGCCCGTCGTCCACTGATACCGAAAAACGAAGGCCGCGGCCGGGAACGAAATTGAGTGTGGGCGCAAGAACAGTCTCGAGAGTAAAGCCCCCTGAGCCGTAGAGATACATCCGGTACTGAAGACTTGCTTCAGAGGACGTGCTACTGGCAGCCGTGACCGGGAAGACCGTCATCGCAGACCGCGTCTCGCCAAATCCTGGAAGTTCCTCCCATTGCACGTCTGCGTCCGCAGCGCGCGCCGTAGTGTCTGCGGCCTCGATTGCGACGTAGCCATCGCTCTCCACGAAGCCTTCTGCATTGGCGCGCGTAACGCCCGGCAGTCGCAGCGCCTCCAAAGGAACAACGATTGGCGCCGCGCCTTTCTGCGATACGGTGACGCTACCCCGAGCGAAACCGGTGGGAGCGCCGGCCCAGTCCACATGCACATCAAGCGCGAGATCTTCGTTGCTCACCGTGCCCGAATTCTGGCTGACAACGATCCACGGATCGCTCGTTGTTATCTGAAATTCCACGGGCGTAAGGCCGCGGTTGAACAGCGTCAGCGTACGGGTCTGCTGGGCTACGGAATCGAACTGGCCAAGCGAGGGCCGGAAGCCCAGGCCGCCTTCGACAGCGACGCCGAAGCTTGCAACCGCCGCGGGCTGTACCTCCGTCACCGCGGGCATGGCGTTGAGCGGAGGCTCGTTCCAAAACGTATAGCCAATGTGCGTCTGGTCCATCATGTGGTTCCAGCGGCCGTTCAGCAGTTTGTGGTTGTATTGGTCCGTGAGCGCTGCATCTTTTGCGAACAGAGTGCGCGCCTCATCCGCGTAGTTATTGGCGCTGGCTCGGCCCTGGCGGGCGAAGAGCGTATTGCGCCCCGCTGCAATATATAACTCGGTGAGGTTGGCGCAGGCGTCCACGGGGTATTGCACAAGCTCAAAGAATGAGGCGCGCTCATCCTCGGGTAACTCATCGGCAAGCTTGTCCACGCGCGCCGCAAGCGACTTCCATTCTTGCTCCACGCGATCTGTCTCGTGGTAGGTCGTCAGGCTGAAGGTGTTCGCGTCGATCAGCTCCGGCTTGCGACGGCCGTTGTAGCGCGTGTAATCCTCAACTGCTGCTGCGATCTCCGCTGCGTGTTCCGGGCCAAATTCGCGCGTCGCCCACAGACGAGTGTACTCATCCAGGTTATTCTGGTTCCATCGACCCGGTGTGCGCGCCATGGTGAGAAAGAACTCGATGGGAAACTCCATGGGCTTCAGATCGCCCACGTTCACCACCCAGATGCGGTCCGCGCCGTAATGGAAGGCTAGGTTCATCTGTTCCCATATCTTGGGGATAGGATTGGTATTCAGCCACTTATAGGAACGCGGGTCGCCGACATAGTCGAAGTGATAGTAGATACCCGCACCGCCAGCGCGCTTGCGTTCTTCCGGCGTAGGCAGACGGCGCAGATTGCCCCAGTTATCGTCGGACCATAGCAAGGTAACATCGTCCGGAACGCGCATGCCGTTGTCGTAGTAACTCTGCACCTCTTTGTAGAGCGCCCAAACCTGGGGCACTTTTTCGAGATCGGGATTAACGGTCTCCTTAAGAATCTGGCGCTGGTTGGCGACTATCTTTTCCAGTAACTCGGAGTTAGCCGAAGCGGACATCGGCGTGTCGTTCACGCCGCGCATGCCCAGCGTCACGATCTCCTCGTATTTCTTGTCGCGTTCCATGCCTGTGCGCCAGAAGTCGTCAATTCTCTTCTGGTTTTCAGCGTAATTCCACGGACCGTCCGTGCGCATCCACTCCTTCTCGGCGCGCATCATCGGTTCTTCGTGCGAGGTGCTCATCACGATGCCGTATTCATCGGCGAGCCTGGCGTTTTCCGGATCATCGGCAGCGAAGGCGCTGTTCCACATCGCCGGCCACAGGAAGTTCGCCTTCAGCCGCAAAAGCAGCTCAAACACATGCACGTAGAATTTCGAGTTATAGCCGCCGTACTTCTCATTCACCCATCCCGTAAGCGCGGGCGCTTCGTCATTGAGAAAAATGCCGCGATACCTCACCGCGGGAACCGGTTGCGCATGGCGTCCCGGTGCGACAAAGAGCGCATCCTGATGGGGTACGCGAACATCGGCCCACCAGTACCAGGGCGATACACCTATCTGCTCCGAGAGATCGTAAATGGCGAAGATGGTGCCGCGCTTGTCACTACCTGCGATAACCAAAGCCCTGCGCACCCCAGGCATGGGGCGCTCCACGATGGTGGTCACTGCCGTCTCCCATTGGCCGGCGATCCCGCTCACATCGAGCTTGTGCCGGCGCACCAGGTCATCGATCAGCGTGCTCCGGCCAATGGTGCCGATGAGGACAACGTCGCCGTTGTGGACGTCCGCGGCAACGTGGAGCAGGGTGGGCTGCTCACCCGTTACGCGGTCGATGTCGGCACTGAGATCGCCGGCGGCGCGGAGCACACCCGGCCAGTCGTTGTTGCTTACCAGCAGCGGCACTGCGGACTGCCGATCCGCCAGCGCGAATGCTCCGGCCTCTGTTTTGTTGGAGACATAGCGAGGCTCGCCAAGAGCGTGTCCAAGCACTGGCGCAACGGAAAACACCAGCGCTGCGGCAAAAGGGAAAAGACATCTACGCTCAGGCAATTTCACCCCCCGGTACCTCCCGGTTCGATACTCTACGTCAAACCAGCAGATATGGGCCTTGGAATCCCGACCCCGGTGACTATCTTGCTTGAATGAATCGGCTTCGGTCTACAACTTTTCTCAAACGCTTCGGCTCCAGATTGCGTCTTTTACTAGGGCCCATGACCGGCTGCTCGAGGAATGTGTTTGCGCGTGCACAAAACGCGGGCAAACCTCCGCAGCCAAAGAATTTATGCCCCGGTTTCTTGACTCTCTCACTTGCCGCGTTAGACCATCGACTGGATGACAGTTTTCTTGAGTTCTCATGATCCATTGTCCGCTTCCGGCGACGGTGCTCCAGGCGTCGCACGAAAGTCAAGGAAAAACCCTATGCGTTCCGCGCGCTTCGTACCCTTTCTGGCATTCATTTGTGCAGTTTTTTTCGCAGCATCCGCTATTGCGCAGGCGGTCGTACCTTCCGTACAGGTTGTCAATTCGATCGATGAGAGCAGACTGGTGGCGCTCAAAGGCAATACGCACCCATTTGCCAATGCGAAGAACGACCGCGGGCGCGTAAGCCCGGAACTGCCCATGACCGACCTGATCCTGGTGCTGAGCCGCAGCCCGCAGCAGCAGGCAGCCTTTGAGAACTTCGTCGCCAGCCAGTACGACCCGCACTCGGCCAATTTCCATCAGTGGCTCAAACCAGACGAGGTTGGGCTCAATTTCGGGCCTTCCCCGTTGGACATTGCCA